>CAYUFW010000058.1:26745-30624 GCA_964443915.1 uncultured Pirellulaceae bacterium
GGAAAACGAGAAAACGGAGAGTACAGAAGACTGGCAAGCTGGAAGCTTACCCCACGGTCCTTCCCGCTGCTGATTCTGAGTCCGGCGCGGGTCTGAGTTCGGCGCGGGGCTTTGAGTTCGGCGCGGGTGTCCGACCCCGCCGAAACCAACGACCGAAGGTCTCCCATCATTTCGACTGACCGAGTGAGGAGCAACATGAACCGAATTCTGATTGTGCCGGCGTGCGTTGTTTGTGCCGCCGTGGCGGTCCTGGCAGCAGCGGCAGAGAAGAAGGCGGACCCGCCGAAGCAACCCGCTTCGAGTGGCGCCGCTGCCCTGGAGCGGCTCAAGTACCACCACGCCGGACTGGTCGTCGACCTCGGCGTCGGCCTCTGGGCTTGGCCGCTGCCGATGGATTTCGACGGCGATGGGGACCTGGATCTGGTCGTCAACTGCCCGGACAAGCCCTACAACGGCGTCTACTTCTTCGAGAACGCCAGCGGCGACACGGCGCGGAACCCGCTGCCCGTGTTCAAGCCGGCCCGCCGCATCAGCCGCGGCCTGCAAAACGTGCAAGTCAGCTTTGTCGACGGCCAACCGCGCGTGCTCTCGCCCGGTACCGAGCATCCCGACTTCCTCCGCACGGGCCTGGAGCAAGGCCGCAAGCTGCCGCTGCCGGCCAACGTCCATCCCAATCGGGTGCGCGGCAATTTCTGGCGCTACGTGGACTACGACGGCGATGGCCGGCCGGACGTGATCGTCGGGGCGGGCGATTGGACCGACTACGGCTGGGACAACGCCTACGATGCCGACGGCCGCTGGACCCGCGGGCCGCTGCGGGGCTTTGTCTATCTGGCCCGCAACACGGGCACGACCGCCGAGCCCAAGTACGAAACGCCGGTGAAGGTCATGGCCGGCGACCGGCCGGTTGAGGTGTTCGGCTGGCCGTCGCCCAACTTTGCCGATTTCGACGGCGACGCCGATCTGGACTTGCTCTGCGGCGAATTCCTGGACGGCTTCACCTACTTCGAGAATCTTGGGACCCGCACCGCGCCGCAGTACGCGCCCGGCAAACGGCTGAAGACCGCCGACGGCCAGTCGCTGGTGATGGACCTGGAAATGATCACGCCGACCGCGATCGACTGGAACAAGGACGGACACGCCGACCTGATTGTGGGCGACGAGGACGGCCGCGTGGCGCTGGTCGAACATTCTGGCAAAGTGGCTGCGGATCGCACGCCGCAGTTCCTCCCGCCGCGTTATTTCCAGCAGGAAGCCGACGACGTGAAGTTCGGCGCGCTGGCCACGCCGTGCGGCTTCGACTGGGACGGCGACGGCGACACCGACATCATCAGCGGCAACACGGCCGGCTACATCGCGTGGATCGAAAACCTGAACGGACGGGGCGTCGAGAAACCGAAATGGGCCGCGCCGAAGTACCTGGAAGCCGGCGGCAAGGTGATTCGCATCATGGCCGGCCCGAACGGCAGTATCCAAGGACCGTGCGAGGCGAAATGGGGCTACACGACGCTCACCGTGGCGGATTGGGACAGCGACGGTCTGCCGGACCTGATCGTGAATTCGATCTGGGGCCGCGTCCACTGGTACCGCAACGTCGGCAGTCGGCAGCAGCCCCAACTCGCCCCCGCACAAGGGATCGAAGTCGAATGGGACGGCCCGCAGCCGACCTTGGCTTACGGCTGGCTGCGCCCGCAGGGCAAGGAACTGCTGACGCAATGGCGCACGACGCCGGTCGCGGTGGACTGGAACCGGGACGGCCTGGTGGATCTGGTGATGCTGGACCAGGAGGGCTATCTGGCCTTCTTCCAGCGCGAGCGGCGCAGCGGCGGGCTCGTGTTGTTGGCGCCGAAACGCGCGCTCTGCGACGAGAAAGGGGAACCGCTACGGCTATCCGCCGGGATCGCCGGCCGCAGCGGCCGGCGCAAGCTGTGCGTCGTGGACTGGGACGGCGACGGCAAGCTGGACGTGCTGCTGAACGCCGCCAACGCCAAGTTCCTCCGCCAAGTGGACGCCCGCGACGGTAAGTGGCTCTTCCGCGACATGGGGCTGCTCGTCGAACAGAACATCGAAGGCCACGACGTCAGTCCCACCGTGGTGGACTTCAACGGCGACGGCATCCCCGATTTCCTCGGCGGCGCAGAAGACGGGCGATTTTACTACCTGAGGAATCCGCAGACGCGATGATATGGTATGATGAGAAATGCCGGTTTGAGGTGAGCGTGTGCGAAAGTGGTTCTGCTCTTGCCCTCGTCCGTGTCCCTGCAAAGCAAAGGAGTCCGCTGTGAGCCGCTCGCGATTGTCCCGGTTTCTGAAAGCGAAAAGCCCCCTGGTGACGTTGTTGGGAGTCGCTCCGCTGGTGGTCGCCATCCTGAGTTTGACTGCCTGCGTGAAGTATCCCGTTGGCGATCCGGAGAAGAGCAAGGTCGATCCCAAGCTGTCCGGCGTGTGGTGGTATCAACAGGCCAACAGCAAGACACTGCTGTTCATCCGCCCCTACGACTCGCGCACGTACTTCGTCAAGTCGCTGTCGTACGAGGAAGAGAACGGTGTCGTTCGGCCGGGCGAACAGCAGGAGTTCAAGGCGTGGCTCACTCCCCTCGGCGGCGCGGACTTCTTCACCATGGAGCTGTTGGACTGCGCCGCGTTCGCGGGTCTGAACACGGAGAAGCCGCCCTACTTCGTCGCCAAGGCGGAGTTGGCAGACGGCTCGTTGCGTCTGCGTCTGGTCAATGGCGAGCAGCACCCGGCCAAGGCCGCCACGAGCCGTAGCGAGTTGGAGGACGCGATCGTGAAAAACGTCGGCAGCGACACGCTGTACGCCGGACAGCCGCTCGTCTTCGGCAAGTTGGAGGACAAGGCCCGGATCGAGTCCGTACTGAATGCCTTCCGCCGCTAAGTGGCCCTACGTGATTCTGGGACAAAGCCGGGGCATGGATGACACGAGGAAAGTCAGGGACCATGCATCCGGTCTTGCTTCCCTTTCCAGGTGTGACAAGCTACGGCGTCTTGCTCCTCGCGGCCTGGAGCGTCGGGTGGTGGCTGACGCGGCGACGTTCGTGCCGCTGTGGGATTCCCGTGTGGCACATCGACTGGCTGGCGCCGCTCCTGCTTGCGGGAGCCGCCGTGGGCTCTCGGCTGAGCGGACGCCTCTTCCAAACCCTGGCGCATGGCGGCGGCAACGACCGCCTATTGTACGGCTCGCTGGCGGCGGCCCTGGGTGTGGCGGCGCTGTACGCCCTGATCGCCCGCCTGCCGCTGGCACGATTGTGCGATGCCTTTGCCTTTTCACTCCTGGCGGGAATCGGCCTGCTGCGCGTGGGATGCTTCTTGGGAGGCTGCTGCTGGGGTGACATCTGCGCGGCGCCGGAGCGATTGTCCGTCGTCGCGGACCCGGTGTTGGTGCGGCAGGTGCAGACAATCCCCAGTCTGTGCGGTGCTGACTGGCCGCTTGCCGTGACGTTTCCCGCCGACAGCCCGGCCTACCTGCAACATCGCTCCGCCGGCCTGCTGCCGCCGACAGCCCACCGCTCGTTGCCCGTCCATCCCGTGCAGCTGTACGAGGCGGCCGCCGTCCTGATTGTGCTGGGCGTTCTCGCGCTGATCGACGGGCGATTGCGGCGCTGGGGCCAGTCGTTCGTGCTGTCCGTGTTGGGTTACGCCGTGATCCGCTTCGCGCTCGACTGGTTCCGCGCCGACGTCGGCCCGCTGGCCTGGGGAATGACGGCTTCGCAGTGGATGAGCCTCACCGCCGCGTGCCTGGGCCTCGTTGTGGGAAGCACGCGACGGCTGCCGACAAAGACGGGGTGAGAGGAAGAAGATGTCGATTAGAGTCTCAGTCCGTATCATGCGCGCGACGTGCGCGCATGTTGGCGTGGCGAG
>CAYUFW010000059.1:0-30500 GCA_964443915.1 uncultured Pirellulaceae bacterium
TTCGCACGATGGCCTCCGCCACTTCCGGCGGCTTGGGCCAACTCGTGGCGGCGTGATCAAAATAAATAGATGGGAGGAATTCGTTCACGCGGAATATCGCACATTCGTCGTGGCGTGGTGACTGGAAATCCGAACTTCTCGGAGCGGCCCGTAAACCAATCGAAGTCGAGCCGAAGACAGGCTAACGTCTGCATTTCACGTCCGCAACGCACCCGGCGTCGAAACCGGACGGCCGTGCGATTGCGGAGCTGTCGATCCGAGTCAACGCCGTCGTTGCGCACCCAGCGGCGAACGGCGGGCGTGAGCCCGCCGGTTCTTCATCCATCAACCATAATCCGCCGCGACTCCACCGATGTCACGCGGGTTGAACAAAATCGGCAGCGGTGCCATGGCGGACAACGCTGGCAAAACCGGCGGGCTCACGCCCGCCGTTCGCCGGATTTTCTGCAACGTTTGGGTCAGCTCAAACCCGTTGCCGTGCCGTCGGACGCCACCTTGATGCGGGCGGCGGCCGGGACTTTGGGCAAGCCGGGCATGGTGACGATGTCGCCGCAGATCACGACGACAAAGCCGGCGCCGGCGCTGATCCGCAATTCGCTGACCATCAGCGTGAAATCCCGCGGGCGGCCCAGCAGCCGGGGGTCGTCCGACAGCGACTTCGGCGTCTTGGCAACGCAAATCGGCAGGTTGCCGTAGCCGGACTCGACCAGCAGCTTCAGATCCTCCTTCGCCCGCCGCTCGTACTCCACGTCCTTCGCTCCGTACAGGTCGCGGGCGACTTTGGCGATCTTGTCCACCAGCGGCATCTCCAGCGGGTACGCGAACCGCAACTTGCGGCCGCGGTTCTTGTCGATGCCGCCAAGCACGGCGTGCGCCAAGTCGACCGCACCCGCGCCGCCGTCCGCAAAGTTCGTCGTCGCGACGGCCTCGACGCCCAGCGTGCGGCAGAACTCGATGATCTGGTTCAGATCGCTGTCGGTATCGTCGGCGAAGCGGTTCAAGGCCACGACCGGCTCCAGGTTGAACAGGCGAATGTTCTCGATGTGCTTGGCCAGATTCCCCAGCCCGCCGTCCTCCGTAAAGCCGCCGTGGTAATGGACCGCCTTGGCCGTGGCCACGATGACCACCGCGCTGGGCTCCAGCCCCGCCGTGCGGCATTTGATGTCGAAGAACTTCTCGGCCCCCAGATCGGAGCCGAAACCGGCCTCGGTCACCACGATTTCGGACAGTTTGAGCGCCGTCCGAGTGGCGATCGCCGTATTGGTGCCCTGGGCGATATTGGCGAACGGTCCCGCATGGACAAAGGCAGGGGTGCCCTCCATGGTCTGGACCAGGTTCGGATTGATCGCGTCGCGGAGCAAGACCAGCATCGCCCCTTCGGCTTGAATGTCGCGGGCAAACACCGGCTTGCCCTTGTACGTGAACGCCACCACCATGCTGGCCAGCCGCTGACCGAGGTCGGCAAAGTCGGCGGCCAGGCACAAGATGGCCATCACCTCCGAGGCCGGCGTAATGTTGAAGCCGTCCTGCCGCGGCACGCCGTGTTTGACGCCGCCCAGCCCGACGAAGATCTCGCGCAAGGCGCGGTCGTTCAAGTCGATGACGCGGCGGAGCACGATGCGCCGCGGGTCGATGCCCAGTTCGTTGCCGTGCTGCAAGTGGTTGTCAACCATGGCGGCCAGGAGGTTGTTGGCCTTGCTGACCGAGTACATGTCGCCCACGAAGTGCAGGTTGATGTCCTCGGCCGGAACCACCTGGGACCTCCCCGCGCCCGTGCCACCGCCTTTGATGCCGAAGTAGGGACCCAGCGAAGGTTCCCGCAGACAGATCGACGACCGTTTTCCCAGCCCCCGCAGAGCGTCACCCAGGCCGATCGTGGTGGTCGTTTTGCCCTCGCCGGTCGGCGTCGGCGTCATGGCGGTGACCAGCACCAAAGCGCCGTCCGGCGCGCCGGCGCGCCGTTTCAACTCGTCGAACGGAATCTTGGCGATGTAATGCCCGTGGGGCAAAACGATGTCGGGATCGAGGCCCAATTCGGCGGCCACGTCGTGAATCCGCCGCGGTGGGATGCGATTATTGATCGGGGTCGAGTCGGACATGGGGGGCTCCTGGGTGGTCGGTGGTCGGTGGTCGGTGATCGGTAATCGGTAGTCGGTGATCGGTAATCGGTGATCGGTAACTCGCGTCGTTCGAGGAACGAGTGAACGGCAAGGCGCTAGCCACCGGTGACCGGCGAACCGCATTACCGGCGGCTCGTGCCTTGCCGCTCACCTGTCACCAGACAGTCATTTCCTTCTCGAACGATCCTTACTTGGTTGCAGGCTTGAATTCGGGTCAAGCTCTCTCCACGGGGAACGCGAGTACTTGGGCGATGTCGGTCGCGCCGGCGGCGAGCATGACCAACCGGTCGAAACCCAGCGCGACGCCGGCACTCGGCGGAAGGCCGCGCTGCATGGCGGCCAGCAGGCGGCTGTCCTCGGGCAAGGTGTACTTGCCGTCGGCCCGTCGCAGCTGGTTCGCCCGTGAATTCCGCGTTCGCAACACCTCCGGATCCAATAATTCGTGGTAGCCGTTGGCCAGTTCCACGCCACGCACAAACAGCTCGAAACGTTCGGCCACGGGCGGATCTTCGTTCCGCACGCGGGCCAACGCCGCTTGGCTGGGCGGATAATCGTACACGATCGCCGGGCAACTTTGCCCCAGGTGCGGCTGGACGCATTCTACCAACAGCAGATCCAGCCACGCGTCGCAGTCGGTCACGTCCAGGCCCGGCGGACAGGCCAAGCCGCGTCGGCGGGCGACGTCCGCCAGTTCTGGGCCGGAAGCCGTCAGCGGATCGATCTGGGCATGAGTCAGGAACGCCTGGCGATAACTGATCCGTTCCGCCGCTCCCATTTCCAACAACTGGTCGGCAAAGTCCGCCAGCAACTGGATGCCTTCCTGCATCCCGTCGCCCGCACGGTACCACTCGACCATCGTGAACTCCGGATTGTGCCACGTTCCGCGTTCCCCGCCACGAAACGCGCGCGCGATCTGGTAGATCGCCGTCGCGCCCGCGGCCAACAGCCTTTTCATGCCGAATTCCGGCGAGGTCTGCAGCCACAGCGTGCGGCCGGTCGCCGGCTCGCACGGATCGTCGAACAACGTCAGGTACAGCGGGTCCAGGTGCCGGTCCACCACCGTGTCGGCCGACAGCACCGGCGTCTCGACCTCCAGGAAACCGCGGCCGTCGAAGAACTCGCGGACCCGCCGCAACAGCCGGGCCCGCAATTTCAGGTTGGGCAGCGGCGCCGTGGGAAGAAAGTCGGTCGCCGTGGATTTGCCAGCAGACATTGCATCCTGGTGGGTCGGGACGGAGTCCCAACCTACGACTTGCGGCCCGGCCGACGTTAGGTGCTCACCCGTTCAACATACTCGCCGGTCCGCGTATCGACCTTGATCACATTGCCGATGTTGATGAACGACGGGCAGATGATTTCCGCGCCGGTTTCAACCTTCACGGGCTTGGTCACGTTCGTGGCCGTATCGCCCTTCACCCCCGGCTCGCAGTACTCGACCTTCAGCGTGACGTGATTCGGCGGCGCCATCGTGATCGGGTTGCCGTTGTACAGCACCATTTGGCAAGCCATACCTTCCTTCAGGTACTGCCAATTGTCGTCGACCTGCTCGGCGCTCAATTCGTACTGTTCGTAGCTCTTGTTGTCCATGAACACGAAGTTATCGGCTTGTCGGTACAGGAACTGGACTTCGATCTCCTCGACGTCAGCCGACTCGAGGGAGTCGCCACCTTTGTAGGTGCGATCCAGGACCGTGCCGCGGATCAGGTTCCGCAGCCGGCACTTGTACATTGCGTTGCCCTTGCCCGGCTTGACGAAGTTCATCTCGATCATCAGGTATGGTTCCCCGTCGATCTGAACCTTTAGCCCCTTGCGAAAATCGCTGGTCTTGTAAACGCCCACTGGTCGTAATCCCCACTTCGATTCTGTGATTGAAACCGTTACGATGCTCGTCCTGCGATACCTGTGTTGAAGGACCGGCCATCCCTGATGGTTGACCGCCAAAATGGCTATTCTAGCGTCTCTCGATAACTCTGTCCGCGCCGCCACGACCCCAGGTCCCGCCTGGCGGCGAGCCCTCCGAACGGCGATCCGCGATCCGGTCGAACTGTGCCGGCGGCTGCAGTTGCCGGCCGATTGCGAGCCCGCCGCAATCCGCGCCAGCCGCCGTTTTCCCGTGCTGGCCCCCACGAGCTACATCGCCCGGATGGAACGGGGAAACCCCCGCGATCCGTTGCTGCGGCAGGTGCTGCCGCTGGACGACGAACTCACGGCTACGCCTGGATTTACGGCTGATCCCGTGGGGGACCTGGCCGCCCAGCGAGCCGCCGGACTGCTGCACAAGTACCTTGGACGGGCGTTGATGATAACGACGGGCGTTTGCGCCGTCCATTGCCGTTACTGCTTCCGGCGAGAATATCCTTACGCGCAAAGCCCGGCGACCGCAACACGCTGGTCCGCCACCATCGCCGAGATTGCCCGCGACCCGTCGCTGGAGGAGGTGATCCTCAGCGGCGGCGACCCGCTGACCCTGGGGGACACGCAACTGGCCGATCTGGCCGAGATGCTAGCAGAAATCCCCCACCTGCGTCGTCTCCGGGTCCACACCCGGCTGCCGATCATGATCCCCCAGCGCGTTACCGGCGAATTGGTCGCCTGGCTCCGCGGCACGCGTTTGACGCCCGTGGTGGTCGTTCACGCCAACCATCCCCGCGAACTGGACGCCGATGTCGCAGCGGCGCTTGGCACCCTGGCGGACGCGGGCATCCCGTTGCTGAATCAGGCCGTGTTGCTCCGCGGTGTGAACGATCGCCTAGACACGCTGGTCGAGTTGTCGCAACGGCTGCTGGACTGCCGAGTGATGCCCTATTACTTGCACCAACTGGACCGCGTGGCGGGAGCGGCTCACTTCGAGACTTCCGTCGAGGTCGGCCGGGGGCTGATCGAGGAGCTGGCCGCCCGGTTGCCGGGATACGCCGTGCCCCGGTACGTTCGAGAAGTGCCGGGCTCGCCGGGCAAACAGCGGATCGCGTGAGGCGACGGTCTCCCGCCGAAACAGCTCCGCCGCGGGTGCTCGACACATCGTCCATCGCCCGCTGGAAAACGTGATCCGCCGCAGCCATCGGCTTGCCGATGGCTGCAGCTTGGTTCGACTCCGGTCGTGTTTCTCGGCGGGGGCTTACGCCGGGCCCATGGCCAGGTACACCTTGCGGATCGCCCGGATGATGTCCTCGACGTCGTTGTCGTCGTAGCGCGGGCCCATCATCACGCCGCCGAAGCGGCCGATGATGTCGATCGTGCGCGGGCAAGACTCGGCACCGTATTGAATCGCCTTGCCCTGGGGGCTGTTGAAGGAGGGCCAGTCGGGATGGATGGTCGCCTTGCTCGCGATCCGGCCATCGGCGGGCAGGATGGCCGAGCCGCCCGGTCCCCCGGCGCTGATGCCTTCGGCCCGGATCGCCCGCAAGAACCGGTCGCGGCGCTGACGGGTGCCCCAGTCGAAGAAGATGACGGACCCCAGGTCGCCGTCGACGTCCGCCGATTTCCGCATTTTCAGTCCCGGCAGGTCGGCGATGCCTTCGCGGACCTTCTTGGCATTGGCTCGCAGAGGCGCACAAATGCTTTCGAGCTTCTTCAGTTGCCCGTGCAGCACGGCCCCGGTGAACTCGTTCATGCGGAAGTTGCACGAAGCGAAGGCTGCCAGCACCCCGCTGCCGATCGAATCGTTGAAGCAGCGACTTACCGTGCCCACGTCGTGGAACCGGAACGCGCGCTCGTACAGCTTCGGATCGCTGGTGGTCACGGCGCCGCCTTCGCCCGCGGTGATCGTCTTGCTGAGTTGGAAGCTGTTGATGCCCATGTCGCCGATCGAGCCCACGTACTTCCCCTTGTAGCGCCCGCCGCAGCACTGGGCGCAGTCTTCCACCACGCGGAGCTTGTGCTTGCGGGCGATGGCCAGGATCGCATCCAGGTCGGCCACACCGCCCTGGAGGTGGGACGGCACGATGGCCTTGGTGCGCGGCGTGATCTTGGCCTCGATTTCCTTGGGATCCATGGCCAGCGACTCGTCGATCTCGACAAACACCGGCAGGCCGCCGCACAGCACGACGGCATCGTAGTCGGCGTACCAGGTCCAGGCGGGCAGGATCACCTCGTCGCCAGGCCCGATTTCCAGGGCCGCCATGGCGGTGTACAGCGCGGTCGTGCCCGATGTGACCCCGAACGCGAACTTCGCACCGATATGGGCGGCGTACTCCTGCTCGAACTGGGCCACCTTCCCCCCGGGTCTGCGGAAAGGCGACCGCGACTCGAGCACCTCGATGAGTTCCTGCTTCTCGACGTCATCGTAGAACTGGGGTCCAAAGGCCCCGGAACCGAGCACGTTCTTGCGGACCGGCGTGCCCCCATCGATCGCAAGCTTCTCCTTGCCTTCGGCGGCAAGACCTTGGGAAGCTCCGATAGTTCCCGCGAGAATCGAGGCGGCGCCAACGCTGGCCAGGAACTCGCGACGGTTGGTCAATTGCGTGTTCATCAGACTCTCCTTTCAACCGGGTGTGGGTCGAACGCAGCGCGCCTTGCGCTCGACGTCGTGCGGAATCCTGGTGGGTCTCGCGGCGCTCGCCCCGTTCCAGAATGATTGAGTTTCGTATCCCATTGTCGACGATGGACGGCCGGCTTGTCCACAGGGGCGCAATCCAGTTTTTCCGTCTCGTCCGCCTGCTCCACGTTGCTGAAGGTGTGCTCGAAGCTCCCGCTGACGATCGTGCCCCCGGTCGGCCCGCGGGTCGCCGTCTCGTCGCCCGAAGTGCCGACGACGTGAACGGCGTCCGTTCTACCCTGGCCGTCGAAGCTGACGGCCGGCCTTGATCGGGGTATTGCGCAGTAGTCAATGCTAGTTTATTGAAGGCATGCGGTTTGGGGCTTCAATGGTGATAGGTAAATCCCTTGAAGGAGCCCAAACCATGGATGCCAGCCCTCAGTCTACGATCTCGCAACGCGGCCGGGAACCCAGGATCAGTCCGCGTCTTCGCCAAGTGCAAATCCTCGAACGTGCCGAGCAGTTCGGCTTCTGGTGGCAATCGCGGCGTCAGGTCGCGCGGCGACTGGGTTGTGCCCGATAGTTCGTTTCGGTATTGCCTGCGAACCCACGACGACCGCTGCCAGGAAAGCCATGGCCCGGCGGCTTTGGTCCGGTTTCTGGAAACCCCCGAAGGCCTCGCCTTCCTGCACCGCTTGCTGGCGGCGGTCCATCTGGTTTTCGTGCAGGCCAATGACTGCGGGCTGCGCCACGTCGGGTGGTTCCTGGAGTTGACCGGGTTGGACGAGTTCCTGCCGAGTTCGTACGGGGCGCAACAGGCCTTCGCCCGCCAGATGGAAACGCTGTTGGCCGAATGCGGCCGGGAGGAAGACCAGCGGCTGGCCGCTCAGATGCCGCGAGTGACGGACCTTCCACAGTTGCAGCAGGACGGGTATGAGCTGAGCAGCGAGCCAACCCCCGACGACAATTGCATCGCCTACGCTGCGGGCGTTTGTGACGAATGGTGGGAGCCAGGAAGGGTTTGGCCTGGTGACCTCGACGCGCCTCGCGGTAATGGTGTTGGACGGTGCCGCTGCCGTGGGCGAATCTTCCTGACACCCTTCTCACAGGCTCCAGGGTTCGCGCATGGCGCGGTGCATCATGCGGGCGGCGATGTCGTCGCCGACGATCGTTTCCTGGGACGGGTTCCAGCGGATCTTGCGGCCGGTGCGGATGGCGATGTCTCCCAGGTGACTGATGAAGTCGGACTGGACGGCGGAGTCGATGTCGCTGGCCGGCGCTTTGCGGGCCAGACAGCCGTGGATGAAGTTGGCGTAGTGATTGTTCTCCTGCAAGAGGTGGATCTGCTCCGGCTTGATCTTTACGTCCAGCAGCGACGCAGGCTCGGCCGCCAGCGTCTGCCGGCCGCGGCCCGCCTGGACCCAGCCCTCCGTGCCGACGAACGTGGTCAGGTCCGAGCCGGCCTTGAGCGTGAACTCCGCGCCGCTGGCGTACCGGCCCTTGACGTCCCAATCGACGACCGTGTCGAACAAGCCTTCCGTCGGAATCACGCCCGTGCCTTCGTATTCGACCGGGATCTGCGGGTAGCCCCAGTGGGCGATGTCCAGCGGATGGGCGCCCCAACCGGCGATGAAACCGATCGCGTAATCGTAGATGTGCCAGCGTCCGCCGCCGATGACGCGATCGCGGGTGTACGGCTTGACGGGCGCCGGGCCGAGCCAGAGGTCGTAATCCAGACCTTCCGGCACGGGCTGCGGAGTCGGGTCGCCGCCGCGGGCGCCGTTGGGAGCGATAACGTGGACGGCTTTGATGTCGCCGATGTACCCGTTGCGGACCAGTTCGCAGGCGAAGCCGCAATGCGAGCTGAAACAGCGCTGCTGCGTGCCGTACTGGAAGACCGCGCCGTACTGGTGGATCGCGGCCCGCAACGCCTTGTTCTGCTCGATGCACAGCCCCAGCGGCTTCTCGCAATACACATCCTTGCCCGCGCGCACGGCGGCCAGCGAGATCGGCACGTGCCAGTGATCGGGCGTGGCTACCACCACGGCGTCGATGTCGTCGCGAGCCAAGAGTTCGCGGAAATCCTTGTACGCCTTGCAGCCTTTCGCGCCGTAGCGCTGATCGACCATCTCCACGCGGGATTCGCGCCGGTCCTGGAACGGGTCGGAGACGGCCAGCACCTGGCACTGGTCCACGCCCAGAAAGCCGCCGAGCAGCCCGCTGCCTTGCCCGCCGACGCCGATGTGGCCGGTGGTGACCCGTTTGCTGGGTGTGTTCGCACCAAACAGGATTCGCGCCGGCAGAACCAGCGGGGCCGCGACGGCGGCGCCGGCGCACTTGAGGAAGTTACGACGTGTGGTCATGGGATTGGGCTCCTGAGTCTGGAAGGTTTGGCATTCCTATCACGTCAAATCCGGGCGTTTCCGGCCGGCCCGCACCGCGGGCCGCCAGAGCCTTCGACTTAGGCTCCGGAAACGTCTCCGCGGCCTCCCGCAGGATCGTCCCCGGCGGACCTTATCTCGACTTGGCCGGCGGCTTGAGCACGTCGCGAGACGTGACTTGGCCGGTGGCGGCCCATTCCACGCCGTTACAGAGCAAAGCCTGGAAACCGGGAACTTCCATGTACGCCGCGCTGTGGCCCAGCAGCAGCGTGAATCCGCGTCCCTTGCCGAACTCGGTGACCAGGGCCAGCGACTGGTCGTCGCCGGTTGCCAGCACGGTCGCAGCCGGATGGACGCCCGGTTTCTGCCACAGTTCGTCCGTGGTGCTGAACGGCGGGACGCCGCGCGTGATCGGGTGGTCGGCGACCGACTTGACGGTGAACCGGTGCGGCGCGCCGTGGCCCGTCTGGCCGAGTTCCCACCACGCGCCGGCGATTCGCTGGTATTCGGCCCAATCGAAGAACGACGAACTGCCGGCGTGGACGGCGACGAACCCTTTGCCGTGGCGGACGAAGTCCAAGAACGCCGCGCGCGTGGCGTCGGGCCAGTTCGTGCCAGGCGGCTGGCCCCAGGTGTTCCAGTCGCTCACCAGCACGTCGTACTTGGCCAGCGTGGCGGCGTCGCACTGCTCGGGATGCTCGGTCACGTCCACGGTGAACCCGCCCCGGGTTTCGAGGATCGCCTTCAGTTTCGGTGTCGTTTCCCGCCAGTTGTGGTTGTTCTGGCCGGTAAAGATCAACGCCTGCAGACCGTCGGCCGACGCTAACGGGCCCGAAAGCAGCCCCAGGACCAGCGATAGGACGACAAGCGGCTTTCTATTCACTTCGAGTACCTCCAAAACCCAACGATGGCATCTCTTCGATCACCTAATAGAACTTCAAACGTAGCGCCGGTCAATTCACTCACTTTGCTCGCTGCAGGACCACGGTGGCGACAGGAGCGGGGCGCACGGTGAAGTGGAGTCGCCCGTCCTTCTCCAGAATCGCGACAGCCTGGCCACTGCCGGCCAACGTCGCTTGGCAGCGTGGGCCAAGGTGCCGTGCCGCGAGCGAGACTTCCACCGCTTTCGGTTGGTAGTCTTTCGCCGGCACAGCGGCGTCGATCACGTGCAGGACGCGGGCACAGCCGACGCGGGTGAAAAGGAACCGGAACCGCGTGCTGTCGTCGCCACTGACGACGCGCGCCGGTTCGCCGAGCGTCAGCTGGCACAGGCTGCTCCAGAACGGTCCATCGCTGGGGACGGCCGGGCGGCGGTCGCTGGTTGGAGCGGTGGCGTGCCCGCCTGTTCTGCCGCGAGCCCGACCGCGGCCAAGAGGAGGCTTGTCACGGTGCTGGCTCCAGCGCAAACCGTATCTAGGATGCAGGATCGAGATCCCAGAATCCATCTGCTTGGCATGTTGCCAGAGGAAGATCAAACTCCCTATCATCTCTTTCTTGACCGGACTTGAAGTGAGAACGCACCGGAATTATTGAAGTCGCAACTTTTTGAGAGGGTTCGATCATGAAGCGTCGTTTCTTGGTTGGAGTGTCAGTACGGCCGTGGCGGTTGACTGTTCGATGGTCATGTGCGGTCCTGGTTGTCCTGTCCTGGGGAGTCGCCGACTGCCAGGAGAAACAAGCACAGCAGGTCGCCACCGAATCGCCTGCCGCCGCGCCGGCCGATCCCACGGGCCCGATGTGGGACATGGCCAAGTTGTCCAGGCCGCCGCAGACTTGGCCGGCTGACGGCTTTTCCGGAGAGGGCGTCAAAGCCGTCTTCTTCCAAGGGCCCGCGTACCAGGGCCGCGAAACGCGGGTCTTCGCCTGGATTGGTTTCCCGGAAGTGTCCCCTGGCACGAAAGTCCCCGGGATGGTCCTGATCCACGGCGGCGGCGGAACGGCATTCGACTCCTGGGTACGGCGATGGACGTCGCGCGGCTACGCAGCCATCGCGATGGACACCTGCGGGTGCGTGCCCAAAGGAACCTACGGGCATTGGGAACGGCACGATTTGGGCGGTCCGCCGGGCTGGGGCGGCTGGGGCCAGATCGACCAGTCGCGGGAAGACCAGTGGACGTACCACGCCGTCGCCGACGCCATCCTCGCCCACAGCCTGCTCGTGTCCCTGCCGGAGGTGGACGCCGCCCGCACGGGACTGACCGGAATTTCCTGGGGCGGATACCTCACCTGCATCGTGGCCGGCGCCGACCAACGGTTCAAGTTCGCCGTGCCGGTGTACGGGTGCGGCTTTACCAACGAACACACGTTTGCGGGCAGCGTCAACGGGCTGGGTCCCGAACGAGCCGCGCGGTGGATGCGCTGGTGGGATCCGTCGGTGTACCTCCCGGACGCTTCCATGCCGATGTGCTGGGTGACGGGCAGCAACGATTTCGCTTACACGTTCAACGCACTGCAGAAATCCTACCGTCTGCCCAAGGGGCCGCGCACGCTCTGCATCCGCCTGCGCATGCCGCACGGCCACGGCAACGCGGGAGAAGGTCCCAAGGAGATCTTCACCTTTGCCGACAGCGTCCTCCAAGGCGGCGTCCCGCTCCCGCGTTTGACGGGACAAGGCCGTGACGGCAACCAGGTCTGGGCCAAGTTCGAGAGTGTCGGCAAGCTCACCAAGGCCGAGCTGAACGTCACGCGCGACGTCGGCAAGTGGCCGGACCGGAAATGGGAAGCCCAGCCGGCCCAGTTGGATGCGTCCGGGCGGGTCACCGCCACCCTGCCGGAGGGCGTCACCGTCTATTACTTGAACGTGTTCGACGATCGCGACTGCGTGGTCAGCACGGAGCACGAGGAACTCGCGAAGGAAGCGCCGAAGACGGATCTGGAGCGAAGGTGATTGCCCCCGACGAAGTTCAGGCCGGCTTTTCGTCAGGGTGACAGTCCGCCACGCGCTGATATAATTGGGGTGGTGACGTTCCGGGCAGACTTGCGATTTACGGCAAGAGGGATAGGAAAGATGATACCGTCGGTAATGCCCACCAAGGAAGTGGAGAACTGGGAAGGCGTCCGCGATGAGTGGATCGGGGCGGTGGAACAACTGGTTGAGGATGCGGAAGTCTGGGCTCGCAATCAAGACTGGGCAGTCCGGCGGGATGCGAAGACGATCCGAGAAGACCGCTTGGGCCAGTACACGGTTCCGCGGCTGCTGATTCACGCGACCGAGGGCCGTTTGCTGCTCGATCCCGTGGCACGGTACGTGCCGGGAGCCAAGGGCGTCGTGGATCTGTACGTGTTGCCGTCCTACGACTCCGTGATGATCTCGCGAGCGGACCATGGCTGGCGACTGCATCCGATCGGTGCGGACGATGAACCGCGACCGTGGTCCGAAGAGACCTTCGTGCACACCGTCCTCCAGTTGCTGGCGACCGCATGAGCCAACGTCAAGAGCGCATCGACAGGATCGTGGCCGTCGAACGCGAGTACTTGGCAGCGTCTGTGGCGTCGGATCTGCTCCAGGAGCGGCTCGCCGCGGACCCGGCATTTCTGTCGTCGCACGAATTGCGGAGCCGGGACGCCCGCAATCTGCAAGCGCACCTGGAAGGGACGTACGTGATTCGCCTGTGCGCGGAGTTTGAGGCCGGTCTGCGCGACGCTTGGCGAAACGCGTTTGCGCGCCAGACGCAGCCACCGCTGAGGGACCTCCTGGCCGCAGTGGCTGCCCGGCGGTTGGTGCCCCAGGACGCCCTCGACCGTGCCGACGAAGTCCGCGAATACCGCAACGCTCTCGTGCATGAAAAGGCGCCCGATGTGGCCACGATTCCGATCGCCGAGGTGCGCCGCCATTTGTGCCGCTTTTTCAGCCGCTTGCCTTCGCGCTGGTGACGGCCCGGAGACCGGTGATTGCGATCGACGCCGTCAGGGATCCGTCACCGCGCCGTAGAACTCCACCTCCCAAATCCGGGAGACATCGATCTGCGTGGCGGTGATCCACAGCCGGATCTTCGTTGCCTTCATGGGCTGGAACGTGTGGTTCCAATAGGGATCCCGGTTGCCACTGACTGCGGTGCCGGGAATGTCCTTCCACGCCGTGCCGTCGTGCCACTGAAGGACGAAGTCGGCAATCGGGGCCGATACCGCGCCGTTAAAATAGCCCGAGACGATGCGTGCCGCGCCGATGCTGACTGGCTCGTTCCACGTGAATTCGACCGCATGCGGCAAGGGGCCGCGGTACAAACAGCGGCCGGCGTTGTCACTCACGTCCGCCTTGCCGTCGGTGAGCAGGGCTGCGGGAGAGCCGGCTGCGGAGGCGTCGGGAGCAGAAGCTAGCGCCGCGCGGGCCAGATTCGGACCGGCCTTCGTCATCCAGGCGGGCGCGGAAACGACCGGCGGAAACGCGGTTCTGGGCTGTGGCGGTGGATACTCGGAACTCGCTCCAGGGTTCTTGCCGACGCCGCGGCGCATCAACTCCTGAAGTTCGCTCAGGTGGCATTCGTAAACGGCACGCGGCAGGACATCATGCTTCTTGCAGACGCTCGCCGCCATGCCGACGATCTCGCCCATGCAACCGCCCGTTCGCATCACCCGCACTGCCCCCAGCGCGTCGTGCTTGGTGCTGATGTCGCGCCCGGCCATGAAGAGGTTCGACACGTTGCGCGAGTACAGGCACCGGTAGGGAATCCAAAACGGCCGGCGCTCGCGGTGGGCGGGAAACTGGCCGAAACGGGCGGCCGCGATGAACGCATCGCCCTCGAAGCCTTTCTCGTACTGAGGATCGGGCAGGTGCAGGTCGTTGCTCCAACCCGTGGGCACGCAGCCATCGGGAAACTTCCGGTCGCTCGTCAAATCCTCGAAGCACAGCACCACGTCGCCCATCAGCCGGCGCGACTCGCGTTTGCCGAGGATGTGGGCGGACCAGTTCAAGCGGTGGTTGGGCAGCACCTGGTCCACGTTCTTCATCGCGTCCCAAGCGCCGTACATGGCGCGGAAGTTCCAGTCGCGCACGTATTCCATCTCGGCGATCGGGTCGCGGTCGAAGCCGCTCTCCCAGTACCAGCCGCCGAGCTTGTTCGTGTCCGGCTTGGTCTTGCTGCGGCCGGGGAACGGCTTGTCGCTTAGGTCCAGCGCCCACGGGCAGCGCGGGAACGGCTGCGGTTCCGCCTTGGCGGCCACGTCGGTGTTGAGGGCGTTGGTGTCCGTACACTCGCAGACGTTCCACAGATTGCACGGTCCCATGTGGCCTTTGGGTTCGATCTCGAAATCCGCTCCCGCGAGCGCGCCCACCGCCGCGTCGCCCGTACAGTCGGCAAACCAGCGGCCGGCGATGCGCACGCGCCGGCCGGTGTTGATCTCCTGGGCAAGGACCGCGCGAATCATCCCGCCGTCCGTCTCGACCGCGTTGGCGCGATGTTCGAGAAACAGACGAATGTTCGGCTCGGCCCTGACCAGGGCCAGCTTCTTCTCGTCCTCGTACAGTTCCGCCGTGTTGCTGGGCCCGTAGTGGGCGCTGCGCTGCTGTTCCAGTTCGGCCACCACGTCGCCGACGCGCGGCCAGGGTTCCTTGTTGCGGGCGCCCTGCAGCCAGACGCGGACTTCGGAACTGTTGTTGCCGCCCAGCACGGGGCGGTCCTGGATCAGCGCGACCGTCAACCCCAGCCGGGCGGCCGAGAGCGCCGCGCACGTGCCTGCGATGCCGCCGCCGGCGACGACGAAATCGAACTCGCCCGCGGGTTCCGGCTGCTCCGGCAGGCCGAGGCACGCCCGGCGGAACGCCGCCATTTCCGGGGCACGGTTCGGGGGCACGAACTGCGCGTCGCGGGCGAACAGAATCGCATCGCAGCGGCCCTCGAAGCCCGTCAAGTCGTGCAACGCCAGCCGCACTCGCCGCTCCGGGACGTCCACGCTGCCGCCGTCCTGCCAATGCCACTGGGCACCTTCCGTGCCGAAGTCCGCGGCGAGCGGTTTGCCGTTGAGGAGCAGCTGGAACCGTCCCGGCGTGCCCGGCGCGTTCCACAGCGCCACCCAATCCTTGGTGCGGACCCAGACGCGATAGCTGCCAGCCGCCGGGAATTCGACTTCCGTGACCGCATCCGCCACAGGGCGGCCTAGTCCGTGCGCCAGCAGGTAGGGCGAACCCATCTGGTCCATGAACTGCGGATCCACGACCCAGCCGCCGCGCTGGGCGAAACTCTCCGCCTCGACCAGGACGACCTGCGCGGGGCTTGGCGAGGAAGACTGCGGAATGGAATTGCTCACGCTGGCGGAAACGCCTGCCGCGGTCTTGTGCGGGACGGCTCGATCGGCGCCTTGCAGCGCTGGCAGCGGCGCCAGCAGGGCGGTGAGCGTGACAAGGAGCGGTTTCATCGTTCGATTTCCTTCTGGTTTTGTTGGCGTTTTCGTTGGCGGGTCTCTTTCTTTCTCAACGATCGCCGATGCAGACCAAGTGCTTTTCGCTGCGCAGGAACAGCTGGCCCTGGCTCACGGCGGGCGAGGCGTAGCAGTTCTCGCCCAGCGGGTTGACGGCGACGACCTCCAACTGGCGGCCCGGCCGGACGACTTTCATTTCGCCGTCGTCCGCCAGGAAGTACACCAAGCCGTTGGCTTCGATCAGCGACGCGCTGTAGTGGCTGCTCAGCCGCTCCATCCATACCCGCTCGCCCGTGGCGGCCACGAAACAGCTGCAGATCCCGTTGTCGGCGGCGACCAGGAAATAATCGCCGCTGACGATCGGCGACGGGACGTACGAACAGCCCTTGGTGGTTCGCCAGACGATGTGCGAGTTCGTCACGTTGCCTCGGCCGTCGGGCTTGATCGCCAGAATGTGGTGCTCCGGGAAGCCGGCCGTCAGGAACAGCAGGCGACCGTCGTAAACCAGCGAAGCGACGAACTGCTCGGTAGGGCCGTCGATGATCCAGTGTTGCGAGCCGTCGTGCGGGTCCAGGCTGACCACGCACAGGCTGCCCGACAAGATCATCTGCGTGCGGCCGTCGATCTCGCGGATGATCGGCGTACAGTAGCTGCGGGTCTTGTGCTCGCGGGGCGTTTTCCAGCGGACGGCGCCGGTCTTCCGATCCAAGGCGACGATGTAGGAGTCGCCGTCGTGGTCGCCGTTGACGATCACCTTGTCCTCGAACAGCACGGGCGAACTGCAGAAGCCGTGGACGCTGGAGAACCGCCCCGGCCGGACGAGCCAACGCGGATTTCCCGCAAAGTCGTAGGCGGCCACGACCAGGTTGCCGGGCGTCACTTCTCGCTTGCTGCCGAAGTCCGGTTCCAGGAACGTGACGTAAACCAGTTCGCCGTCGGTGGCCGGCGTGCCGGAGGCATGGCTGTTCAGGTTGTGTCGCTTCTCCAGCGGCGCGGCGATCACCGTCCGCTGCCAGAGGATTTGGCCGGACTTGCGGTCCACGCAAAACAGGATGCGGGACTGCTGCTGTTCGATGCACGACACGAGAAACAGCCGGTCGTCCCAGACGATGGGCGACGAATGACTTCTGCCTGGCAGCGGTGTTTTCCAGACAATGTTCTCGCCGGTGACGCCGTTCCAGCGCAGCGGCACTTCCCGCTCTTCGCTGGTGCCGTCGCCACGCGGGCCCCGCCAGCACGGCCAGTTTTCCGCCCGGACCGATTCGGCCGCCAATAGCCCGATTGCAAACAGCACGGCAGACGCATACCATCGCAGCATGTTGGATTCCTCGGTTCCAGAAGTGGAGCGTTTCGCGGCGCGGCAGGGTGCGAGTCTTGGGCTCGTTGAACCGCGACCCAACGGGGAGCGCGGGGGGCACGCTGAACGTCCGCCCCGCGTGCTCCCCGTTGGGGCGCGGTTCAACGACTGGGGCTGCGGCCGCTGCCCGCGTGGCGTCATTGTATTGCTAGAGATGGTCAACGCAACGTAGGTAGGAGACTAGCCATGACGGTGAAGAAGTGGACGTTGACGGACGTGGCTGCGGGCACGCAAGTTGAGGACCTGACGATTTCGCCGCAGGATCTCGGCGGCAGACTGCCGGGTTTGAAAATCCGCAAAGCAACGCTGCGCGGCGGACTGAGCGAGGGCGTGGACGTCGTCCACGTCGATAACGGGCGGCTGTCGTTCTCCGTCCTGCCGACGCGCGGCATGGGGCTGTGGAAGGCCTGGCTGGATGGCGAGGAAATCGGCTGGCAATCCCCGGTCCGAGGCCCCGTCCACCCGCAGTTCGTGCCCGTGATGGAGCCGAGCGGCCTGGGCTGGCTGGATGGCTTCGACGAACTGCTGGTGCGATGCGGTCTGGAGAGCAACGGGGCGCCGGATTTTGACCCGCCAGGACGCCTGCGGTATCCGCTGCACGGGCGGATCGCCAATCGGCCCGCGCGCCGGGTCGAAGTCGAGGTGGACGACGAGTCGGGCGAGATCGCCGTGACGGGCGTGGTCGAGGAAACGCGGTTCCTGTTCCGCAGCCTGCGGATGACCAGCCGCGCCAGCACGCGGGTGGGTGAGAATCACCTGCGGATCCGAGACGAAGTTGAGAACCTGTCCGGCAGCCCCACCGAAGTCCAACTGCTGTACCACATCAACTTCGGCCTGCCGCTGCTCGATGCCGGTTCCCGCTTCCTGGCGCCCTTCAAAAAGATGATGCCGCGCGACGTGCGGGCCGCCGAGGGCGTCGCGACCTGGGACGTATGCGGGCCGGAAGCGGCAGGATTTGCCGAGCAGACGTACTTCCTGGAGCTGGTGGCGGATGCTCACGGCTGGTCACCCGCGCTGTTGAAGAACGCGGCCGGCACGCGGGGCGTCACCGTCCACGCGAACACGAAACAGTTGCCCTGTTTCACGCTCTGGAAGAACACGGGCGCCGCGACGGACGGCTACGTCACCGGCCTCGAGCCGGGCACGAATTTTCCCAATCCGCGGACGTACGAGGGCCGGCAGGGGCGTGTCGTCAGACTGGCGCCGGGCGGCAGCGCCGTTTTTCAGGTCGGTTTGGAGATCCATCACGGCGCGGACCAGGTGCAGAAGGCCGAGCAGGCGATCGCGGCCCTGCAGGCGGGCGTGACACCCGACGTGTGCCCGCAGCCGCAGACGCCGTGGTGCGTCGCATAGACATGACCCCCTGGCACATCCGAGCGAGCGATTTCCCGGCGGCGGGCGGGCTCCGCGAGCAGTTGCGGTTTTTGCTGCGGTACGCGATCCTGGCACCGTCCAGCAACAACAGCCAGCCGTGGCGGTTCGCCATCGACGACGACTGCGTGCGCGTCCTACTGGACGACCGGTTTTGGCTGCGCGTGTGCGATCCGGAGCGGCGCGAGATGTACCTCAGCGCCGGGTGCGCGCTGGAGAACCTGTTGGTGGCGGCGGAACATTACGGTTTCGGCCATCACACCGATTACTTGCCGGACGCGGACGATCCCTCGTTGGTTGCCGCCGTCCGGTTCACCCGCGGCGGCTCGCCGTCGGCGCATCGTCCGCCTGTGATGTTCGAGATGCTGACGGTGCGCCAGACCAGCCATCGGCGGCACCTGGACCGGCCGCTGGACGACACGGTCTTGTCCGGCCTGCAGGGTTGTTGCGTGGAAGCGGGGATCGTCTTGCGTCTGTACGCGGACCGGCCGACTCGGCGGGCGGTCAGCGGCATGGTGGTCCGCGGCGATCTGCAGCAGTTTGCGGACCCGGCCTTCCGCCGCGAGCTGTCGGTGTGGGTCGGCCAGGGCGTGCTCGGGACTCCCTGGCTGACCTCCCAACTGTTGCGGCTGATGGTGCGCTACGTGGACATCGGCCGCACGCAATCCCAGCGGGATTCCGATCTTGTCCTGAGTTCGCCGGTGCTGGGCGTCCTGGCCACGGTGCGGGACGATCGGGCGCTGCAGGTGCAAGCCGGGCAGGTGTACGAGCGGCTGAGCCTAGCGGCCGCGGCGTTGGGGATTCATTGCCAACCGATGAGTCAGCCGGTCGAGATCCCGGAGCTGATGGACGAGTTGACGCGATTGATTTCGCCGCCGGTCTTGTTCCCCCAGCATCCGTTTCGCATGGGTTACGCGCCCGCCGAACGCCGCCGCACGCTGCGCCGGCCGTTGAGCGAAGTGCTCGTGGAGTGAGCCGAAAAAATGGCGGAGGTGAATGGGAATCGAATCCACCCAGGGCCCCTGCGCACCCGACACGGATTTTGAAGACCAGCAGCGCCACCAGTCACCGGTCACCTCCGCATTTTCGTCAGCGCTCGCCCTTCTCCGTTTCAGGGTAGCATTCCTCGCGGTTCAAGCCCACGCCCAAGAGACGGGGGCGAACAAACAAAGGCGGTGGACGATGACCACGGATCGCCGAACCGCGCCCATCGGCTGCATTCCCGCAGCACGGGACGACAAGATCGAATTGAACCGGAAGTCCGATCCGGGGCAGCCGAACTCGTAAGAATTCGGGGGTGTGTCGCGGGGGCAGGCGACCTCCAAGACCTCCGAATTCGCACGAATTCGGCTACCTCCCATCGAGATGCGCGACTTCGAAGTCCGACGTCGGCCTGGAAGGGCCGACGTCCAGGGCCGTCTTCTGCGGCCGTCGCGACTACGGCCCCCCCGAGGCTTCCGGGAGGTGGCCCAGTTGCGACAGCACTTGCAGCACGCCGTTCAGTTGGGCCAGTCGGGGGCCGAAACGGTCCATGAATTCGTCGAGCATGAAATCGCCGTCTGCCAGGCAGTCCTCGTTGTCCGTGACCTCGTCCGTCAGCCGCTGCAAGAACTCGTTCTGGACGCGGTTCAATGCGTCCGCAGCCCGCTTGCACCGTCGAGCCAACTCCGGATTGGCCTGCTTCCACTGGCCCAATTCCGCCTGCCGCTGGCGATAGACGAAGTTGGTCTGCTGCAGGATCGCTTCCAGCAGCTTGTTTTGCCGATCCTGCCCCGCCACCAATTGCCGGAGCAACGCGATGGCCCAATCGCTCTTGTCGCCACTGGGTACGGGCGCGGCTGCCGACGAAGAGGACACGACGTCGATGGAAAACAGGGGAGGCGTCTGCTGGGGATCGTAAGTCATGGGAGGTTCCGGTCGTGGTTGTGATTGCGAGGCCGTGGAAAACGTCACGCCCAAGCCAAAACCCAGTATAGCCACCGTTTATCCCCGTTGTCGAGTCACTGCCCGATTTTGCAGCGCGCCAGCAGTGCTGGCAGCGTGTTCCGAGCCCCGTACAAACGGCAGGGGTGCTAAAGTCTCAGCCGGAAGCCGCCCGATTCTCTGTGAGACACTCGTTTCAGAAAGCAAACCCGACATCATGACAGCCAGCGGTCCGCGATCCTCGCAAAGCGTCGGATTCCTGACAGTCTGCGAATACGAAGCGCAGGGTCTGTTCGGAGGTTACCTGGTCCTGAACACCGCCGGCCGTCCCCTGGAATTTCACTGCACCGCGCCGGTGCGGCCGAGCCGCGCCCAGGAGATCCTGTACGGCGCCACGTTGAAGGCCTACCTGTACGGCGAACAGATCGGGCAGGCGTTGTTGGAGAAAGCCAAAACCACGCCCTTGGTGGTCTTCACCGATGCCGAACCCGTCCTCACCGTACGCGGCTTTACGTCGCTGCCCGTGGCGTGCGTCATCCCGGTCCCGCCGGAACCATCCGCCGCCGCGAGTGAGCTGACGGGGCCGTTGCGTCTGGACGAAGGCCGCCCCGGACCCCCGTCGCCGTTCGGCCTCCGCATGCACACGTTTCAGGTCGGCTGCCAGTGTCTGGCGGTCCTGCAGGACCACGAAGCGGACGCTCCGATCATCGCCAAACACTGGGAGCCGCTGGCCGCCGATTTTGACTTGCTGGAACCGTTTGGGCGGATCCGCGAGGCCATCGACGAGGCCCGCCGCAGCGCGCCGCGGCAAGCGTGACCGCCCCACTTCGAGGCGGTGACAGTTCGTAGCAGGGCTCTCCGGGCCATCGTACGGGAGAGGAGCTTATTTCGATGGGCGGAATCGGTGCAGGGGACCGGCCTTTGGCAGACGACACGGGTAACCTCGTCCAGTCGTCCTCGTCTTCTGCCGAGTTGGCCCCTTGTCCCCTGCTCCCGCCCCGTGCCGACGCCCCGCTCTCCCGCGCGTTCGATCCGCCCGATGTTCCCCGCGAAGCCCGCCCCGCCGTGACGCAAATGGACTTGGACGTTCCCGTCGCCCCATTTCCCACCGGCTGGAACGCGGCCATCGCCCGTCCGCCCAAGGTGATCGTCGACCGCGTGGCCATCGAGGCAGAGTGTCCGAAGATTCTGTCCGTCCAGTTCCGCCGCTTGCCGGTCAAGACCTTCAGCTTCACGTTTCCCGAAGCGCCGGCCTGGGCTTTCCAGCAGCCGGCCAGCAAGGGCGACTCGTCCAAGCCGCCCGCGGATCGGCCGCCCGGTGACCGGCCCGCGCCCAAAGTCACCCGCATCGCCCCGCCCGACGACGTCATCAAGCTTCAGGACCGGCTGTACTACGTGCTGCAGCCGTCGCTGGAGTCCCTGGTGGCGGCGAACTCCCTGGAGTTCCCTTTCGAGCCGTTCCCGTACCAGTTGGCCGGCATCGCTTTTCTCTATTCGCGTTACGCCGCCATCCTGGCCGACGAAATGGGACTGGGCAAAACGATGCAGGCGATCAGCACCATCCGGCTGCTGTTGTACGCGGGCGAAGTCCGCAGCGTGCTGCTGGTCTGCCCCAAGCCGCTGGTGACCAACTGGCGGCGCGAGTTTCTGCTGTGGGCTCCCGAAGTTCCCCTGGCGATCATCGAAGGCGAACGCGCTCGCCGCGAGTGGCAATGGCGGCAACCGCAGACGCCCGTCAAGATCGCCAATTACGAACTGCTGATGCGGGACCGCGACGTGATTACCGATCCGGAGCTGAACTTCGACCTGGTGGTCCTGGACGAAGCCCAGCGGATCAAGAATCGCTCCAGCACGACCAGCCAAGTGGCCCGTGCCATTTCTCGCTCGCGGAATTGGGCCCTGACGGGCACGCCCATCGAAAACAGCTCCGAAGACCTCGTGGGGATCTTCGACTTTCTCGCTCACGGCTATCTGTCGCCGGCCATGAAGCCGCGGCAGATGGCCAAGGCCACGCGCGACTACGTCTTGCGCCGCACCAAAGACATGGTCCTCAGCGACATGCCCCCCAAGCTGTTCCGCGACGCCGAGCTGGAACTGACGCCGGAACAATGGTCGACCTACCAAGCCGCCGAAGAGGACGGCGTACTGCGGCTGGAAGGCATGGGCGAGGGGATCACGATCCAGCACGTGTTCGAACTCGTGCTGCGACTCAAACAGATCTGCAATTTCGATCCCGTGACCGGGGCCAGCAGCAAGCTGGAACGTCTGGAAGCCGACCTGGAAGAAGTCGCCGCCAGCGGCCAGAAGGCCATCATCTTCAGCCAGTGGGTCCACTGCCTGGAGCGGCTGAAAAAGCACCTGCACCGCTTCGGCACGCTGGAGTACCACGGGCGGATCCCGTCCAAGCAGCGGGACGGCGTGATCGAGCGGTTCCGCAACGACCCGCAGACGCACGTGATCCTGATGAGCTACGGGGCGGGCAGCGTGGGCTTGAACCTGCAATTCTGCCGCTACGTGTTCCTTTTCGACCGCTGGTGGAACCCGGCCATCGAGGACCAGGCCATCAACCGCGCCCACCGCATCGGTGTGGCCGGCTCCGTGACCGTGACCCGGATGCTGACGCTGGGCACCATCGAGGAGCGCATCAACCAGGTGCTGGAAGAGAAGCGGGCCCTCTTCTTTCCAAATCTTCTCCCAACAGGAAGGCCCGCGGCAAAACGTCGGCCTGACGCAAGACGAAATCTTCGGCCTCTTCAACCTGCGCACGCCCAAAGGCCCCCTGCAAGCCGCCGCGTGACGAGGGCTCCGCCCGGACCGCCGGCGCTGGGTTGCCCGCACCGCGCTGACTCCCGGAACGATCGGAGATCCGTCACCGGCCCAGCAGCCATCCCAGGACGGCCAACAGGACGCAGACCGTGGCGGCTCCCCAGGCGACGGCGGGACGCACCTCGCCGGGCTCGGCGCCCAGGCCGAAGTGCCGCCCTTGCCGGTGCCACAGCCACAGGCCGGCTGGCACGGTCAGCGCGCCGAACAGCCCAAGGCACCAGCCGGGCGCGCCGTGGCGGAGCAGATCGCCTGCGTCACCGATCCTCGCCACGGCTCCGGCACTGAGATAAACGCCGTTGGCGATCAGGCAGAACCCCGCGAAGAAACGGAGCACGAACGTCCCCGGCAGACGCAGGGTGGCCGACAGGAGCCAGAGTCCCAGCGGCAGGACAATCCCGCCCAGCGGACCAGCCCAAGCGGCGACCAGGGGTTGCGGGTTGTCCGCCAGATCGGTGCGCGAGATGGTCAGCGGATGAAGCACGACGCGGGCCACGCGCCCGCCGCTGACCGCAGCGCCCAGCACGTGCCCCAACTCGTGGACCGTCTGCATGGCCAGCCACGAGCCCAGCAGCGTAGAACCGATGAGTACGGCGCGGAGAATTCGGGAGCGGAGCGTTCCGGCTGACATGACGATAAAGAGAAAGAAGAAAGAAAGCGGTGACGCACTCCAAAAGGGGGCCGGAATGTGGTCGGCGGCCGCCGAAGCCGCCGCTTTTGCCGGAGACCCGATTGCGTTTTTGCGGCGGCGGGATATGCTCGTACGCAGCGAAGAATGACGACGCTAGTTCGTTGGAAACTCTGCGAAGAAGGAACTTGACATGCCACGGAAACTGTCTGCCATCGCGCCGGACTGGTGGGACTACACCACGTTGGACCTGGAGATCATCGAGGACGCCGCACGGCTCACGCCGGAGAAGATGGCGAAGCTCTCTCGGCCAGGGTTCAAAGTAATCCTGTACGATACGCTGGAGGACTTCTATCTGGCCGAGGCCCTGGAGTACATCCAAGCCTGGAAGCAATCCACGGACGACAATCCGGTCGGCATTTGCGGCCCCATCGGCCCGACGGAACAATTGCCGCTGGTCGTGCGACTGGTCAACGAACTGGGGTTGGATGTCCGCTCCGGCCATTTCTGGGGCATGGACGAGTGGGTGTTGGACGGGAAAGAGATGCCGGTCACGCATCCGTTGTCCTTCGAACGCTGCGACCGGGCCATGTGCCTCAGCCGGCTCGACAAGAAGCTCCGCATGCCGGACGCCAATCTGCACTTCCCCGCAGCCGATACGCGAGAGTACCGCGCCAGTTGGGAGGCGGGCGTCCGCTGTGCGGTGATGCAGGGCGGCCAGGGCGATGTGAAACACTGGGCCTTCAACGATCCGCCGCGGCGCAAGGGCAAGTGGAAAGACAACCCGCCGCCGCCGGAAGAGTACCGCAAGCTGACGACGCGCATCGTCGATCTGCACCCGCTGACCGTGGCCCAGAACGCGCGGACCAGCGGCGGCGGCAATGTCTCGCTCGTGCCCACGCAAGCAATCAGCGTCGGCCCGCACGAAACCTGGAAGGCCGAAAAGGTCTCGATCTGGCACGCCGGCACGCACGACAACGCCTTCGGCCAGCGGCTGACCTGCCTGATGATCTCCCAGCGGCTCCCCGATTCCGCCGTGCCGATGTCGCTGTTGGCCGACCATCCCAACGTGCAGTTCAATTACTACCGGGGCGGCATCGGGTCGTGTGCGATCGAGATGCACTAGCGCCTCGGGTGAGACGGAAACCGAGGTTTGGCGTTCTGGCAATCGGGAGACACCACCGATGTTGACGTACCGTGCGATGTACAAGTTCCTCGGGGACTCCGTGCATGCTGAGGTTCTCGATTTCCCCGGTGTAATTTCCTGCGCCCGCAGTCTGGATGATGCTCGCGTGATGCTGCGGAGCGCCCTCGTCGACATGGCGGAAACGAACCTGATGCTTGGCGAACCGCTTCCCAGACCCGATCCGTCGGTGACCGATCCGGAAGCGGACATCGAGGAGCCGATCCACCTGCTGCTCAGTGCGGCCTCGCGCGTTCGAGAAATCCCGCAGGACGTAGCTTCATGAAACGTCGGGACCTGATCCGGCACCTGATCAATTACGGTTGCCTTTTCTTACGCGAGGGCAGCGATCACTCGATTTGGGAGAATCCCGCGAATGGCCGCCGCACGTCCGTACCGCGGCACCGAGAGATTCCGGGGTTCACGGCCCAACGGATTTGTCGGCAACTCGACATCCCCAGACCGTCAGACGGTTCTTGAGATCCGAAATGGCTCCCGGCAGATTGCCGGAAAACGTAGGCGACACCAACAAGGAGACACCATCGATGACGCACCGTGCCTTTGCAGTCGTGTTGGCCTCAGTCGCGGCCCTGTGGATCCTGCCCAACCGGGCGCAAGCCCAAACGCATGAACTGGTCCATGCGAAAGACGGCTCCGGCGTCTTCGGCTACAAGGACACGCCGATTCAGCCCTGGTCGGGGTTTCACGTCCACGACCCCGACCGGCCGGCACCGCCGGTGGTGACCGTGCCGCCTCCGACCGCGGCCGAGCAGGCTGCGGCCCCGTCGGACGCGCTGGTGTTGTTCGACGGTCGTGAGACGTCGCAGTGGGAACCGAACAAGTGGAAGGTTGAGGACGGCTATCTGGTCGCCACCGAAGGACCGATGCGGACGAAGGAAGAGTTTGGCGATTGCCAGCTGCACTTGGAATGGATGGTTCCGACCGATCCGGCCGAGAGCGTCTGGAACCGCGGCAATAACGGCGTGTTCCTGCTGGGGGTGATCGAGGTGCAGGTTTTCGATTCTTCCTCGGTCAAGATCTATCCCGACGGCCAGGCGGCGGCCGTGTATTCGCAGACTCCGCCGCTGGTGAACGCCTGTCGCAAGCCGGGCGAGTGGCAGACGTACGACATCGTGTTCGTGGCACCGAAGTTCGACGAGGCGGGCAAAATGACGGCCCCGGCGCGGCTGACCATGTTCCACAACGGCGTTCTGGTCCATCTGAACCAGGAGATCTACGGGAACACGCCACACGCCGGTCTGGCCAGTTACGAAGGCGTCCCGGCCAAAGGTCCGCTCGCGCTGGGCGCGCACCACTGCCCGATCCGTTTCCGCAACATTTGGATTCGGCGGTTATAACCGACCCAAGCTACTTCTCGGCCAGCGGGCGGCGCCGCAATCAGTCGCTGGGGCGCTGGCGGGTGATCTTGGGCAGCGCGATGGTAAAGGTCGTGCCCGCCGCCTCCTCGCTGCGGAACTCGACCTTCCCACCCAAGTAGCGTTCTCCCAGCAGCTTCATGCTGTGCGTGCCGATGCCGCGTCCCGACTTGGCCTTCGTGCTGAACGACCGCTGGAAGACTTGGGCCTGGACATCCGGCGGCATGAGGCCCGGATTGTGGACGCGGAACACGACATGGTCTCCGCTCTCGACACAGCACACCGTGACCGTCTGGCCTTGGGGAATCGCCTCCAACGCGTTCTTGATCATGTTGCCCAGCACGCGTCCCAGCAGCCGCGCATCGGTGACGATCTCTCCGGGCCAGACTTCGGCCAGCGCGATGTTGCGTTTGCGGGCCACCGGGTGTCGGGCGTACGTCCTCTGCAGATGCTGCAGCAGATCGTGGACAGCGACCGGCTGGAAATCGGGCTCCAACTCGCCGGACTCGGCATAGGTCAAGTCGCGTTGGGCCCGGATCTCCTCGACCAACTCCTCGGACAATTGAGCCAACTCGGCGAGTTCTCCGTCCTCGGGTGAATCTCGCGGCACACGCTCTCGCAGCAGTTCCGTGTAGCCTTGAATGCTGCCGGCCGTGTTCATCACATCGTGGAAGAACAAGCGGGCGAGGACCGCCAGCCGTTTCTCATCACTGATGTCCTTTGCCACGCAGATGGTGAACCGCTCGCCGTCCGCCGCCACCGCCGTGGCGCTGACCTTCAAATCCAGGGACGCCCCGATCGGCTCGACCAACGACACGCGGCATTCGCGCGTCACCCGGTCCTCGCAGCGCTGACTTTCGAGGATGGCCTCGACGGCGCCGCACAGAGAACAATCGGGGGCCGTGCCGCAGCCGTCAGGCCCCTGCGTCGCGTTCTTGCAGCCCATCAGTTCGCCCAGCCGCTTGCCGAGCACCGCCGATAGTCCGCAATCCAACATCTCCAGCAGCCGCTGATTGGCGGCGACTACCTGTCGGCGTCCGTTCAAGATGACGACCAAGTCCGACATCGCGTCGATCGTGCGCTGCAGCAGCGGGATCGAGGCGACTAGCGCGAGTTTGTGTTCGAGTTCCTGCGGTTCGTCGCGCCCCGCGGGGGCAAAATACGTCATGACCGGCAGATCGGACGTACAAGAATCGCTCATGCCATGCTCCTCGCACAATTGGGACCGCCGAGGCCAGCTTTCCCATCTGTCGCTCGTTCCCAAACTTGTTGACCGTGCCCATTATGACAGGCGAAGGCGTGGAAGTCATCCGTAGACCATTCCCGCTCACGAAACACCGCTCTCGCGACAAAACCCGGTGTGCCAACTGGCATTTCGCAGGCCGGCAAAGGAACCGAAAAACTGATCTTGTCCCGATTGGCCCGATGTTACAGAATGCGCTCCTGCAAGTCGCAGGGAAATGATCTCCGTTGCTCGTCTCGTCGCAGACCGGTCCGGCATGACGCTGGGCGATTGCTCGCATGGCAAGCTTGGCAAATTCACAGGAGATCCGTCCATGCTGGTGCTAACCCGCAAGGAAGCCGAGAAGATTCTCTTTCCCACACTGGGAATCGCCGTGGAAGTCCTGCGCATCCGCGGAAACAAAGCCCGCATCGGCATCGAAGCGCCTTCCGAAATCCCCGTCGTGCGCCAGGAGCTGTCCGGTCTAAAGTCCGTCGAATTCACGGCGGAAATGCCGCCGTCCGTGCAACTCAGCCGCTTGCTCCGCGCCGTCCGGCAGCGGTTGGACCGGGCCTCGCTGTCGCTGAATCGGCTGCACCGCCAATTGGAGAACGGCGGTGACGGCGAGGCCCTGCAACTCGTGCTGGACGTCTTCCGCGAACTCGAATCGCTGGACCGCGATTGCGGCGAAGCCGTCGAGCCGCCGCCGGCATCGGCGCCCCGCGCCTTGCTGATCGAGGACGACGAAAACCAGCGCGAACTACTGGGCGGGTTCCTCCGCTTGAGCGGCTTCGACGTCGCGCTGTCCTGCGACGGTCAGGACGCGCTGGATTACCTCTCGCTGCACGCACCGCCCGACGTGGTGCTGCTGGACATGGTGATGCCGCGCCGCGACGGTCCGTCCTTTGTCCGGCACATCCGCGCCACGGCGGGATTGTCGGAACTCAAGCTGTTCGCCGTCAGCGGCACGGATCCGGCTTCGCTGGGTGTGACCACGGGCGCCGGCGGCATCGACGGCTGGTTTCCCAAGCCGATCGACGTCGAACGCCTGGTCCATGTCGTGACGGAAGAAGTCGGACACGGGGCGATGGCGAGCATCGCAACCTGAGCCGACGCATCAGAACTCGCCGACGGGCTCGCCGTCGTTGCGCGCCGCCAGGCGCGCCAGCGTCACCCCGTCGCTGGTTTCGGAGATCAGCCGCACGGAGCCGTCGCCCAGCACGAAGTGGACGCCGCCTGGGTGCTGGCTGGAAAACGCTTGCTCGCCTGTCCCCTTGATGAACCAGTCGGGCTCGGCGTTCAGCCACCACACGGTGTCGCTCAGCCACAGCGTGCTTTCCGTGGGGCCGCGCATCCCGGCCCAGATGGCGCCCCGTTTGCCGGCCGCACCGGGATCGAGCCGGCACTCGCCAACCGCCAGCGTCTGCGACGATCCGTCCAGGATCTGTTCCACGGAGACGTGACTGTTCACGAAAAACAGCCCGTTCTGGCGGATCAGGACCGGATGGGAAGTGACCAGTTGGGTCTCGTTGCCCAACACGCCCCGATAGCTGGACTTGGCATGATCGCTCTTGCGGTGATTCAAGTCCGGGCCGGTGTCCGCCGGACAGGCGAAAACTGGCAGTACCTTCTGCGTCTGCTCGCTGGGCGCCGTGGCAAACGGCGCTCCGCCCCCGAACTGGGCCGACATTACTTGCAGATCATCGTACAGCCCGTTCTGCTCCAAGTGGGGCAGCAGAAACGTCGTCCAGGACCAACTGGGCAGCCAGCCGCTGGCTTCGCCGAGGAAGGCGGGCGGAAAGCCGTTGTGTACGTCGTGATAGTGGTGCAGCGCGATCCCGATTTGCCGTAGATTGCTCTTACACTGGAGCGCGCGGGCCGAGCCGCGGGCGGCCTGGACCGCAGGCAGCAGCAGCGAAACCAAGATGCCTATGATCGCGATGACCACGAGGAGTTCGACCAGCGTGAAAGCCGCCTGCTGCGCGCGTCGTCCGTTCATCCCGGCGTCCCCCTGCGAAAGCTGGAGGCAGAAAACCGAATGCTCCCCCGGAAGACAAGCACCAAAGGTGCTTGAGCCGAATTACTGAACTGTAAACATACCCCAAAGCGGAGACGAAGTCCACAAGGAGGCCGGAATCGAAACGTACTTCACCATACTCTGACTGCGGCACGCGGGCTTGGCGCCGGAGCCCGGATGCTTCATCCTGACTCGGGGGATGCCAGCCATGAACTGGGAGTTGCCGCGATCTTGGGCCCGCGTGTTGGCGGACGAACGCTGCGCGCCGTACTTTCTCCGCCTGCAAGCCTTCCTGGCGGACCAACGGCGCCGGCACTCGGTCTATCCGCCGGCGGAGGAGGTCTTCGCGGCGCTGGAGATGACGCCCTACGAGCGCGTCCGCGTGCTCCTGTTGGGACAGGATCCCTACCACGACGAAGGCCAGGCCCACGGACTGTGCTTCTCCGTTCGTCCCGGCGTTCCGCCGCCGCCGTCGCTGGTCAACATCTTCCGGGAACTGCACGACGATCTCGGCTGTCCGATTCCCGCTCACGGCTGTCTGGCCGCCTGGGCCCGGCAGGGCGTTCTGCTGCTGAACACCGTGCTGACGGTGCGGGCCCACGCCGCTCATTCGCACCGCGGGAAAGGCTGGGAACGATTCACCGATGCGGTGATTCGCAAGGTCAACGAGAAACCGGACCCGGTCGTGTTTGTCCTGTGGGGTCGCCCCGCTCAGCAGAAGATCAAGTGGATCGCTCGGGACCGCCACGCCGTCGTCACCGCCGCGCATCCGTCCCCGCTGTCGGCTCATCGCGGCTTCTTCGGCAGCCGGCCTTTTTCGGCCATCAATCAAGCGTTGCGGCGCTGGGGCCGTGAGGAAGTAAACTGGTGCCTGCCGGAGCAGGCTCCGCCCCCCGCGGATCGCCCGACGCGGCACCCGCGTTGACGTCGTCCCTATCCAACATCCAGTTCGCTTCGTCCGACGATGTTGCCGGTGTTCGTGTCGCCGACGAAATCCTTATACGTGTACTGCTGGCTTTCCGACTGGTCGATCGTGGCCCAGCGGAATCCGCCGAACAAACGCACGGGGCCGTGCTACTGTTGCACACCAGTCGTCGGCCCGCCTCGGTGTCGTGAACGTTGTACTTCAAGCAACTGCAAATCGTGCCGCGCACCTTGCGCTGGTGGAGACCGGGACACGTTCGCCAACTTCAAGCACCTGCGGAAAACGGCCCACTGGGACCGCCACCGAAAAGGGAGCCGGTTTCGGCGGGGAAGCGGGGACCAGGAGG
>CAYUFW010000060.1:0-30012 GCA_964443915.1 uncultured Pirellulaceae bacterium
ATATCCGGCAGGTTGAACCTCTTGCACGGCGTATTGTCCGGGCCGCAAGGACTCGAAACGATAGCGGCCGGTGGCGTCGGTTACCGTGGACGCGGCGACGCGTCCGGCGGAATCCAACAACTGGATGGTGACGCCGGACAACGGCTGTTCCCCGTCGTCCAGGCGGCAGTTCTGATTGAGATCCAGGTACACCCGGCCCGTGAGGCTGCTCGGCGGCACTTCGCAGAAATCGTAGTCTGTCAGCGACTGGCCTGATCCCAGCGCGATGGCCCTGATGACGTCTTCCAGGCTGGCGTCGCCGCCACCCGAACCGGCCCGCTGGCCGCCCTGAAAATAGCCGGCCGGCTGCTGTTCCCGGACGGTGTACGTGCCCGGAGCCAGGCCGTCAAAGCGATAGCGGCCGTCGGCGTCCGTGTGCGTGACCGTCAGGACGCGGCCGGAGGCGTCCAGAAGTTCGACGGTCACTCCGGCCAGCGGTTGCTCGTCCGCATCCAACAGGCAGTCGCGGTCGGTGTCGGCGTGGACCAGCCCCGCAAGGCTGCCGGGGAGCAATTCGCCAAAGTCGTAGCGCTGCCCGGCATCGCCCCAGCGCAGACGGATGTCGCGAATCCGGTCGCCCGGATTTTCCGCCGTGCCGACGCTGGTGCCCGCGACCGTGCCGGCCGAGTCCAGGCCGTCCAAGTAGCCGGCGGGTTGCGATTCGGCGACGCTGTATTGGCCGGAGCGCAGGCCGCCGAATTCGTAGCGGCCGTCCTGATCGGTCTGGGCCGTCGCCACCACCTGCTGAGCGTCGTCCAACAACCGCACGGCGACGCCGGAAATGGGCTCTTCGCCCGGATCGGCCCGCCCGTTGTTGTTGCGGTCGTGATAGACGACGCCGGAAAGCGACGCGGGCGCGTGTTCGCAGAAGTCGTAGTCGATCGCCGTCTGGCCGGACGTCAGCGTGATGCCGCCGATGGTATCGTCGCCCGCCACGTGGCCCGTCGGCCGGCCGTCGACGGTCCCCACGCGTTCGGTGCCGTCGATCAGGCCGGCCGGAGTCACTTCGCTCACCGTGTACGTTCCCGGCAGCAGTCCGTCGAAGCGGTAGGCGCCTTGCGAGTCCGTACGCGTCTCGGCGATCGTCCGGCCTTCAGCGTCGAGCAACCGCACCAAGACGTCGGCCAATGGCGGCTGAGAACCGCCCGACGTGTAGCAATCGCCGTCGGGGCCGGTCAAATGGACGCTGCCGCGGATCGAGGCGTGCCGCAACTCGCCGAAGTTGTACTCGACGCCTTCGTCGCCCCACCACAAACGGATCTGGCCGAGGCGATCGCCGGGGTTGGCGGCTTGCCCGATCGCCTGTCCGCCGACGGTTCCGGCCCGATCCAGGCCGTCGATCCACGAGTCGGGTTGTGCCTCGACTGCCGCGTACACGCCGGCATGCAGGCCGACGAATTGGTAACGCCCCTGGGCGTCGGTCAGTGCCCTTGCGACTTCCTGCCCGGCTTCATCGAGCAGCTTGACGGAAACGTCCGCGAGCCCTTCCTCGCCGGCTTCCCGCAGTCCGTCGTTGTCGCGGTCGTGGTACACGTAGCCGGACAGTTGCGCCGGCAGATGCTCGCAGAAATCGTAGTCGATTCCCTGCTGGCTGGAAGCGAGCGTGATTTCGCCGATCGTGTCGTCGGCGGTGATCCGGCCGACCGTCCGGCCCTCGACGGTGCCCACGTGCTCCTGGCCGTCGATCAGACCGTCGGGCGTCAGTTCGACGACGGTGTACGTGCCCGGCCGCAGACCGGTGAAGCGATAGACGCCGTCCGTGTCGGTCTGCGTCTGGGCCAGCAAATCGCCCGAGGCGTCCAACAACCGCACGGTGGCCCCGAGCACCGGGGCGCGTGCCGCCGCGGACACGTTACAGTCGCCGAAGCGGTCGGCCAGGCACACGCGGCCTTGGACCGAAGCCGGCACGAGTTCGCCAAAGTTGTATTCCACGCCGGATTGGCCGCCGCCCAGGAAGATCTCTTCCAGCGAGTCGCCGGGATTGCTGGCAATTCCGCGCACTTGTCCGGCCACGGTGCCCGGTGTGTCCAGGCCGTCCAAGTATCCGGCGGGCTGCGCCGGTTCGACCACGCGATAGGTGCCCGGAGCCAGGCCGCGCACGAGGTAATAGCCGCCGCCGTCCGTCGTCACCGTCACCGGACTCTGGGGGCTGATCGCCGAGATCGCCGAGACGACGATTTGCACGCCGCGGAGCCCTTCCTCGCCCGCGTCCCGGTGGCCGTCGTTGTCGCGGTCGTGATACACGTAGCCGCTGAGTTCGGCCGGAGCGGCTTCCGCAAAATCGAAATCGACGGCGTGTGTGCCGCCCAGCGGGACGGCGATTTCCGTCAGCACGTCGCGGTCGCCCGCCACCGTCCGGCCCGTCGGCTCGCCTGCCACGGTGCCCGGAATGGCGCCGACGCTGAACAAGCCTTCCGGCTGGCGCTCGCGCACCTGGTACACGCCGGGCTGCAGGTTCAATTCGGTGCCGAACGCGTATCGGCCCAGAGCATCGGTCGTCGCAGTGTGGCCCGTGTCGCGATACTCGCCGCCGTCCCATTGCCACAGGGCCAGCGTGACGTTCGCCAAGCCGTCTTCGCCCGGATCCTGTTGCAGGTCCAGATCGGTCTCCAGGTAGACCTTGCCGGCCAGGGAGATCGGCAGCGGTTGCTGTTGAGCCTGGCCGACCGCGCCGGCGGTCCGGTCGCGTTGGCCGCCGTGGTTGTCGGCCGGCAGGTCGAGCTTCGTGCCGGCCAGCGCGGCGTCATACTGGTTCCTGAACAGGCCGCTCGCCTCGGCGTCGTGGTAGTGCGGAGCGGAGAACACGGCGATCAGCTGCGAACCCTGGAACTCGACGCCGGACGCCAGCGGATCGATGCTCTCGTTGATCGCGTCAAAATCGGTTTCTGTGGCGTCGAATCCCTGGACCTCGTCCACGTCGATGGTAAAGGTCAGTTTGTCCCCGGCCTGGAAGCCGGTCAGTTCCAGGACCAGGAGCGTGCCGCCGTCGTCGACCGTGGCGCGAACCGAAGCCTGCGGATCCGCCGTCTGCAACGCGACCAAGGTGAAGGGAAACGCATGATCGGCGCCCAAGCCTGCTTCGCGGGTGTCGAAGATCAAGTCGCCGCGGCTCAAGCCTTCCAGATCCTGATCGGTGCGGATGGTGAGGCGCGTCAACTGCGTGCCATCCGCGCCGCCCTCGAAGGTGACCTCGAACGTGTCGCCGTGGACGTCCGAGCCAATGTCTTCCTCGATGTACACCGCACCGACGTACAGCGGATCGGCGGCCAGCAGTTGCCGCGGTTCCATGACTTCGAATCCCCGCAGCCGCGGCGCCTCGGCCGCCACGCGGCGCGGCTGCCGCGGCTTGCGGCGGCCGATCCGGTGCAGCAAATTCTTGGCGTGAGTGAGCAGATGCAAGATCCACCTCCGTGCCTGGCGGCCCCATCCTTGGTTGCCGGCGGTCAACGCGCCGGTCCCACCGTCATTTCAACTCCACGGCGGGCCGAGGAACCTTGGCCACGCGATCCTTGATCGTCCAAATCCGCACCACCGTGTCGTAGCTCCCGGAAACGAGAACCTGGCCGTTGGAGTCCAACGACACCACGCTGCCCTGGTGCCCCGACAACCGGCCGACTTCCTCGCCGGTGGCCAAGTCCCACAGGCGGATCAAATTGTCGCTGCCGCCGGTCGCCAGATAGTCCGGTCCGAAAAACACCAGCGCAAAGATCTTTGCCGGCCGGCGCGGCAGGTCGCGTCCGTTCGGGCCGTCCAAGGACCGGATATGGACCTTGCCGTCCTCGCCTGACGAAGCCAGTTGCTTGCCGTCCGGTGAAAAAGCCAAGGCCCGGATTCTCCCCTGGTGGGCCGCGTAATCGACCGGCGACTGGCCGCCGCCCAGGGTCCAGATGCGCATCTTGCCGTTGCGGCCGCCGACGGCCAGCCGCAGACCGTCGGGCGCGAATGCCAGGGCCCGCAGGTCGTCGCACGGCCCTTGCAGTTCGCCGACCAGCTTGCGCGTGGGCACGTCGTACAGCCGCACTTGCGACGAAAAGCCGCTGGTGGCCAACTTCGTGCCGTCCTGGCTCCAAGCCAATTCGGTGACGGCGTGACAGCCTTGATCCAACACGCAAATTCGTTCCCCCGTCGCGGGATCCCACAACATGACGCGGCCGTCGTGGCCAGCCGAAGCCAGCATCCGGCCGTCGGCCGAGAACTTGACCGCATGGACCCAATCCTCGTGCCCCACCAGTTGCCTCTCGGTCCGGCCGGTGGCGACATCACACAAATAGATCCGATGATCGTCTCCTCCTGCTGCCAGCAGCCCTCCACCGGGCTGCAAGCAGACCGACGTGACGACCGGCGGCGTCGCCAAGTCCGTGCTGGTTGGCATTTGCACCGCCTGGCATGGCCAATCGCCCCCCAGTTGCTCCCCTGCCGCCGGCGCTGCAAACAGCAACGCAAAGACGGCGATAAGGGCGGCTGGGAAGGTCCGGGCAGCCAGCCGAGAATGGAACCGCTGGCGGGCGGCCGGAGGCCACCTGCGGACAGCGATCAACGGCGTCCGGCTTCGGTTTCGATTAGCTGACATTCGCCTCGTGCCTCCCCGATCTTCGGGATCTCTGCGGGTTGAACCAAGCTCCTGGGATCGGCTTCCGGCCTGTCCTCTCTGGGAAAGGGCATGGCAGCCTGGAAGCCGATCCCACCTTTACGGGCTCTGCACAATTCCTCGTTCGGCGCGCAAGGCCGCCTTTCCTTCACTTCCTTACTATCGGTTCATTAGTTACCAGCCCCGCAGACGATCCGAACAAACGCGCCTTTCGGCAACTTCGACAACCGCCATCCAATGCCGGACTGGCGGCGCAAGTTTCCCGGCCCACACAAGTTGACACCGCTAGCACGAAACAAGAAGTTCCCACGTAGGACGGTTTGGCAAACCATCCGGGACGGAATGGCATTCCGTCCTCCTTCTCGTGGCACGGAATGCCATTCCGTGAAAACTCATGCACCGGGACCAGTCGCCCGCCGCCGCGATCCCGCCAAGAAATCCAGCTTGCCCCCGTCTGCTGTTTCCCGCTAAAGTTGTGCCGCAGGCGGCAGCTTCCGTGAATTAGAGGAGCGGGGACATGGGGCGTTTGGGGACCTTTTTGTTCGGTGTCGTTGTCGGAGCGGGCTTGGTGTTTGGATCGCTCAAGTACCATGTGCTTCGCGCGCACGACGGGTTGCACGTCGTTCCCAAGGTCGCGGCCACGTTTGAGGATGCGTACGTGGACATCCGCCAGTTCGGACCGTCGGACTGGAACGAGCACCGGACGCTGGCGGCGGCCCTGATCAAGGCCAACCAAGAAGACCTGATCGGCGAGACGGCCGCCTACAGCCTGCGTGACTCGTTACGTTCCGCGCTCGATGGACTCACCGGCGCCGGCGGCTGAGGCGAAAAAAAGGCCCGGCTTTTGGGAAAAGCCGGGCTCTTGCACTTGTCTGCCAGTAATCTGTCGCTTGCGGCCGCCTCAACGGCGTTCGTTGCCGCGGCGCGACACCATCGGGCCGGCGGCTTCCATCCCGCCCGCGGGTTTCTTCAGCACGCAGCCGCCCACGAACCAGCCGTTGTCTTCCGACTGGACGAACAGCCCCGACGGTCCCAGATAGGCGCGGACCTTTTCGTAGTCCGGCATCTTGTCGCCGCGGATCTGCTGCTCGCGGAGCACGCCCTTTTCCTCCGGACCGAACAGGCGGTTGAGGGCGTCGCCCAGCAGCGTTTCGGATTCCGGCATCTTGCCCTGCCGGATCAGCTCGTAGGTGGTGTGGAACTCCTTGTCCATCCGCGAGAAATAGCGCACCGCGTCCTGGCCCGCCCCAATCTTGGTCAGAGCGTGGTTGATCATCACGAAATCCTTCGTGTTGTCCAACGCCTGCTGGCCCGCGCCGCGGTTGAGGATTTCTTCGAGATAGTCGATGTGGGAAGCGACCAGCAATTGCCCAAAGCCGACCGTAAAGGCCGCGTGCGACAGGAGCGGTCCGGTATCCTCTTCTTCCTCTTCCTCTTCGTTCCCGAATTCGCCGAAGCCGGGGCTGGCAATACTCAGTTCCTCCACCTCGGCGGGCGCCTCTTGTTCGATGATTTCCCAGACGGTGTGTGTGCCGATGACGCGTTGCTTGGCGTCCGGGTCGGCCTTCATCGCCTTGTCGATGGTAGCCTTCACGGCGGCCGAATCTTTGACCGCCAAGGCCACCAGCCACCGCTCGCTGGTCGTCGTGATCGGCAGGCGATAGTCGGTGAAGAAGATCGCCCGTTCGCCCAGATGCCGCACCAAGCCTTGGCGAAGATCGACGCGCGGACCGTTGGGATCGTTTTTCAAGCTGTCCAAGATGTCCTCGAACACGGGAGCGCCGGCGACTTCATCGACCAGCGTTTTGGAGTGCTCGAACGCCTCCTGCATCTTCCAATTCAACGTCAGGTAATTGGTCGTCTGGTGCGGTATCCAAGCGGGCGGCGCTTGGTCTTCGCTGTTGGGGAACTTCAACATGCGGGCGGCCAGATTGTACTTCTCACCGGTTTTGTTCACCGGCGGAGCGTAGACAAACGTGCGATGGACGACTTCGTTGTCGGCAGTCGCAAACTCCACGAAACCGCCCAGCCCCCGGATGGCGGAGAAGCCCTGGTTGGCCAGCACTTTCAACAGGTCCGTCCCGCGTTTCTTGCGTCCGCCCGCCGCAGCGCGGAGCGATTCCACGTAGCCGAACGGCTCGACAAACCAGCGCAGGTGCGGCCTCGCGTCGCCTGCCGCCGCCTGGACCCGGGCCATGGTCGCCTGGTAGGCCGCGTCATCCTTCAGCGACTTCTGCTTCGAGTCCAATAACCGCGTCAGGATCTCCTGCGCAGCGCCTTCATGGTCGACTCCGACCAGGAAATTGTCGTGCAGGAAGTAGACCGTCTTCTGCGTCTCCGTCTGGCCGCGCTCCCGCGGCAGAACGTACGTCGTCAGCGACACGCCGTTGACAGTCCGCGCCGACGATTGCGCGCCCTTGGTTTTCATCTTCTTGGCCACATCCGCCAGCAACTTATTGGCCTGCTCGGTGTGTCCCGTGACGTCCACGACCAGCGCCAGGGCGTGCTGCTTGGCGTCGCCCCCCGGCTGGATCGTGCCCATGGCCACTTCACCGCCATGAACACCCTTCAGGTCTTCCGGCTTGATCCCCAGCCGCGAATCGGTGCGGCCGAGCTTGCTCTCGAGCTGCTGGATGAGGTCCTCGATGAACGGCTTCATCGCCGGATCGTTGACCAGCTGGCCCAGCTGCGTTTTTTCAAAATCCTGACGCAGCCGGGTCGCGTCGGGAATGGACACAAAACCCTTCGTGGCCGGAGGCATCAGCGTGTCGCACGGACGAGCCGCTTGGCAGGGCGATGTCCCCGCTAGCAAAGGTAAAGTCAACAGGGCAATCAGCAGGAACGCAGAACGGGGCACTTGAAACCTCCTTCGCAAAGCGATTTGGCGCAGACCGGCGACCAGATGCGGCCGTCGGTCACCGGGATGGGAATCTTCCGATCATGAAACAATTGCAGCTTGTATCGGCAAGTACACTTTATGAAAAACAGCGGACACGCACCAGCTTGCCCGATTTACCGATTCCGGAGCGGTTATCTTACCCGCACAGTCGCATCTGGGAAATGCTAAATCAGCCGTGATCCTACCGATGGACATCGGAGTAGGCACTCGCCGGATAGACGGATGCCCCGTTCGGCACTGTCGGCGGCAAGCCCTGCGGCGGCGCGGGCGGCTGGGCATCGCTGGCGATGTACGTTGCCTGCTGAACAGGCATGGATCGAGCTAACGCAGTTGGATTTGCCGACGCAGTTTGGACTTCGCTCCTGACCGTACCCGATTGGAAGGGACCGATGCCCAGCAGGAACCACTTCGTGTCGTCAGACCGCGCCAACGCTTGGCCGCCGTGTTGATAGACATTACCTGTCTTGGTCTCGTAGGCCAGAATTCCCAGTTTAGCGATTCCCGTTTGGTTGGTCCGATTCCAGACTTTAACCTCCGGTACTTCGATGGGGAGCAGACCCGGTATCGACATGTTCGGGATGCCGACAAATGTCTCCTGGTTGTCGGTTCCCACGCCCCCGCTGCGAACTTCCAATGTGACGTCGGAATCCTCCGCTTTGGCCGCGATCTGGCCGCCGTTGTAGAGGATCCGTTCGCGTATCGAAGACAGCAGGTAGCCTTTGTCCACGCTATCCAGGTATTTGTCGTCGATAAAGATCTTCCGTCCCTGAAGAGTCCGGAAATCGTACTTTTCCAATGCCTGATCGACGGCGTTGGAAATCAGCAGCTGCTCGATGCCCGTTCGCGCGGTGTCCGACGTTCGCGTCGTCGTACAGCCGATACAGGCAGTCATCAGAACCCAGGCTGGAGCAACGAAACCCAGCACTCGTCGCATCGCAATCCTCACCTGACATGGGACGTTACAGATCAGAACGGTGGTGCGCAGACGTTCCAGCAGTCTGTGTGGACGATGTCGTATGTATCGTCTGCAGGGATCACGAAGCTTGCGTCGGATTTGCCGAGTGTGTCAGAATTCCGTGCCAAGCGAGTTGCCCAGAATTTAGGCACGGCCCTCGGCGGTTCGTTGACAGCTGTTCGTAAGCTACATAGCATGAAAGGGTTGTTGTCAAATCGGTGATTAAACCACGAGGACGACCTTGACCAGCCCCAGCCGTAGTGGAGTCTTCCAGCAGGCGACGGATCGCCGTGTCGAACGCTTTACCGAAAGCATCAGCTTTGATCGGCGGCTGTACGCGCACGACATCGCCGCTTCGATTGCCCATGCCCAAATGCTGGCCGCCGTGGGCCTGATCTCGGATACCGAAGCCCGGCTGATCGAGACCACTCTGCAGGCCATCCGGCAGGAAATCGAGACGGGCCAGTTCGAGTACCATGTGGAATTGGAAGATATCCACATGCATATTGAGAAAGAACTGATTGGCCGGCTCGGCGACGTCGGTCGCAAGCTGCACACGGGCCGTAGCCGTAACGATCAAGTTTCCACGGACTTACGGCTCTGGGTGCGGGACGCACTGGATCGCGTGGACGGGCGGTTGCTGCAGTTGCAGAAAGCCTTTGTCAACCGCTGCGAACGGGACGCGGACGTGGTGCTGCCTGCATACACTCATCTTCAGCGGGCGCAACCGGTACTGGCGGCCCATTATTGGCTGGCGTACTGCGAGAAATTTGAACGCGACCGGCTGCGGCTGGCCGATTGTCGAAAAAGGGTGAATGTCTGTGGTCTCGGCGCCGCGGCCGTGGCGGGAACCAGCCTGCCGATCGACCGCGACGAAGTCGCGCGCAGACTTGGGTTCGCCGGGGTGGCGGCCAACAGTCTGGACGTGTCCAGCGATCGGGATTTCGTGCTGGAGTCCGCGTTCGTGCTGGCGCTGATTGCCGAGCACCTGAGCACCTGGGCCGAGGAGTGGATTCTGTGGTCGACGGTGGAATTCAACTTCCTCAAACTGCCCCAGGAGTTCTGTACCGGCTCGTCGATCATGCCCCAGAAGATCAATCCGGATGTCCTGGAATTGACGCGAGGCAAGACGGCACGCGTGGTGGGCGATTTGCAGACGCTGCTGGTGTTGGTCAAGGGCTTGCCGTTGGCCTACAACCGGGATCTGCAGGAGGACAAGCCCGCGCTGTTCGACGCCTTCGACACCGTGGAAGCGTGTCTGGAGTTGGCGGCGCCGCTGGTGGCCGGAGCGGAACTGAAGCGTGAGGCCGTCGCGGAGCGGTTGGATCGAGGCTACTTGGACGCGACGACGTTGATGGAGTACCTGATCCGCCGCGGGCTGCCCCAGAGGACCGCACATCATTTGGTCGGCAGCCTGGTCGCCCGTGCCATGCAGCAGGGCGTCCGGCTGTCGGATTTGCCGCTGGAGGATTTTCGTGCGGCGGACGCGTCACTGGACGAAGACGTGTTCGGCGTGCTGGGCGTGGAAAAGGCCATTGAGGCATTTGCCAGCTACGGATCGACGGCGCCGCAAGAAGTGGCTCGGCAGGTGGCGAGTTGGCGAGTCAAATTGGATTTGTGCGACGGGGAACCGCGATGAAGGTGCAACCGCCGAGAGGCTTTACGGTGGCGATCGTCATCCTGCTGGCAGGCGCAGCGTCCGTGGCAGCGCAGGAACCGGCAGCGGATCCGTTCGGCGGACCGGCGGCGGGCGCCGCCAAGCCGGCCCAGGGACCGTTCGGCGCAGGAGCGGCGGACCCCTTTGGCGGCGCGAAACCGGCCGCCGGCCAAGCGGCTGCCGGTGAGGCGGCCAAGCCGGCAGCGGCAGACGAGAAAAATCCCGTGGTCCTGGCGTTTCGCGATCGGAATCCCACCACGCCCAAGGATCTGATGTTCGCCGTCCAGTCGCTGTTCGACATCGGCCGCCCCGACGAGGCCAAGTCCTATCTCGCCAAGCTGATCGCCGCGCAACCGGATCGGGATCAACTGGAGGCCATCCAGCGCGAATACGGCACCGGGTTCTTTCTGCGTTTGGCGCGGGACCCGGCGATGAAGCCCGAGGGCGAGAAATTCGCCAAGGCGGTGGAACAGGCCGCTTATCAAGCCGCCCGCGATCCGGGCCGGCTGAAAACGGCGATCGGGCAACTGAACGACCCGTCGCCGACAGTCCGCCTGCAGGCGATCGAGAATCTGCAGCGGGCCGGCGACGCCGTCGTGCCGCCGCTCTTGGAAGCACTGGCGGACCCCCAGCGTCAGCAGGAACATCCGCAGATTCGCGCGGGCATCGTGGAATTGGGCGAGCCGTTGATCGATCCGATGTTGGGCGCTCTGGAGACGCCGGACGAAGCCCTGCGGCTGCAGGTGCTGCAAGTCCTCGCCCAATTCCGCACGGGGCGAGCCGTCCCGTTCCTCGTGGGACCGGCACTGGACTCCGCCGCGCCGGAGTCCGCACGCCGCGCTGCCGCCCGGACCGTGACCCGCATCGTCGGCACGGTCCCCTCGCGCTACGAGGCAGAGCAGTACCTGCTCCGCCGCGTCCGGGACTACCTGAACGGCGCCAGCGCCGGCCCGGTCGACTATCAGGATCAAACCGTTTTCTGGCACTGGGACCCGGCGGCCAAGACCAGCGTACCGCGGCGGTACGCAGCTGACGAAGCCTCGCGGATGATGGCGGCCCGGCTGTCGCGCGATTTGTACAAGCTGTCGCCGGACAACGTCGACGTCCGCCGCGTGTTCCTGTTGGCCAATTTGACTCAAGCGAAGATCGAAGGGGGGTTGAACCGGCCGCTGCCGCGCGGCGAGGGAACGATCGCGGCGCAGGCGACGGCGTTGGGCCCCCAGACGCTGGAAGACGTGTTGGACTACGCGATCCACAACGACTACGTGACCGCGGCGATCGCCGCCGCCGAATTGTTGGCCGCCGCCGGGGACGGAACGCTGGTGCAGTCCACCGACGGTCGCCCCCGGCCGCTGGTCGGTGCCTTGCGTCACAGCGACCGCCGCTTACGGATGGCCGCCGCCGAGTCGATCATGAAGATCGCTCCGGCCGGCCCGTACGCGGGCTCCAGCTACCTGCCGGAGACGTTCGGCTATTTCGTCCGGACCGTCGGATCGCGCCGCGTGCTGGTCTCGCATCCGCGCGTGGACAAGGCCCAGACGCTGATCGGCATCCTGAACGCTCTCGGCTACGACGCGGACTCCGCCACCACTGGCAAGGAGACCTTCCGCCTGGCCGCGAAGAACCCGGATTACGAGTTCATCTTGATCAGCGATGCGGTCGACTTTCCCGACGCCAGCGAGACGATTCAGATGTTCCGCAAAGACCCGCTGACCCGCCGCCTGCCGATCGGGCTGATGGCCCGGCAGGAGAACCTGGTGAGCGCCGAGGCGATGGCCGAACTGGATCCCTTGCTGATCGCCTTTCCGCGTCCGCATGACGAGAAGAGCATGAGTTTTCAGATGACGCGGGTCGTGGAATCGGCCGGCAACACGCTGGTCGGCTACGACGAACGCCTCGATCAAGCGGGCCGCGCCTTGGACCACCTGACGCGGTTGGGCGAAGCCCAGGGCACGCACGCCTTCTACGACTTGTTCCGCGTCGAGGCGGCCGTCCAGTCGGCCCTGTCCGTGCCCGCCTTGTCGGCCAAGGCGGCTCGCGTGCTGGGCCTGCTGGGGACGCCCGAGGCCCAACGGGCCCTGGTGACGCTGGCCAGTCAGCACGGGCGGCCCTTGGCCGAACGGCAGGCGGCGGCCGGCGCGTTCGCTCAGGCAGTCGAGCGGCGCGGTCTGCTCCTGACCCGCGACGAGATCCTGCTTCAATACGATCGGTACAATCGCGGTGCGGCGCTGGATGCCGAGACGCAAAAAGTACTCGCTTCCGTCCTGAACGCGATCGAAATGCCCAGCCGGCTCCGGCTGGGAAAGGAAGGGCTGACGCAAGGAGCGGAGGCGCCGAAACCACAGCCCAACTGAAGCGGCGGCGGTTGACCAGCCATGGCTGCCTACGGACCCACAACCCTGGACGAGAACGGCCCACCCATTCCCGGCCTCATCGGGAACAGCAAGGCCATGCAGCAGGTCTATCGCCTGACGCGGCGCGTGGCCTGCAGCCAGGCTTCCGTCCTGTTGCTGGGCGAGACGGGCACCGGCAAAGAGCTGATCGCGACCGCCATTCACCGCCTGAGCAACCGCAGCACCGGCCCGTTCGTCAAAGTCAATTGCGGGGCGCTCAGCGAGAGCCTGTTGGAAAGCGAGTTGTTCGGGCACGTCCGCGGAGCCTTCACCGGCGCCGTCAACAACCGCATCGGCCGGTTCGAGGCGGCGCACACCGGCACCATTTTTCTGGACGAAATCAACAGCACCACCCAGCACTTGCAGGTCAAACTGCTGCGCGTCCTACAGGAACAGGAGTTCGAACGCGTCGGCGATACCCAGACGGTGCGCGTCGATACCCGCGTGATCGCCGCCAGCAACCGCGATTTGCTGGCCGCGGTCGAGGAAGATCGATTCCGCGAAGACCTGTATTGGCGGCTGAACGTCGTGCCGATTGAAATCCCCCCGCTGCGGATGCGGCGGGAGGACATCCCGGAACTGCTGCACCACTTTCTGCACTACTACAACGAAGCCAACGACCGCTACGTGCTGCACGTCCAGCGCGAGGCGCAAGAGGCCCTGCAGGATTACCATTGGCCGGGCAACGTCCGCGAACTCCAGAACTACGTCGAACGGGCCGTCGTGATGGCGGAAGGCGACGAGTTGACGACGGAACTGCTGCCCGGCACCGTGACCGGCAAGGAGCGTCCCCGCCAAGGCCAGATCCGCGGCGTCGATCTGGATACGCTGGTCGCCGAAGTCGTCCAACAGGGCCTGGCCGCCGCCGGCACCGAGGCCGAAGATCTGTGCGAGCGGATCGTGAACCGCGTCGAACGAGAACTGATCGTCCAGGTTCTGGAGGGCTGCAACCGGGTGCAAACCAAAACCGCCCTGCGCCTGGGCATCAACCGCAACACGCTGCACAAGAAGCTGAAGGAGTACGGCATCGACGCGGGGGAAGAGGCGTGAGGGTTCTTCTCGTACCACGATTGCCAGTCCGTCTTACTCGCGCGGCTGCAGCGCCAGCCAGGCCTGCATCTGGTAGCTGCAGGCGCACTTGAACGAGCCGTCGGGAACCAGGACCAGGCCGCCGGCCGGAACGGCGTTGAACCAGCAACCCGTGCGCACACCGCCGAAATTCTCGACGCCCGCGTCGCGCGTCAGGTCCAGATAGCCGAGCGTCGCCGAGCGGAACACCATCAGGTGGCAGCTGCCCGCGATCTGCCCGCAGCCGTGGGAGCGCTCGAACTGCCACGGGACGGGCTCGCCGCTCGTGAGCTTCCAGGCCCCGCCTTCCGCATGGATCACGTTGCCGTTGATGATCGGCCGCGTCTTGTACTCGGCCGCGATGTCCCAAATCCGCTCGCCCGTCGCGATCTGGAACGCCGCCATCCGTCCACCCAGTTCGGACGGCAGCTTGAAAAACCCGTGCTTGACGGCCTGGTAGTACATCAGCCCGACGCCGTGCTGCGTGCTGACCGCCAACTGCGTGCCGAACACGTCCTCGTCGGTTTTCCACAACACGGCCCCGCTGCGGGCGTCCAGCGCCAGCAGCGTTCCGCCGGGATGCTCGCCCGGTTTCAGCAGCGGACGGTGCTTGCCGTTGGGTTTCGGATCGGTGATGCGGTCGGCCATCGCCAGCGGCCGGTCGATCAGGTACACCCGGCCCTCGGCGATGGCGACGGCGTTGTTGCGGATCGAATGCTGCGGGCGATACTGCCACTGCAATTGCCCGGTCGTCGCGTCCAAAGCGAAAAACAACACCGACTCGGTCCGCAACCGGATGTCGCGGTAACGCGGGCTCACCGTGTGCGCTCGGTTCAACACGGAACCGAACAAGAGGCCGTCCGCGCAGGCCACAAATCCCCAATCGCGGTTCTCCGACGCGGCCTCGACCGGCGTGGGGAACTCGGCGACCTTGCGGCCGCTCGCCAGGTCGATCTTCAGGCAGCGGTCGGCCGTCCGCACGAACACGGAATCGCCGCTCAGGCAGAAATTGCTGCCCGTGTCGCCCACACCGACGTCGTGGTGTACGCCGTCCCAATCCGCCAGGATGTCGGGAAGCGGATAGACCCAGCGCGTGCGGCCGTTGTAGGCGTCCAGAGCGCACACGCCATGTACGCCCTCGACCACGAGGTAACCCTGGCTGAACAGCGGCGCCGGACCTTGGGCGTGCCGGTCGGGGATTTCCAGGACGCCGTCGCGAAACCAGGACGCCTCCAACGGACCGCGGACCAGCCGGTCGGCGGAACACAGCGTGTTCGCCGCATCCGCGTTCTGGTGCGTCCACTGGCCGGCGCCATCCAGCGGTCCACGGCGCTGGATTTCCAGCTTGCCCGGCGTCCCCAGGCAAACGACGCCGCCATGGGGCCGCTGCAGGCGCTGGATTTCGTCCGGATCTGTTCTTGCGGACGCGTCGGCCAGCTGCCGCGAGGAGATGATCAGATTGGCGATGTAGCGCGGGCAGCCGGTGACGTTGGGGTCGCCCTGGTGAATGCTAACGCGGGTGCCGTACACGCCCGCCGCGGCCAGGCGTTGCCGCGCACGAGCGATCTGCTGCGGATCATTCTCGATGCCGATCACGTGCAATTGCGAGCGGCGGACCAGTTCCAGCGCGAGCTGCCCGCCGCCGCAGCCCAGGTCCAGGCAGATGCCTTCCCGAACGCCGCTCTGCTGCAGGATTTCTTCGGCCGCCTGGGCGGCCAGCGGGAAGCCCGCGTCGGCGGCCTGGGGTTCGCCCGGCGGTTCGGACGGAACGCCGGCAGCCCCGGCCGCCGATGCCGATGGCGGCGCCGCCGCAGTTGGCGCGGCAAAGCAGTAAACCGCGCCGCTGGTGGTCGACGCGACCAGCAGCCCGTTGGCGGCAGCCAAGCCGACCGCGTCGCCCTCGACGGCGTGCGACCAGCGGACCTGCTGCCGTTCCAAATCGACAATCGACACGCGGCCCGGCGAGCCGCAGATCGCTTCGTGCCCGGCCGCGATGACTTCGCTGGTGCGTTCGTAGGCGGTCGCCTGGAAGGGGCCCACGTCCGCGCCCAGCCGCTCGACGTCGGGCCGAGCCTGGGCCAGGACGCGTTCCAGACCGGTCTGCCGGGCGACGCCCTCGTCGGCGTCCTTGAACAGGACGTCGGTTTGAAACAGGTTCTTCAGGCCGGGCAGGCTCTGGACGACCTGCTCGGCGCGGCGGACGCTTTCCGGGGCCTCGGCCAAGGCGATTTCGGCGTACTTCTTCAGCCCTCGATAGCGGACGGCTCGGCCTTTGCGGTCGGTCGCGTCGACGTCCGCCCAGCGGTACGCCAGCAGCGTGCTCCCGGTGAACTGCAGAACTCCGTCGGACAGCGTGCTGAACACACCCCGGCCCGCGCGCGCCGCCAGCGAGCCGGTTTCGCTCTCCAGAAAACACCCGCCGTTGATGACGAAGCGCTCGGCGAGCACCGCGCGCGCACCGCCCATCGAGCCGTTGTCCTGCAGCCGATAGTATTCCAGTTCCCCGTCGCTGCGCCGGAACGCGGCCGGGACGGCCCGGCCGGTGGGCACGAGGATCCGCTCGGCCGTCGCCAGCAAGTAGCCTTGCGGCGCGACGCCGCTGTGCGCGTTAGCGCCCCCATGGGGTTGCGGGTGATACAACTGCCCCGTGCGATCGTTCGTCCACCGTACGGCGCCGGTGGCGGCGTCCAAGGCGTGCAAGTACACGCCTTCGCTGGGCCAGATCCCGGCTGCGTAGTAAACCGTGTCGTCCAGGACCAGGGGCCCGCCGCGGGCCGGCCAGCGCGAGATCAGCCGTTCGTTGCCCAGGCACATCCGCGCGCTGGGCCCGCCGCGGTGCTGCCACAACAGCCGGCCGTCCGCCAGCGAGAGCGCGTACAGGAACCCGTCGTCGCTGGCCACGAACACCCGGTCACGCCACGCGGCCGGCGCAAACCGGACTGGTCCGCCCGTGAAAAAACTCCAGCGCGCCTGGCCGGTCGCCGCATCCAAGGCCGTCACGCGGTCGTCCGTCGTGCTGCCCAACACGATCGTCTGGCCGACCACGATCGCTTGGGGGGCGAAGTCGTACGTGATCCGCATCGAACTCGGCCAAGCGGGACGAGGCGGCTGGCCCTGATGCGTCCAACGCAACTCCAATCGGCCCGGCAGCCGCTCGGACGAATACCCGCTCCGCCCCGCATCGGCCCGGTACATGGGCCAGTCGGCAGCCTGCATTCCGGAGGCGAACAGGGCAAGGGTCAGCAAGAACGCAGAAAAAACCGAGTACTTGGATGTCATGGCATTGTCCGGGAGGGTTCTGGAAAAAGCGGCTCCAGTTGCACCAGGGCAGTCGCACACCCGAACAACGGCAGCGAGGCAGGATGATGACCTGATGCGGCACGAACGGCAAGCCGCTGCGGCAGTTCACTCGCCAATGATTTTGACCAGCACGCGTTTAGGGCGGCGGCCGTCGAACTCGCCGTAGAAAATCTGCTCCCAAGGGCCGAAGTCAAGCTTCCCGTCGGTGATCGCGACGACGACTTCTCGCCCCATGACCTGCCGCTTGTGGTGCGCGTCGCCGTTGTCCTCGCCGGTGCGGTTATGGTGGTAGCGTTCCGGCGAAGGGTCGAACGGGGCCAGTTGTTCGAGCCACCGCTTGTAGTCTTCGTGCAGGCCGGGTTCGTCGTCGTTGATGAACACGCTGGCCGTGATGTGCATCGCGTTGACCAGGCAAAGACCCTCGCGGATCCCGCTTTTCCGCACGGCCGCTTCGACCTGCGGCGTGATGTTGATGAAGTCCATCCGGTGGGGAACGTTGAAGGTCAGCGTCTCGCGATATGATTTCATGTTTCTACCCTCCATCGACAGCTTACGGAACAAAGGACTCACCGGCAAGGTGGCTCGCAACGCGGGGGAATGCTGGTGACTGTTGACAAGTTTTCCCCGTCGCCGGTCCGCGGCGGTTCGCGGGCAAGGCCCGTGGTTTTCCGCCTCGGCGGCATTCCGGCGAGCGGCCCCTGTTGCTAGCTGGCCGACATGCTAAGTTAGGCTCCGGCTTGGACGCGAGGGGATGTTACCTCCGTTTCCGAATCGTCTCCCCATGTGAACAGGAATTCGCGCGATGGAAATGACGACCACGCTTACCCAAGACTCGCAATCGGCAGCCACCAAACCCGTCGCGGCACCCGGCACGAATGAAACGTCGCAGCCGTTTGTGGGCCGCTGGAACCACCTGGTCAGCACGACGAACTGGGAAAAAGGCCGCATCATTGCGGAATGGCGGCAATCGCTGCTCGACGCCAAGCGCCCGGCACGCGAGTATTCGGACGACGCCTGGGCGCGGTTGGTCGGCGCGGTCACCGGCCAGCACGTGAACCGCCTGCGCCGCGTGTACGAGCGATTCGGCAAAACGTTCGACGAGTACCAGGGCTTGTACTGGAGCCATTTTCACGCGGCCATGGATTGGGTGGACGCGGAGATGTGGCTGGAGGGAGCTTTCCGGTCCAAATGGTCGGTGTCGCAGATGCGCCGGCAGCGCTGGGAAGCGATGGGCGCGGTCGAGTCCGAGCGGCCGCTGGACGAGGAGATCGTGACCGCCGATCTGGACGAAGACGTCGATCCGGCCGTCGCCCGCGAGGCGGCCGCGCAGCGCGTGCCGGATTCGCTGGCCGAGGTCCAAGGTCCGCCGATTCCCGAGGGCGCCGATTTCGGTGACGAGGTTGAAGGCGGCACGCGAGCCCGTAAGGACGACGCCGGCCGAGAGGCCGACGAAACGATCCCGCTCGTGCGGCCGTTCGCCAATCTGGCCGAACTGCCCGACGATCTGGCCGAGGCATTCGAAGCGTTCAAGCTGGCCATCCTGCGGCACAAGGCCGAGGGCTGGCGGCAAGTCACGCTGGACGACGTCATGGGTGCGCTGGAATCCCTCAAGCAATTGGCCTGGGCGCCGTCGGTCGACTAAGCACCGTTCGAGAAATGAGTGGCGAAAGCTCCAGCTTGCGATGTCGCTATCTGCCGCAAGCTGGAAGCTTACGCCACGCAGAAATCGGACAGTTGTTTCTCGAACGGTGCTAGGGCGTGCGGATTTCCCCGGACCACAAGTACCGCACGCCGCCGGGTTTGACCGGCGGCGAAAGTCGCTTGGTATCGGGCAGCGCCGGCACGGTGAATTGCCAAATCGGGTCTGCCCGACTGGCCTTGATCGGCGTGTTTCCGGCGAAGTACAGGGCGGCCGAATCCGGCAGGGACGCCGGCGCGGCCACGGCGACGTTCTCGCCCGGCCGGGCGTAGACCCAGACCCGGGTCTTGGCGGCATCCCCTTGCGTGACAAACGAGACGCCGTCCTCGCCCAAGTCCGTTCCGCCCAGCGTCTGCAGGTTGGCCGCGACCAGTCCCGGGGCCGTGGCGACGAAGCCCCAGGGAGCCAGCCGGACGTTCTGTACGGTCCGCGGCCGGGGCGACAAATTGGCGACGACCTGCAGCGCGCCATAGCGGGCTCGCAGAAGTCCGTCATCGTCGTCCGCCGGGTCGGCGTCACGCTCGTGAGAGAAGTCGGACAGCGGCTGGCCCACGTACCGCGAGCAGATCGATTTCTGCAGGCGATCCAGCCACAGCAGCCATTGCCGCGGGCCGTCGTGCGTCAAGTCCCGCGCTCGGATGCGGTAGCTGAGCGAGAAGCCCAGGCCCAACGTCCAAGCCAGTGTCTCGCGGTTGGTCACGAACTGTCCCAAGTCGTGGTGCAACATGGCCGTCTTGTCGTGGGCAATGTACTGGGCCACGGGGAAGATCTCCCAGGTGCCGGGAGCGTAGCGGGTCTTCATCAGTTGCCGCCACGTGGGTGCGTGCTCGGTCGGCACCAGCGACCACGACATGCCGCACAACTGCGATTCGAAGTTGACGACGCCGTCCCAGCCGCTTTCGGTCGACAGCGGCTTGCGGCGGCAATCTTCGGCGACCATCGACAGCAGCCCTTCCGAGTAGGCCGACACCGTGGGGCTCGCCGGGTTGGTGTCGTACCGCCAGCCTCGCGCGCCGCACTGGTCCTGAAACAGGATGTCGCAAGGGTACTCGCGGCTGAACTGCTCGACCGTCTTCTGGTTCGCCGCCCGCACCGCCGGGTGCCAATGGCAGACAGTGAAGCCTTCGTTTTGGCCATACTGTTCGTGAGATGGTTTTCCATCCAGCCCTTTCAGCAGCGGCCCCTCGCCGTGCCGCTCGAACGTCGGACCCTTCGGACCGTCGCACCACCACGTGGGATTGGTGTAGGGGCTCAGCAGGTGCCCCAGACGATGTCCTTCGTCGAACAGCTTGCGGAACTGCTCCGGCGTGCCGAAATGGGGATGCGGAGGCAGGTGATCGGGATACTGTTTGTCGAAGCCGCCGTGCAGGTAGTCGGCAAAGTGAATCTGAGTCGGCACGGGCAACTTGGCGAGGTTCGCCAATTTCTCCTCACACGAACCGGCGTAGTACAGCAGGACGGAGTTCTTGAAACGGTCCAACACGTCGGCGGACAGCTTGTCTTCCAGCCGCCGAGTGATCCCGTTGGCTTGGCAATAGGCTCGCAGATCGTCGGCTGCCGAGTGCCCTGCGACCAACCGGACCACCGGTGATTGCCACGTCGAACCGGCGGGGATGTGTACCGCGAAAGGCCGCTCGCACCAGCCGCCGTCGTCATCGCCGCCGCAGGCCAACCGGCCGGGCACGAAGATCGCCTGCGGGTCCGTCGCGCCCTGCCACGGCTCCCAGGTCCGCGGCTGGACGCGATACACGGCCGCTTGTCCGGCTTGGCTTTCCCAATGGAACAAGTCGGCAAACGCGGGCGGGTAGCTGACACGGTATTCGTAGAAGCGGACGGGCGCCAACCGGCTGTGGAACGGATGTCCGCCCACCTCGAACCAGTTGCCTCCGCCGCGCACGAAACGCCCGATGGCCTGGACGACCGTTTCGATCGAATCGCCTGGTCCCGTCGGCAGGCCCTCGCCGTACGGATTGACGATCGCCAGATAGTCGTCGGCCGCGACGACCTGCAGCATTTCCGCGGCGGTGGTCAATTCGACGAACGTCACTTTGCCGCCTGCAGCCGCGACGGTCTTAGCCAGCCGCTGGCGCCAGTCGGCGATGCGGACTTCCGACCAGTTGCCGACGGCCGGCCCCTGTTTCAGAGCCAGCAGGCCGACCTTGGTTCTGTCGGCCGGCGCGGCCGCTGCGAGACAGCCGATGGCCGATGTGATCGCATCCAGCGAGACTTGCGTTTCGTCTCCGCGCACCGCGCCGCCGATGCGCCACAAGAATCCCTTGCCGCCCAAGCGGCTGGCGGAGAAGTACGGGCCGTGTTCCGAATCGATGACGACCAGGTCGGCTTGACCGGCCTGCGGCGGGCGGTTCACCGTGGCTTTGGCGGCCGACAACCGCGCGGCGATCTGCGGCGCCAGCCACTTCTTCCCCTCCTCAGCGACGCGCAACGCGACCGGTGGATCGTTGTCCGGGCGGTACACCAGCGGTCCGCCGTACAGCCGTTGGTAGCCTTTCGGGCCCGCCTGCTGGGACGTCCAACCGGACGGATTGTCTTCCGCTTGAGGCTTGAAGAACCCGCCCCGGAACGCGGTGCCGACCGACTGGTTGCCGTCCGCCGGACAGACCAGGCGGACGAGCCGCTGCGGATCGAATCGCAGCCGTGCGGGCAGGGCCAGCTCCAGAGCGACTGACTTGTGCGGCCGGATAGACGCCTGCAGATCGAGTTGTTCGTCGGTCCCGGTCGCGGTCACGGCCACATCCAACTCGGCCGACCGGTACTGCATCCGCAGCACGCGCCCGGGCCGGTCCCATCCGTAACGGAACGACCGGTCGGAAGAAGCCGGCGAGAACTGCGCGGCATCGATCCGCGATTGGTCCGCGGCGACAACCTGCCACAGCCCATGCTCGCCGCTGTGCCAAATGCTCTCCGCCGCACCCCGCGCAGCAAAGCGGACGATCGAGCCGTTCTCGGAGCTGAACTCCGCCGTGTACGACGCGCCGGAAATCGTGACGGTCGGTTCGCCGACTGCGGCGGCCGTCGCCGTAGCGGCGAACGAAACCAGTCCCCAGAGAAACACCACAAGCCGGGAGTTGCTGCCCATCGTAAGTTCCCCACCAGAGCGAAATCGGTTTTGGAGCGTTTCTGTCGTAACGCGGGCTGACGCCCGCAACCCATTTGGCGAGCGGGGTGGCGTGAGCCCCCCGGTTCAGAACCGAACGACTTGCGGGGAACCGGGGGGCTCACGCCACCCCGCTCCCCACGCCAGGACGCGCGCACGTCGCGCGCATAGTACGGACTGAGACTCTACCCTCGACCATTGGCGCAGATCCGTTCCTAATCCGCAAGGCGGGCGGCGGAGCATGGCTGCTTGCCTGGCCAGCCAAGTGCGTCTAGGATCGCAGCCCGAGCGGGCTGGCAAAGGACGGATCAAACGACGAGAACTTCACAGGGAGCCTGGCGAGCATGTCTGCAGCGACAACGGACGCCGGATCGGCGAAACCGCGGTTCAGCCGCGCGTTCTGGGTGCTGAACACGATCGAGATGTGGGAGCGTCTGGCGTTCTACAATCTCCGCGTGATGGCGCCGATCTACATCATGCAGGCGGATAATCCGGGCGGGTTGCACTTGACGGCGGCCGACAAGGGCACGATCTATGCCTGGTGGGCCGCGTTCCAGTCGCTGCTGCCCATCGTCACCGGCGGCTACGCAGACCGCTTCGGCTACAAACGGACGCTGGTGTTTTCGATTTCGCTGATGATGGCCGGGTACATCCTGATCGCCCTGTTGCGCGACGTGCCGCCGATCAGCAACTACTGGGGGTTCTTCATCGGCATTCTGGTGCTGGCGACCGGCACGGCCTTCTTCAAACCCAGCATCCAGGGCTCGCTGGCGCACAATCTGACGAAGGAAAATTCGTCCGTCGGCTGGGGCGTGTTCTACTGGATCGTCAACGTGGGCGCGTTCATCGGGCACTACCTGCCGACCATTCTCTTGAGTCTCAGCGTGCTGCTGCCCGGCCCCTTCCACGCCGCGGCCAATTCGCAGGAGGCCTGGCGCAACCTGTTCCTGGCATCGGCCGTCTTCACGTCGTTCAACCTGGTGCTCCTGTTCGCCTTTCAGGACGTCCCCAGCGGTGCCTCGAAAACGGAGACCGTCTGGCAGGTTCTCGCGCGGACCGTGCGCGACGTGTTCGAGCCTCGCCTGCTCGCCTGGTTGGCCATCATGTCTTGCTTTTGGCTGATGATGTACCAGCTGTGGGACCTGCAGCCGAATTTCATCGCCGACTGGGTCGACAGCCGGCCGATGGCGGAGGTCCTCCGCGGGTTGCCGGACGTCGCCTATCGCACGCTGGTTCAGCAGACGCCGCGCGGGCCGATGATTCCCCAGCAGGTGCTGCTCAGCTTCAACGCCCTGTTCATCATCCTGGGCGTGATCGGCGTCGCCTGGCTCACGCGCCATCTCCGCACGCTCACGGCCATGCTGTTCGGCATGTTGCTGGCCACGGTGGGCTTGCTGGTCGCCGGCTGGACGACGAACGCCTGGATCCTGGTGCTCGGCATCCTCTTCTTTTCGCTGGGCGAAATGGCCACGGGTCCGAAGAAATCCGAGTACCTCGCGCTGATCGCGCCGCCGGGCAAGAAGGGCCTGTATCTCGGCTACGTCAATATCCCGGTCGGCGTCGGCGTGTACGCCGGCTCGAAGATCGCCGGCTACGTGTACGGACACTATGGCGAGAAAGCCGTTTTGGCCTTGCGCTATCTGGCCGAGCACACGCGGTTGGGCGAGGGCCGGAACTGGAACGGCGACGTGACGTCGCTGGAAACGGTCCTGGGTGTGCCGCGCACCGAGGCGATGCTGAAGCTGGAGGAAATCACCGGTTTGTCGCCGACGGCCGCCACCGAGTTGCTCTGGGACACCTACCAGCCGCACTGGCACGTCTGGATCCCGTTCGCGTTGGTCGGCGTCGTCGCCGCCGTGGCGCTGTGGGGCTTCGGGCGCAGGGCGCGCAAGTGGAGCGATATGAACGCTTGAGGCGGTTGACGCCCGCGGGGCAAGACGAATCGGGACTTCTCCGCGCGGCCCGCTAGCCGACGGCTGGCCGGGAACGTAAGATAGGACCGAACGGGTTCAGCAGGGGTACAGGACGGGAGAATCGCCCTGGAAACTGGCCAGCGGTGGGCGTGAGCCCACCGGTGCTTCCCAAGTGCCGGCCTGCCCTGGCGTCAGAGGAACCGGTGGGCTGATGCCCACCCGTCCTTCTCAAGTGCCGGCCTGCTCGATGGTCAGGGGAACCGGTGGGCTGACGCCCACCGTTCGCCTTGGAAAGGTGCGAAGATGGCCAACAGCGTGTTGTCGCGGTATCTGGATCCCGACGTGCTCAGCGCGGTCGCGGACCGGCATTTTGAGCCCCGCGGGCTGGTGATCGGCAACTTGGCCGGCGCGCACAAGTCGCCGCTATCCGGTTTCGCCGTCGAATTTGCCGGCCATCGCGAGTACGCGCCGGGCGACGACCCGAAGCACATCGACTGGCGGGTGTACTTCAACCGCGACAAGTTCGTCGTCAAGCAGTACGAGTTGGAGACGAACTTCGTCTGCCACTTGCTGCTGGACATCAGCGCCTCGATGCGCTATGGCGAGGGCCGGCAGCAGAAGCTGCTGTACGCAGCCCAGATGGCCGCGACGCTGGGTTACTCGATCGTGCGGCAGAGCGACAAGGTATCGCTGGCCACGTTCGACACGCAAGTCCGCGACCGGATCACGCCCAGCAATTCGATGGACCAGATGGTGCGGATGACGCAGTATCTAGAGGACGTCGCGACGGCGCGGAAGTGGTGGAATGCCGACGCCCGTGACTTGGACGAGATCGGCAAGAGCCTGGCCGAGAAAACGGAGATGGCCGCCTGCCTGACCGAACTGGCGCAGCGGATGGGCCGCCGCGAGATCGTGGTCGTATTCAGCGATTTCTTCACCGACTTGGGACAGATCGAGTCGGCCATCCAGCGTCTGCGGTACAACAAGCACGAGGTGGTGCTGATCCAGGTGCTGCACCACGACGAGTTGAACTTCCCGTTCGACCAGATGACCAAGTTCATCGGGCTGGAGATCTTCGAAGAAGAACTGACCCAGCCCGACGACCTGCGGCGGGCCTACTTGCAGGCGCTGAACCGCTTCAACGCCCAGCTGGAGGAACTCGCGCAACGGAATGGCTGCGAGCGCGTGCTGGTGAACACGAGCCAGCCGTTGGTCGACGTGTTCGCCGACTATCTGAACCGCCGCAGTCGCCTGCGCCGAATGCGGTAACAAGGCGTCGCCTCACTTGACCCGTTGATACCGGATGAGGCACGACGAGCGGCGCTCCGGCAGATTCACCGGCAGGCCGTGCTCCAGGAGTTCCCGGCCGCGGGCCTCCCGAGGCTGGGGCTGGTCAAGGTCGTGCAGGCGGTAAGTCGCTTCCGGGTCCAGCCCGCGGAGCCGGAAGCGGGCCGCCTCATACGGGCTCTCCGCCCTCCGGAAAACCTGCACGATCCCTTCGCCCATCTCCGGGCGATCGAATTGCCAAGCCGCCCAGACATCGAGCGCCAGGTTGTGGGAGGTCAGCGGATAGAAGTCGCCCAGCAGGTACTTCTCCACCGCATGGAACTCGGCGATCATCTTCCTCAACAGCGCATAGTCCTGGTCCTTCCGCCGCGTATCCAGGCCCACGCGCGAGGCCGGGAAGATGCAACTGCGGTACCAGTAGACGTCGCCGGGATGCATGCCCGAACCGTAGTACGGCATCCACAGCGCGAGCCCCATGGTGTGCGCCTGCTGGGACTCGGCAGGCGAGAAGTGGTCACTCCGCAACAGGGGCACGGAGCGTCGCAGCGTCTCCAGGTCGTTGCGGCGCCCGCCGCTGGCGCAGGTGTCGATGATCAAGTCCGGATGACGGCGGAGAAGTTCGTCCCAGAACGCCAGGTAGCCCTCCACGTGCCGCATCTCAGTGAGACCTTGGCGGTCCGGAACATCGGCGGCGCGCCAGCAGTTGAGCGGCTGCATGTTGAAGTCTTGGCGATAGACGTCGATGGCTTGGCTGGTCAGAAACCCATCGATGGTTTCCACGGCCCACTTCCAGGCCTCCGGATGGCCGAGGTTCAGCAACCGCCCGCCGCCGCTGCTCAAGATCCACTCGGGGTGCTGCGCGGCCAGCCAGGAGCCGTCGGTCACGCGTTCGGGCTCGAACCAGAGGACGAATTTCGTGCCGTTCTGATGGACGCGATCAGCCACCTGGCGGAGGCCGCGGGGAAAACGCGTCCGGTCGATCTCCCACGTGCCCACGTTGACCCAGCTGCCCCGGTTCGGATACCACCCGGCGTCGATGAAGTAATAGTCGATGTGGATTCCCTCGCGCTGGAAGCCGTCGACGATCGCCAGCTCCTCGGCGGCGTTCGGGTACAGGGTGGCGCTCCAGCAGGAGCCGTAATGGGTCGGAACCAGCTTGCCGCCCGGCCGCGGCAGGTTGTGCTCGACCATCCATCGCCGCCAGACGTTCTGTCCGCGGATCCAATCGCCGCCTTTCCAGAACAGCAGGGCCACTAACGGCGAGCGGGCGCCTTCGCCGGGCCGCAGCTTGAAATGCGTCTGTTGCTGGCCGCCGGTCACGCGGACCACGTCTTGCGTATCGCGAGCAAAGGTGGCGGTCCACTGCCCCGGCCAACCGAGCGCTAGAATCAGCCCCCCGCCGGGCGCGGCCAGGTTGTAGTACGGAAACGCCACTTCGGTGGGCCGGCCGCCGGGCGGGGCGAACGTGTGGTTGGCACCCGGACCGAGGACGAGCTGATACGGCTGGTAACTGTCGGGCGTGCAGTCGTCGCCTTTGCAGCCGCGGAGCACGAACTCGCCGCTCGACGGCTTCTCAATCCGAAGATCCACAGCGCGGATATCCTCGAGGATCGGTGTATCGGCTTCGCCGCGGTTGTGGAAGCGGAGCGTCCATTCCACAACCGGAAAGGCGGTGTACTCGACCGACTCGCAACGGACCTCCAGGCCGGTCTTCGGGTCCGTCCAGGTCGTGGTGCGCCGGACGCGGTTGGCGTCCAGCGTCTTCGTTTCATCCTTGCGATTCCACGCAGGCAGCAGCCAGCTTGAAGGCATCCCATCATAGGTGAAGCTGAACGGCAGGCCGTCCTCCTTCGCCTCCGGCACATCGCCCAGCCACAGCTCTCGGCCATCGGCCAGCACGACCTTCGCGTCCGCCCAATCCGCGTGGTCGCTGGAGATGCCGTCCCCGGCGTCGCTCGCCTCCAGAACGAAGCTTGTCGCTCCGCCGAGATCGACGTTCACCGGCACCTCCTTCACCCCTTCCCGAAGCACCGGCGACTGGAAAGCCGCCTTGCCCCCGACCATCACGGAAAAGACCACGCTGCCCAGACCGGGCCGGGTCTGTTCGTTGCTGTCGAGTCCGACGACGGCGGAGAACGTCCGCCCCGGCGAATCGAGATGCACGGCGACTTGGCTCACCGCATGGGCCAGCAGTCCCCGCTTGTATTCCTGACCGGCGATGAGCAGCGGCCGGCCGGCACGGCCGTTGCGCAGCAGACCGCCGTGACACGCCTCGACCTCGAGTTGTGCCGCGCGGCTCGGACGCGGTTGCGTTTCAATCAGGTGACGGCTCACCCACTGCTGTCGGGCTGCCAAGTCGGCCGCAGCGACCACTTCTGCCTGTACTCGTGCGCCGTTGCCCCCCAGCGCGAGCGTCAGCACCATCACGCTACAGATTCGTGCGTGCGTCATAGGTTTACCTTCCCTTGGGCTCTTGGCATCCTAAACCGACAACTAGTCCCGCATCCCGTCAATGACTTCCGCAGTCCGTCAGAGGACAGGTAGGCCGGAACAAGTCCACGCAGTTCCGGCACGGCCAACCGCCTGAGAAACGCGGAATTCCCGCCGGAGCTGCGCGGACTTGTTCCGGCCTACTTTCTGTCTTGAGACAGCACTACTCGACAGGGTATCCGAGTTGCTCCAGGTTCTCCCTGACGTGCGGATAGATCCGCATCGCGTTGCGGAAGTAGATCTTCTCCAGGACTTCCTTGAGGTCCGGCGGCGCGGAACCGCCCACACTGATCCACATGGCCATCTCGACGTCCAACTCCTTCTTGATCGCGTCGCGCAGTCCCTTTTACTGGTCGATCACGTCCCACTTGTCAGGGATGTGGGCGTGGACGTCGACGCGCGGCATGGTGGCCAGGGTGAACCGGCTCGGTGCGTCTGCCAACGCCGCAGCGCACAGCACAAAAAACACCGTCCAAACGAGTCTACGATCGAACTGTTACATGGCTGCGTCTCCTGCCGAAACTCGCTGTCGCGGAGGTCCAGGATCGCGCCCTGTTCAGTCATGAGTTTGTCCTTGACCTTGTTGGCGTCCAGCGTGTCAGCCTACCGTTGTCACAACGTACTGCAAGTAGACGACCCGCGAAGGCGGCGCCTTTCCGAGGATGGCAGGCCGTTGCGCGATGTGATGCCTCGGCATCTCGTCAGCCGTCGTGCCGACAGCAGTTCTGTTCCGCCCTGTTCGCGGCTATAATGCGCCTCGACGTAGCGCGGCCGGGCCGCAGCCCGCGTAGCCCCGTCTCTCCGAGACGGGAAGCGAGTCTCGGAGAGACTCGCCTACGTGGAATCGACATGGAATCGCCGTCAATTAGCTGCCAGCTGACGTATCGCGATAACCGCAACCCGGAGTCCGATCCCATGAACCATCCGCAGAATTTGTCCCGTCGTCGTTTTTTGGCTCGTTCGGCCGCCGTGGGTGCGGCCAGCCTGCTGGCTGGATCGGCCAAGGCCCGATCCGAGCGACTGCCGCCCTATTACCAGGACCGGGGTTGGCTGATCGGTTGCTGGACGCGGCCCTGGGCCAGCCAAGACTACCGCGTGGGCTTCGACGCGATGGCCGAGGCGGGCTTCAAGTACGTGGGCTTCACCGGAGCCAAGACGCCGACCGGACGAGTGATCGGCGTGAAGACCAGTGTCGAGGAGGCGGCCCTGGCGGGCGAAGAGGCCCGCCAGCGCGGACTCACCATCACCAACATCTACGGCGGCGGCGTGGCCTTGGAGAACGGTCCGGAGAATCTCCGCAGGATGATCGACAACTGCCACGCGGCCGGCGGCTGGTCGGTGCTCCTGTCCTCGGTCAGCCCGGAAAAGACCTACGAGGCCTGCTGCCGCACCATCGCCGCCTGCTGCGACTACGCGGCCGAGAAGCAGATCGTGATCGTGCTCAAGCCACACGGCGGAACGACCGGCACCGGCCCGCAGTTGCGCGACGCGCACCAGCGCGTGAACCACAAGCATTTCACGCTGATGTACGATCCGGGCAACGTCTTTTACTACTCGGACGGGCAGACCGATCCGGCCGTCGACTGCGAGGCAGTCCGGGGACTGGTCACCGGCATCTCGGTCAAGGACTTTCGACCGCCCAAGGACGTCGCGTTGACCCCCGGCACCGGCCAAGTCAATTTCGCCGCGATGATGAAGAAACTCCGCGCCGGCGGGTTCACGCACGGACCGCTGCTGATCGAATGCCTCGCCCCAGGCGACCTGGCGGCGACCCTGGCCGAGGCCAAGAAAGCCAAGACCTTCGTCGAACGGCTGGTCGCCACACCGTGACCGCGTATCAAGCTACAGCCAGTGGCGTCCCGTTCCCCTTCGGTCTGTGGCTGATTGATCAGATAGCCCCCGGCAGCGGGAAGGCCCAGTCGCTCGGCCATCGTCGGTTCTTTGCCGACCCACAACTCCTCCGCCAAGGGCTGGACCAACGGCAGTCTCGCGCTCGAAATGCCGTTCCTCCCGGCCGGTCGCGCGTTTCCCGGCTCTTCAAGTGCGCCAGGACCACCGCCGCAAACGGATTCCGCTCGGACTCCAGTTCGGCTTCCCGATCCGCGTACTGAGGTGGGAGCGGGTCAACCGTGCAAGCGCCGGTTCGCCCGTTCGCTACGCTGCCAAGAGCAATCGCGCTTCCCGTTCCAGAAGCCATCCGTCGTCGTGCGGCGAGCCTGAACGGTCGACGCAGCGGACGGCCACCTCGGCCTTGATTTCTCGCTCCAACGGCGAGGCGGGTCGATCGCAACTCGGATGCCGCCCCAGTCAACGGCGGCTCATCTCCCCGGCAGGTCGTCCAGGGGCGGGTACCAGAGCGGCAGCGGGGGGAGGAGCGTGCCGGCCAACTCGAAGCCCCGCCGGTTGGAGACGAAGAGGGCGCCCTGGCTGGCGGCTAGCTGCACGTCCAGGTGTCCCAGCAGCAGTTGCCAGAACTGCGGCCACTCGCACCGCACGTGGGTCCGGCCGACCCGCTTGCGCGTGAGACGACTGCTGCCGGGGGTGATTTCCAGTGTCAATTGCTGTTCGCCGATGACAAACCCCAGTTCGCGCTGCGCCTCCGGCTTCTC
>CAYUFW010000060.1:30050-30341 GCA_964443915.1 uncultured Pirellulaceae bacterium
GGACCGCAACTCCGGGTGCAAAGCGAAGACGAGGCGGGCGGTATCGAGGACTTTGACCATGAACACCTGGCCGCGATCCAGCTCGCGCTGGCGGAACACCCCGTTGGAGGCGAGCAGCGCGCGGTGCAGGGGATGATCCGGGGCCAGATCGACGCGGATCTCGCGCAAGTCCTGTTCGATGGCATCGCCGCAGGAACGCGCCAGCAGCCGCGCCGCCGCGTCGGGCCGTTCCGGCTTGGTGACCAGTTCCACGATCCGTTCGCTCCGGGCCGCCGCATAACCGACGATCGC
>CAYUFW010000061.1:0-24420 GCA_964443915.1 uncultured Pirellulaceae bacterium
CAGCCCCGTTCCTGTCCGGACGCGGCTTTCCGTGGATCTCATCGCATTCGGCTCCTGGGGTCCGTAAGCCCCGAGCCGCGTTAGACGACGGCGCGAACCGGCTTGGATGTCCGCACCGCTGGAAGGGCGCACCGACGGCCCGTATACTGGGTACCAAGCCGGCGACTCTGGAGGACATCGACGATGGCGGGTAAGCGACGGGAAAAGAAGGCCCTGGTGCGTTCGGACTTTACGGCCCTGCTGGCGGACGTCAAGAGCCGCATCCAGGCGGCCCAGACGCGGGCCACACTGGCCGTCAATGCTGAACTTGTGCGGCTGTATTGGGACATCGGCCGGATCATCGACGAGCGCCAGACCCGCGAGGGCTGGGGCGCGGCTGTAATACCACGCTTGGCCAAGGAACTGAAGAACGAACTGCCGGAATTGAAAGGCTTTTCCGAACGCAACATCGACCGGATGATTGCCTTCTACCGGGCGTATTCAGATCCGAGCGTCTTTTCGCCACCGTCAGTGGCGAAATTGCCTTGTGCCGAGAGTTCGCCACCGGCGGTGGCGAAATTGCCTACTGCCGCAACTGTGCCACAACCTGTGGGGCAATTGACCCGCGGGCGAAAAGTGTCGCAGGCTGCTACACAAGTACCGGACTCGCTCCTGTGGTCGGTTCCGTGGGCTCATCACGTTCTCCTAATGGAAAAAGTCAAAGACCTTCCCACTCGCCGCTGGTACATGGAGCAGACGCTGTCCAACGGCTGGAGCCGGAACGTCCTGGCCCTGCAGATCGATGCCCAGGCCCATGCCCGGCACGGCAAGGCGGTCTCCAACTTCGCCGCCTTGCTCCCGGCGCCGCAGTCGGACCTGGCGCAGCAGACGCTCAAGGATCCGTACATCTTCGATTTCCTCACGCTGACCGAGCCGTTCCACGAGCGCGAACTCGAAACGCAACTCGTCCGCGACGTGGAGAAGTTCCTGCTCGAACTGGGCCAGGGATTCGCCTTCGTCGGCCGTCAATACCGCCTGGATGTGGGCGACGAGGACTTCTACCTCGACTTGCTCCTCTACCACCTGCGGCTGCGGGCGTTCGTCGTCATCGACTTGAAGAAGGGCAAGTTCAAGCCCGAGTATGCGGGCAAGTTGAACTTCTACTGCAACGTGGTCAACGACCGCCTGAAGCACCCGACCGACCAGCTGACGATCGGCCTGATCCTGTGCCAGGAGCACGACCGGCTGCTGGCCGAGTACAGCTTCGCCGGCATCGACAAGCCGATCGGCATCTCGACATACGAGTTGACGAGGGCCTTGCCGAAGGCGTTGCAGTCGGCCTTGCCGACGGTCGAAGAGATCGAGGCCGAACTGGGCCAGACCTTGAAGCGGATCGGCCAGAAGCCCACGCCGAAGAGGCCGGGGCGAACAAAGAAACGCGGTGGACGATGACCACGGATCGCCAAATCCGCTGAGCGATACGAAGTAGGCAGCGACGGGTATCCGCTCGTCCTTGTCGCGTTCACGGCCCACCACGCCGAAGAACTTGTTCAGCTCGTCGCCGTCCATCTTCCTTGCGTGGGCTTTGCATTCGGCGACCAATCACCTTGGTTCCAGCCGGTGCATTCCCTGAATGTCGATCTCCCGGCCGGACGTATGCAGGTCTAGCCGCAGGTCGTCATAGCCCAAAGCAAAGAACAAGTCCTTGACGAGCCGCGTGAATAGGTCGCCGCGTGCGTTGTCCGTGGCAGCCAGCAGCCGTAGGGATGTCGGCGTTTGCATGGATGGATTCACCTGCAAGCTTTGGCAAACGGGCAACGTGCGATGCGTCGCTTCCGTTCCGTGTCCGTGACACGCGAACTGTTGGATCCTGACGAGCACGATTCTAACGACGCAGTCTTGCTCTTGTCCATTGGCCGGATGTCGCCAAGTGTGGTTGCGCGACGCCGTGCAGGGCCGGCGCCGCACGCTGGGGACAGATTGCCGCAGTTTTCGGTTCGCTGTGTAGACATCCGCCGTTGGCTATGGAATCCTGTTGTTCAGCGTCTGGCGCTTCAAGTCGTTGACCTCGGCAACATAGCAGGGAGTCCCTCAATGAGAACTCGTTTGCGATGACGGGCGTGGCCCTGCACGGTGTGGCACGGCTTACTTGTTAGCCGTGCCTGAAGTGCGACCGAGGTTCGCGCTGGGCAGACCTGCCGCTACGGCCGTTTCACTGTCTCGCGTGCTGCCACGCGAAAAAAGCCCCATGTTCGCGTCCCTCGCCGCCCACGGCCAACAAGTAGGCCGTGCCATACTTGGCGCGTGTCCCCGGCGCGGCGTGAAACGGCTTAACAGAACGAGGGCGTGCCGTCCTGTCCGGGTGGGTTGTCGCACCACAGCACTTCGATTAGGGCGGTGTTGATCCGGCGGACGATCGGCGGAACGCCTCCAGTTCGAGGGCGGCGTAGGCCCGGCGGTCTTCCTGGAAGTAGCTGTATTCGGCCTTCTCGGCGTTGGTCCAGGTGTTGTGCTGCGTGTAGGAACCGCAAAAGGGAATGAGCAGATCCAGCCAGCAGGCGAACGTGCGGTTTTCGTTCTCGCTGACCTGCACGCCGTAATGAGCGGGCTCGAAGTAGTCCATGATCTTGCTCTGGCACGCCCCCATGTGGTACGGCGGGAGCGGCCCGGTGCGGCTGCGGGGCCCCAGAGCGGCAGCCCGCACTTCGTCGCGGGAGAGGCTCCTGGGCAAAGACCATCGGTTTCGTGCAGAGCCGTCCTGGATTTGTTATGATAACCCGGACCCCAAAAAACTACAGGGAGGCCATCATGCTGCTTTGCTCGTTGTTTCTGAGTTGCGTGCTGGGAGCGGACCCGACCGACCAGATGCTCGTCGAAAATGAGCGCGTGTCGATCGACCTGTCGTCGCGCGGAGTGGCGATCCAGGCCGTCGACAAGCCGTCGGGACGCATCCTGTTCTTCACGTCAGCGCAACGGCCGCTGTTCCGCTTCGACTATTCCCAGGGCAACGAGCCCGGCGCGAAGATCGTGATGTGCCACGCGGGCCAAGCGGAGCAGATTCGCATGGAGCCCTGGTCGCGAGGCTCGGACCGCGGGGCCCAGATCACGTTCACGGGGTTTGACAAGCTCCCCATCACCGTTGTCTGCACCGTGTTTACTCGCGAGCGTGACGGGTTGGTGCATTTGGGGTTGGAGGCCAGCCTGCCGCCTGATGTGACGCTCGAAGCGGTATCGTATCCCGTCGTGGCCGTCGGGCCAACTCTGGCCGCGGCCGAGACCGGTGCGGCCGTGGTGGGATCCGCCAAGGGTGGCATCCATCGCTGGTCGCAGTGGAAGGAGGGCGAAACCCGGCAGTTCGAGCAACCAGGGAGCCTGGCGGCGGGCTTCGGGTGCTGCTACGACGATGCGGGCGGCGTCTATACCGCCGCCTACGATCCGAAAGGGTATCGCAAGACCCTGTTCTTCCAGCGAACCAAAGGCCGACTCGATTGGGGCTGGCGGCATCCGTGTTTGTGCCAACAGCGGTTCACGCTCCCGTACGACATCGTCTTGGCCAGCTTCACCAGTTCGGAGAGCGACCGCCCGGCGGATTGGCGCGATGCGGCCGACTTATATAAGGCCTGGGCTGTCAAGCAACCCTGGTGTCGCCAGACGTTTGCCGTGCGCAACGATCTGCCCGAGTGGCTCAAGCAAGGGCCGGCCATGGTCCGTTTCACACGGGCGTGGCTTGCCGATCCCACGTCGATCGAGGCGTGGTACCGCGACTATTGGCGCAAGGAATTCCCGGCGGCCACACCGCTCATCACGGCCTACTGGGGCTGGGAGCAGAACGGCAAGTGGGTCGGTCCGGACTATTTTCCCGCGTATCCTTCCGACGAGCAGTTCCGCCGCCTCGTCGGGCTGGGCCGAGACATCAACGCCCACACGTTTCTCTGGCCTTCCGGGTACAACTGCAGCCTCAGCTACGCGAAGCAGCCCGACGGTCGGTTCCTGTGGGATTATCGGCACGCGTTGGATTCGCTCGTCGGGCATGCCGTGGTTGATCGTGCCGGCAAGCCGCAGGTCCGTGACTGTTTGTGGCTGCGCGGCGGGCAACAGTGCGTGTTGTGCGGAGGAGACCGGTGGACCATCGACTGGCTGAACCGGTCGGCCGTGGAGTGCGTGGAACACGGCGCGGAACTGGTCCAGATCGATCAGGTCGTCGGCGGCAGGAGCCCGCCCTGCTACAGCCGGTCGCACGGCCATGCGCCCGGCCCGGGGCTCTGGTCGACCGAGTCGTTCCACGAGCAGTTGCGCAGCATGGCGCTGCGGTGCCGGGCCGTCGAACGCAACACCGTGCTGGGGTTCGAAGAGCCCAACGAGTGGTTCCTGCAGGAAGTCGGCATTCAGGACTATCGCGATTGCGACCTGATCTGGCAGGGCAACGAGCCGGCCTCGGTGTTCGCCTATCTGTATCACGAGTACCTGCCGACGCTGTTCCAGAGCAACCGCTCGCAGACGGGACACGATCCGTGGGCCCTGGCGTGGTGCCTGGTCCACGGCCAGATCCCGCACTTGGCGCCGCGCCTCGGCCTGGGCCCGGGCCCCATGATCGTCGATGGCGGTTTCGAACGCTCCTATGACGAAGGGAGCGTCGAATTTCCGCGCACCATGATGTTCCCGGGTGAAGGCTGGTTCGTCGGCGAGACGGAGATCGACCGCACCGAACATCACGGCGGCTGGGCCAGTCTGAAACTCTACAGTCACACGCCGCGCGATCGCGCGCTGGCGGCCCAGAACTACGAAGTTACGGACAACTTCTTCCCGGGTCGGACGTATCGCCTGAGCGTGTGGATTCGGAGCCGGCAGATCGCCAAGCCCAACGGCTTGCTCTTGAAGGCTTTCGCCCCGGGCATGAGTGCGCTGCAGACGTGGCAGCTTCCCTACCCGGCCGATCAGGCGGAGTGGACGCGCGGCCAGTTGGACTTCACGATGCCCGCGGGAACGGCCATGCTGCGCGTGATGCTGGTCCTGGACGGCGCCGGCACCGTCTGGCTAGACGACTTGAAGATGGAGGAAGTACTGGCCGACGGCCGGACCGTCGAAGTCCAGCGCCCCGCGCGGCCGGTGGACCACGAGTTCATGCGTCAGTGGATCGCGTTGTACCAGGGGGCCGCTCGCCCGTACCTGCTGTTCGGCAAAATGGTCCACCCGCCGCGTCTGGAAACGGGCCCTCTCATCCCCGCCGGCCATCGCCGCTTGGCCCCCGTGCTGCACAACGCCTACGAGGCCCCCGACGGCTCGCAGGCCGTCGTTCTGGCCAACTGGACCTCCAGCGCACAACGCGTGACGCTGACTTGGAAGAATCAGTCCTCCACCATTGACCTCCAGCCCTGGGAAGTGCGCTGCAAGGTCCGCCCGCGCGGCGGACCCGCCGAATCATCTTGATTTCGTCGTCAGCCATCGGATTCGCCTCTGACAAGCGCGGTTCCACGGGGGCGGCTCATGCCGAGAATCGCCTGAGGGCGGGAATCAAGTCAAAGTGCGGATCGTTTGTGAAAACCTCGTAGTTGTGCGCGAGTGCCACGATGGCAAGCACCAAGTCCGTCTGCGGCAGGACGTGGCCTGTGGCGACGAGTCCGCGTCCGAGCTTGGCGGCGGCACGCCAGTCATTCCACGTCACCAGTACGTACTGCAGCCCGCGCAGTTCCGAGGCGACCCAGTCGGCCTGCTCGTCCCGGCGGAATCCGAGCAGGATTTCCGTCAGCACAGGCCCGATCAGGGCCGCGCGGTCGTCGTCCAGCAACTCGTCTAATGCCCGTTTCTCGCGGGATTGCGGACGATTGAAGAAGGGGATCCAGATGCAGGTATCGACCAGCACCAGGTCAGCAACTGCCATGTTGTTCTTTCAGTTCGACGTCTTCGAGTTCACGCCAGTTGTCGTCCATCTGGACCTGGCCGGAGAGTTCCTTCAGACGCTTCCGGCGCGCAAACCGGAGGTACTCGGTGGTCGCGCAGCGCACTGCCGCCGCCGCATCCGGTTGGTTCGTGAGCGACTTGAGTTCCGCAACTTCCTGGTCCGTGAGGTCAATTGATGTCGTCATCCGTCTTCCTCATCTGCATCCGCCAATCGCACCCAGCGTGATTATAGTCCGGACCTGCCACTCAGGACCAGTCGCCTCACCGGACGTTCGGCCGTTCCCGCCGCCGTCGGCACAGAGGCTGGGACGTGACCTCTTCCAGCCAAACTGGCGATTTGTGGGGGACTTAAGACCTACGAGGACCGGCAAGCCGCGGGGAATGACATCTGCAAAGCGATCTTGGTGCCAGCGACGGTTCCGGCTAGAATTCCTTGCATCCGGAGCGCCGGCGAGCACTTGCGCCGGACAAACAGCCTGACATTCGCAGCGGAGTCCGGCAGGGTCGGCGCGACGGAGGGGCCTTACCATGCCGAAATCGGAAACCCACACGACCGTGCACCCGGCGCGACCAGCGGGCGAACGCACGGCGACCGGGGACAGCCCCGAAGTCCTTGATTGGGATGCCTGTCTCGAAACGCCGCCGCCACGCCCGGCTGGGAAAATCAAGGTCCGCGTGAATTTCCTGGGTCGTGGCAAGCCGATCCCACTGGCAGACCCGGTGTGCCCGGAACCGGACCCGTCGCGAGAAGGAAGATGACCCCGCGATACCCTTGGTACGCCGATGCGGAAGGCGACGAGATCGAGCAGGGCGACTTGTTCGAAGCCTGCCCCGTGTACCTGCCAACGGCCGATGCCAGCGAGCACGGAATCGTCGATTTCGAGTGGGAGGAACGCGACCTGATCGTCCTGTCCCAGACCTGCGATTTGGTCAAAGGGCGGGAGAAGCTTACGGAAGTCCTGCTTTGTTCCGTTTGGAATCGATCCGACTTGACGACCGGCCATCTTCCGACGCCCAAAGGTCTGGAAGACGCTCGGCGCGGGAATCTGCCTGGGTTCCACGTGTTGGCGGAATGCGATCTCGCGGGACTTGCGCGTGAAGTTCGAGTCGTCGACTTCCGTCGCGTCTACTCGCTGCCCCTGGCGTTCTTGCGCACCTTGCGTTGGGACAGATCCGCCAGCGTCGCGCGGGCAAGCGGAAGCGTCAGAGGGACCGGTGAGCAGCGCCCCAGTCTGTTCCAAATGGTCCACTAGGCTGGCGTACAGCGCGGCGTTCAACTCCGGAATCCAGAACCGCAACGACTCACGCCGTTTGCCGAATTTGTCAATAAAGAACGGATACTTGCACAAATGCATGCACTATTGCTTGACACGATGCCACGTCCGACCGATAATCAAAGTACGAAAGGGCCCCTGCCATGACAGTGCAATTGGGACGTGCAGCCAAACGTTCATCTGACTTGAGGCATGCCGACCGCTCGCCGACCGCAATTCCTGCGGAATCTAGCGGTGTGGACGTGGCAGCGTTGCGGAGGACGCTGGGGCTGACACGCAAGCTGTTTTCGCGCCTGACGGGGTACTCGGAACGGGCCATCGCGAAGTGGGAAGGCCAAGAGGCGTTGGCGGACGCCTCGCGCCAGCGGATGCGGGAAATCCAGCGGCTACAGCAGGCGTTGGCCAGCGTGATGAAGCCGGAGTTCGTCGGCACGTGGCTGCAAACACCCAACGACGCGTTCGGTGGTCTGAAACCCATCGAGGTCATCGAACGCGGCGAAATTGACCGCCTCTGGCGGATGATCCACGAGTTGGAATCCGGCACGCCGGGATAGTCATTCCCGCCGCTTGCGTGGGAGCATTTTCGCCCGCTGGATCCGCCAGGAACTTCCCGCACGCCTCCGGCCGGGGAACAGGACGACATTCACGGCGCCGGCGACCCGCGCGGACGGAACCAGGATGCCTTCCGCTCGTTCCTCCCACGCGATCCGTCCCAAGGCTTGCGTCACCGCTTCCCGGCCCTGCTCCTGCAACGCTCGCCACGAAGTCGACCGCATGGCTCTCGCGGTCACGCCGAGGATCCGTTGTGACTCGCGATCCGTGTAGTCCACCACGGCCTGTAACTCGACCGACACGGCCACGAAGACGAGCGGCATCGCTTCGGAGACCGGGATCCCGTACCCGCGGTAGTTGGCCAGCGCCTCGGCCATCGCCGTCTCCGGCTCCAAGCAGCCATAGACCGCGTTGAACGCGCCGGGGGCGTTCCAGCGGCCGCCAGTCAACCGGCTTCCCATGCCGGTCAGCAGATCCTGCCGGTTGGCGAACTCCGCTGCGGCAGCCCGATACCACGTCCCCGACCACGGCTTCGCAGAGTCGAGCAAACTGCGCATTCGCTCGCGGAGTCTCGTTGTGTCGGGGTGTGGCTGGATCATGGTGCCGGCTTCGCGCGGGTGCCATCGCGTGCGTCACGCACGTTCGCCAATATCCTACCGCACGGATGGAGCGTTCCCAAGGTGTCGTCATCGCCTGACGACCGAAGAAGGCAGCTCGCGGCAGTTTCGCGCAATCGCCTTCGTTGTTGCTCCACCAGCCCATGCTACAAGGACCCGGCATGCCTGCGTCGGACGTGGTGAGGCGAACGGATCATCGGACACGGCCAGCCCCTTCCAGAAATCGCGTTTCCAGCCGATCGGGCGCGAGCGGCTCGAACCAACGGCCCGCGGAGTCCGTGATGGCGGGACTTGATGACCGGACGCCGATGATTTTCGATCTTCTCACCCGGACATGGACGTGCGGAGTGCGTGGACGCGGTCACCGTGGCCGATCCGCGGCTGGGTCCGAAATCACTCGTTCTTGACCACCTGCAGCTTTACATTGTCCACGTAGAACGTCACGGCCGCGTTGGCGTCCGCCACGATGCCCAGCCACTGCAGCTTGCGGAACCGTGCGTCGCACGGCAGGTCGGTCAGCGCCACCGGCGACTGGCCCGGCATACTGGCCTTCAGCGACCACTTCCCGTTGGCCGCCGTGCCCAGCGGGCAGGTCATCTCGACATGCGCCCAGGCACCCGCCGGCAGCGCGCAGACGATCTTGCCGCCGGCTTTGATCTGCCCGCCAACGAAGTGGACGCTGGGCCCGGTGCGGTACGGGTTGGCGGCGTCGCGCCATTGCACGTAGACCGAGGCGCCCGGCTCGGCCGACAGGTCGAAGCTGAACCGGACTGTGCCCTGGACGTGGTTGGGGGTGTACCACAGGTGCGGGTCAAACACGAAGTCGAGGTTCGCTTGGTCGCTGAACTTCAGGCTGTGCCGGCCGCCGGCCGCGCGCTCGTCGGTCACCCGAATGGTCGCGGCGCCCTTCTCGCCATGCGTGGTCGCAGCGACCGCCGTCGCGCCCACCGGCGTGTCTTCGAAACCGTCGTCCAACAGGAGCGGCTGGCCCAGATCGGGCTCGCTCAACGGCCACGCCGGTGCCCGGTGGGCCAGCGGCAGCTCGCGCCATTCACGCGGACCGGTCAGGCCGGCCTGGCTTACGTCGATCGGCTGGAAGCCCAGCTTCAGCGCCGGCGAGTTGGGCTTCAGTTGGAAGTTGTCGTGGTCGGGATCGACCAGCAGCGGATCGGCCAGCAGCGAATCCTGGTCGAATCCCTTGGCCTGCCATTCGGCGAACTTCAGCCCACCTGGGAACGGGGCCGGATCGTCGCCGCGGTACCAGTACAGGTTCCGCCGGGCCACCAAGTCGGCACTGCCGCTCATCAGGGCCCCGCGGTCCCACACGTAGAGGTTGCCCTCCTGGAGCGAGTTACTCTGCTTGTCTTTACGCCCGCGGCTGACCAGGTAGTCCCGGCTCATGCCGAAGATGTTGTTGCGCACGGTCAGGTCCCGCCCGTAGTGGATGGAGAAGCCGCCCGAGGACGTGCGCCAGGTCACGTTGTTTTCGATCAGGATGCCCGTGCTGCCCTCGTCAGGATAGATGCCGCAGCCGCCGTACCGGTAGCCCCAGACATCGTGGATGTAGTTGCCACGAATGACGGTGCCTGTCGAGATGCCCAGCGTGTAGATGCCGCCCATGTCGGACAGCACGCCACGCGCCAGGTGATGCAGGCGGTTGTACTCGATGCGGTTGCGGTGGCACGCGGTCGGGTGGAAGCCCCAGGACCAGCCGACCGAGATCGCGCTGTAGTTCAGATCGGCGATCTCGTTGTGGGCAAGGACGTTGTCGCTGGACTGACCCACCCAGACGCCGATGGCGCCCGCGTGGATGATGCCGCCGTCGTGGATGTAGCAGTTCTCCACGCGGTTGCCGCCGGTGGCCAGTTCCGGCTTCGGCATGGCCGCCGTGCCCAGCCGCACGCCGCCGGCGCCCAGGTCCCACAGCTCGCACTGGAGCACCTGGTTGTTCTGGCAGCCGGCCTCGAACCAGATGGCATAGTTGCCGGTATGGGCCACCTCGCAACGCTCGATCGCGCAGTTGCGCGTCCCGTTGGCTTGGATCGCCGCGTTGATGGTGACCGCGGCCTGCGGGTCGCCGTGCCCGTCGGGCGGGAGCACGTAGTTGGTGTGCTGGAACGACAGGCCCTCGAAACGCAGGCTGTCGATCCATCGGCCCGCGGCGGCGTCGCCGCGCAGCACCACCAATTGTTCGGCCACCGGCGCGACCACGGTGGCCCGCGTCAGGTCTTCACCCGGCTTGGCAATGGCTGCCAACTGGCCGCTGAGCCGGTCGAGCTGCCATTCGCCCGGCGCGTCCAGAGCGTCCGGAGCGTTCTCGACGAGGTACCGCTGCTGCGCGCCGGCCCAGCCGAACGCCCAGTGCTCACGCCCGGCAATGGTCGCCGTGCGGCTGGCCTCGTCGACGGCCTTCAGCGGGTTGATGCCCACTTCCCAGTGGTGAAAGACGTAGAGGTCGATGTCGGCCAGGTTGGGCCAGTTGCGCAGGTCACCCGGCCGAAAACGCACGGCTGACTTGTCGCGGGCAACCGGCTTGCCGTCGGGGCCGGGCAGCGCCGCCGCCGGACCGGCCGTATGGAAGTAGCCGGTATTCGGCGAGCGCGCCAGCGTGCGCCGCTCGCCGTTGACCCACAGCTGGCGAAACACCCAGCGGTGATTGGCCGCCGCGGGCACGCTCGCGCTGAACCGGTCGCCCGTCTCGCGCCGCCAGCCGGTGACCTCGCGGCCGCCGCTGAGCACGGGCCGTTCGCCGGGGTAGGCTGCGTAGGTGATCGGGCGCTGCGGCGAGCCGGAGTCAGCCGGCTCGAAGACCACCGCCTCGCTCTGGCGGTAGACGCCACTGCGGAACAGCACCTTGATCGGTTCGGTCGGTGCACCGCCAGCCTTGTGGCGCCGGACCCGGTCGCGGGCGCCGGCCAACGTGGCCAACGGCCCGTCGGTGCCGGCCGCGTTCGGCTCGGCCAACCCGCCGGACCAGGCATCGTTGCCGCGGGGCGAGACGTAGAATGTCGTCTCAGCCGCCGCCGGCAGGAGTATCGACAACACTGTCGGAAGCACGCTCAGCAAACAGAGAGTACGCATACGGTCACCCTCCTCGCGTCCCTATCATCGGGACGCACAAAGTCTCCGCCACGGATGTTGAAACACGATTGCGACTATTCGAGCACGGCGCCGTGAGCGACTGCGGAAAACCGGTAGATCGTCGTGCTCTGGTATTCCTGGCCCGGCCGCAGCACGGTGCTGGGGAACTGCGGCTGGTTGGGCGAGTCGGGAAGGTGTTGCGGCTCCAGGCACAGGCCGTAGCGGCACCTGTACGCTATGCCGCCCTTCCCCGCGATGCTGCCGTCCAGGCGATTGGCCGTATAGAGTTGCAGGGCGGGCTCCGTGGAGAAGATTTCCAGTACCCGCCCGCTGACTGGTTCCACAACGCGGGCCGCCCGAGCCAGTCTGCCGCTTGGCTTGTCGAACACATAGTTGATGCCGTAGCCGGCGGACAGCTTCAACAACTCATCGTCGGCGTCGATCCGCCGGCCGATCACGCATGGTTCGGTGAAGTCGAACGGCGTGCCGCGCACGGAGCGGAGTTCGCCCGTCGGAATATGCCCCTTCACGACAGGCGCGATCCGGTCGGCGTCAATCGTCATCCGATGGCCCAGAACGTCGCCGTTGCCGGCGCCTGCCAGGTTGAAGTACGAATGGTTCGTCAAGTTGACGATCGTCGGCTTGTCCGTGGTGGCGCGGTAGTCGATCTGCAGGGCATTCGCCTCCGTCAGGGTGAAGGTGACGGTGACATTCAAGTTGCCCGGATAGCCTTCCTCGCCGTCCTTGCTCAGGTATTGCAGCCGCAGGGCAGGCTGCTTACCGCCAGAGGTCTCCGCGACGTTCCACAACACCTTGTCGAACCCGCGGAGCCCGCCGTGGAGGTGATTTTCGTTTTCGTTTCGGGTCAGCGTGTATTCGCTGCCGTCCAACACGACCCGGCCACGGCGGATGCGGTTGGCATAGCGCCCGATAGTCGCACCGAAATACGGTTGTTTCTGGAGGTAGCCATCGAGCGTGTCGAAGCCGAGCACGACGTCGGCCAGCTTGCCGGCACGGTCGGGCACCTTGATTGACACGATGATCCCGCCGTAGTTGGTGACGGCCACCTCCATGCCGGCGGCGTTGGTGAGCGTATAGAGATCGACGGGTTGGCCGTCCAGTTTGCCGAACGGTGTTTTGCGCATGGCTTCAGCTCCCCAGGAGACGCTGGCCGCCAGCCCCACGAGGATCGCGGGAATCGCCATCCAACGGCCCCCGAAGAGGTTGACACCCCACATCAAGACACCCTTGCGGGACCCCGGATTCTCAGCCGTCGCGGCCGGTGAGTTGCCTGATGAGGGCGGTTTCTTTGGGATCATAAGGAGTTCCGTCGGATCGCAGGATGTCGTGGTGCCAGATCTTCGGTTCGGGCGAACCCGGCTTGCTTCCCCAGGGATAGTAGAAGTTCCCCTTGCCCGCGACCAGTCCGAAATTCATCGCTCCGACGCGCTCCCGCTTGAGAATCGGAAGGATGTCTTGAAACGTCGAGTGGGGGCGAGCCATGTACTCGGTGCAGAGGATAGGCCGATCGAAGGCCTGCAGCAGCTTGATGAACTTTTCCATATCTTTCGGGCCGCGGTAGGAGTGGAAGCTCATGACGTCGCAGTTTTCGTAAAGGAAATTCACGATGTCGAGCGAGGTAGAGGTCGCGGAAGGCAAGGCCCAGATGGGCGCGGTCAGCGGTTGCGAGGGGCCGGCGCTCCGCGCCCACGCGAAGGCGTTGCGCATCAGGGGCAGGCTGCGGGCTCCTTTGGTGCGATTCTCCGGTTCGTTGTAGATGGACCATGCCAGGATGCGGTCGTCGTGGGCGAACGCGCCCACCACATCCTTGACGTACTTTTCGAGACGTCCCCACTTCGCCGGATCATTTACGTTGGCGGCGCCGGGCGTTTGCACCCAGCCGGAATTGTGTACGCCGGGCACCGGAGCGGGTTGCTTGCCCAGGTGAGCCTCCTCGGCATTCCCGTAACATCCATTGGTGAAGAAGGTGACGATCGCCCGGATGTGGTGCTTCTGGCAGATATCCAGGAACTTTCCCAGGCGGTCCTTGAATCCCGCCGGATCGGCTTCCCACACCAAGTCGTGCAGGAAGACTCGCACGGTGTTGAACCCCAGGTCCTCCGCCCAGCCTAGTTCGCGGTCGATCGTCTGGGGATCGAACGACTCGGCCTGCCAGGTTTCAATCTGGTTGACGGCCGTGGACGGGATGTAGTTGCATCCAACGGGCCAGGGCTGGGCCTGGTACCATTGGTTGGCCTTTTCGACGGACCAGCGCGGGAGCGGTGGTGCGTCCGCTGCCATCGTCGTAGCGGATACCGCCAGCGCGATCGTCAACAGCAGAGCGGGGCGATGATAGGGCGAATGCATCGTGGAACCTTCGGACATGTCCTTTTCTCCTTTTGGGTTGTAGTTCCGTTGGGCCGTGCCCGAGCTTACTTCGACGCAGTTCCCACGACGCTCCTATCGGTGATAAACACCGGAGCATCGTAGAGAGGAATGTCTCGCAGCACGGTTTTGTCCCCCTGGGTCACGACGCGGTCCGGCGGCAATTCGTAGATTGCGCCCGTGACCGTGTCTACCCAGACGGGCTCCGCAAACGTCACGCCCGTCAGCGTGATCTGGGCAGGCGTCGTCTCGTTCCCGTTGTCAGGATGGTCCGAGCAGTCCCAGAAGGCCAGCAGTTTCTTGTCACTGCCGGTTTTCTTGAACAGGTAAGCCGCTGTCTGCTTCGCGCATTGCACGTCGTACGAGAATCCGCTGACGGCCTGTAGCGAGCCGTCGAAGACGGAGGCGATATTCTGGACCGTGTAGTAGGCCGGCTTGACCTTCAGCACCCGCCCGTCCTCGTTACACTTGATCAATCCCATCCGTTTCATGAACCGATCCTGGCGTGTGCGGATCCAGAGGGGATCGACGAACCGCGTGTAGCGTTCCGGCTGGTCGTAGGCGGGATCATAGAAGGTGAACACCAGCGACTCAAGACCATGTCCGAGATCGCCGATCATCCGCCGCGCGTTCCACTTGCACTGCGTCAATTCGCTGTTCCACGCTTGCGACGAGATCGGCGCGGAATAGTGGGGGCTGGACGTCGCGCCCGCCTCGCCCTGCCAGACCTTCACGTCGGGCGCGTACTGGTGAACCATCTTCACAAACTCCTCGACGCGGGGGAACACCGCGTCGGGATTGAGCGAGTAGTCGTGGTAGATGATCCAGTGGAAGAGTCCCGTCTTGCCCTGCGCGCGGAGGATCTGCATGTAGGGCTCGGCAAAGCGCACGTTGGGCGAACTCAGCACCAAGCCGGCGATCCGCGCGTCCGGAATGTGCCGCTTGATGATCTCGGCCGTACGAATGTTGTTGTCGGCGACGCTCTCGGGCGTGTTGCCCTTGCTATTGCTCGGCTCGTTCCAGGTGGACCAGTCCTGCACGCGGTCCCGGTAGTGGCCGGCCAGGGCGTCGATCCAGCGATCCCACGCGGCCAACCCCGTGTCGCCGGACGGCAGCCCGTCGCTCAGCGAGGCCCCGCCGCCGCCGGGATAGATCGGATTGCCGTAGGACGTCTCGAGAAGCACGTCCAGGCCTTGAGCGCGAAGGTAATCGACTTGACGGTCGAGCCACGCGAAGTCGTAGACGCCTTGAACCTACTCGCTTTTGGCCCAACCGGCCTGCAGGCGGATGCGTTTGATTCCCAACGGTTCGATATAGGCCTTGAACTGCTCAAAGTCCCCGTAATCGCGGTCCAGCATTTCACAGCCGATGGCCAATTGGGAGCGGCCGACCTCCTTGGCGCCGCGGGGCCGGATCGTTCCGATCCGCTTCAAGCCCGGCGCCAGGGTCGTCTGCACCCGGTCGTGTGTATTGTCGATGATTGGCCGCGCCGCCTCGGCGCCGGCAACCGCCCAGGCCGGCCCCAGTAGCATGGTCAGCAGCGTCCCACAAGCCGCGGTCTTCATGCGTGTTTCTCCTCGTTCAGCCAAGGTTCCGGTTCAGCCGCAAAACCGGCGGCGAGCGCCGTGCCGCTCACAATGCGATCAAGGCGCCTCCTGCGCGGCGGCCGCCGCTACGGATTCGATCAGCACGCCGAACGGGTCGGCCTCCGGGGCCGCACTTTGTAGATGGAGATAGCTGATCCCGTTGCGTGTGGGGAAGATGCGAGGGAGTTCGCGCCAGGCGCCATCGCCGACGCGGAAACGCGCCCGTTCCTTGTCCCAGCGGATTTCCAGTTCCGCCCAGGCGTCGGGCTTCAGGCACGGGACTTCATTGATGCACCCCGCGGCGTCCAGACGCAGCACGTGTTGGGCGAAGTGCGACACAACCGGGTCGACCGGATTGAACCAACGGTCTACCAGGCACAACTGCACCCCCTGCGAGCCCTTGGGCATCCGCAGACGCAACTTGAGACTCCCGCATTGCCAGCAGGGAAAATTCCACACAGCCCCTTGTACGTCATGCACCAGCCGCGGGTCGGGGTGACGCGCCACCTGCAGCACCTCGCGCGGCAGGCCGTCCGGGTGCGGAACGAGCGCCGCGCCGGCGCGGCGGTTGTACGCGCAATGGCCGCTGGTGCCGCGAAAATTCCCCGCGACACTCTTCAGGTATTGCTGCACCGACCAGCCGCTCAGGCCGAAGGCGAAATTGTCCTCCCGATGAGTCTCCAGCAGCCAGTTCGGGTCGAAGATGATCAGCCGGCGGCAGAGCGCATGCTGGCCGAAGGCGAGCAGGATTTTGCCCTCGGGCAGTTCCACCGCCTGCGATTGGTGGATGCTCTTGTCGAGAGATTCGGCATTGCCGCCGCTCGTGCGGAAATCGGCGTCGTTGCGGCGCTCGTTCAGATACAGTTCGCGAAATCCACGCCACGTCTGGCCGTCGTCCGTCGAGACGGCGGCGTGGAGGACGTCCCGGTTGGTGAAGAAATCTTCGCTGCGCCCCTCGCGCTCCGACGCATTCAGTCCCGGTTGAGACTCATGATTCAACTCGGGCAACGGCGTCGAGTTGTTCCAGACCGCCAGCAGGCGTCCGTCGCGCATGCGAAACAGCAAGGGCATGGTGATGGTGGCGTAGAACCGCGACGGGGCGGCCGCCGTCCACGACTCGCCGCCGTCCGCGGAGAACGCTTCGTAGTGGCAGTCCTGCGAGGTGCGAATGAGCATCCACAGCCTGCCGTCGGACAACTCGACCACCGTCGGCTCGCAGCCGTCGTTCTGCCAGCGGACGCCTTCGTGCGGCCACTCGACGCGGTGCGGCGGAGGACTGGGCAGGAGCACTTCGCGCCAGGTGGCGCCGTCGTCATCCGAAAGCAGCACGCCCGGCTGCGTCGGGCCGCCGACGCGACATTGGAAGGGCTGGACCCAGCGGCGCCGCTGGCGGAGCGCCAGAGGGAGGCGCGCCACGAATCCCGTATGGACGCCGGCCCGAGCAGAGGTGAACGGACCTTGCGGACCTTGGGGTGAACGAACGGCGAACAGGCCGACAGCCTTGATCGAGTGCAGCACGGTCGCCGCGGCCGACTCGTGGCTGGGACGGCCCGTCTGACACAGGACCGTCAGGAAATCGCCCGACCATGGACTGCGTACCATGGCTCCGGCGGTCGGGCCTTCGACAGGGACTTCGCGCCAGCTCAGACCGCAATCGCGGCTGGAGATGTAAACCGGCCGGTACGTACTGCCTTCTTGGCCGGCGTCGTGCCGGAATCCGTAGTGCCGAATCTCGCCATCGGGCATCATCATCAGGCCACGGCACGCGTTCTCCGGAGGAACACCGACCACTTGCGGGGCGGAGATCTGGCGCAGAGCCTTCAGCGACTCCGGATCCGTCTCGGCGAACCCAAGCGTTTGCAGACCGATAACGAAACCCAGGGTAATGATGGTCCGTCTCATATCATCTCCGTTTGACGCCTCGAGATCCGTCAGGTGTTCCCGGCAGTCGAATGCCCGCGCAAGCTGCGGCGAAAGCGTGCGGTGCGCATGGTACATCCGTGGGCGACGAACTGCAAGCGAGCGTCATCCTTCAACAGGATGTCCACCGTCCCGAATGCTTCTTCCATCTGCTCCGCAATCAAGGTCCGGGCCTGACAGGCGCGGAGGCAGTCCTGCGCAGTCAGAGACAAGCCGGCGGCGAGATATCTGCATGGGAGCCTCCCGGATGTTTCACTTCATGTGCTGGACGCCCAACGCCTGGATCCGCTCCTGAACTTGCGGATCCTTTAGTTTCTCGTTGGGGCGCGGATAGACAGTCAGGTGGCCGGTGTCTTTGAAGTGGTAACCTTCGTATTTTGAGCCGTATCCGCCCGGGTGGTAGGTCGCAGGGGCGGGGACTCCCTGATCCAGCATCGCCTGCAGGTCCTTCCACCGCGATTGGTAAATATCCCGCGGGTAGATCTTCTCACGGGCGCAGACCGTCGCGGCCATACCTACCACCTCGCCGAGGATGCCCAACGTGCGCATCACCCGGACGGCGCCGAACGCCACGTGCGAGGCGCTGATATGGCGCCCCGCCAGGAACAGATTCCGGACGTCTTTGGCGTACAGGCAGCGGTACGGCACCGGATAGGGATGGAGGATGGTGCGATGGTAGGCACATGAACGGAACGGTTCCGCGAACTTCTTCACGTGTTCCGGATCGGGAAAGTGCAGGTCCAGGTTCCACGTGATCGAGCCTGTCGCGTCCGGGTAGACCACGTTGTTCTCGATGTCGTTCTGGGTCAGAATGTAGTCGCCGACCACGCGGTAACTCTCGCGTTTCCCGCCGATCGGAGAAATCCAGGCGAGCGTATCGCGGGTCCATTCGGCTTTGCGTCGCGCATGGTTCTTCAGAAAGGACCAGTTCGCGTAGATGGTCATCAGCCCATAGTCGCGGATGTACTCGGTCTCCTCCGCCTGATTGCGATATTGGCCCGTTTCCCATTCCCAGTCGCCGCTGCGGACGTAGTAGACGTTGTCTTCGGTGAACTCGATTCCCCAGTCGATGTCGGGAAACGAGGTCGGCTGGTGGGCCGGCTTCGAGTTCCAGATGACCGACATGCCCATAACCTGCCGGTCGCCGTTGACCGGCGCCAGCGACTCGTGGAACTTGTCGCGCGCTTCGCGCCCGTACATGACCTCGGCCCCCATCATCCGGGCGATGACGGCATCGCCCGTGCAATCCGCAAACAGCCGGGCTCGAAACCGGGTCTCGGCGCCCGTGCGGACGTTGTGCGTGAGGTAGGCCGCGATCTTCTGCGGATCATCCTTGTCTCTTTCCACGCCGACCACCCGCGTATTCAAGACGAGCCGGCATTGTTTGGAACACGTGCGGAACACGTTCGCCTTGCGCGTATCCTCGTAGAATTCGGTGGGCCAGACGCCGGGTCCACCCGTGATGGGTGAGATTTCTTCGACGACGTTCCCCAACCGCGGGTACGGGGGCACGTGGATCAAGCCGCCCAGCGGGACGCGGACTTCCGAACTGTTGTTCCCGCCCAGGACGGCCCGATCCTGGATGAGGACGACCTTCGAACCGGTCCGGGCCGCGGCAATGGCTGTGCAGATCCCCGAGATGCCGCCTCCGGCCACTGCCAGATCGTAGACGACCGGATCGTCCTGGCAGACGGCCCTGGTGATCTTCCGGCGGAATTCGGCCAGCTTCTGCGGATCGTTCTCCGGCTGCTTCTGCGGGTCCAAGGTCAGGAAGAGCGCGTCGCAGCGGCCGTTGAAGCCGGTCAAGTCGTGCAAGGCGACGGGGGCGTTGCCTTTTTCGAGCGTCACCGCGCCTGCTTTCTGCCACGCCCACTTGTCGCCGTTGGTTCCCAGCGTTTCCGGCAGCTCGCGGCCGTTGACCGCAACCTTGAACGTGCCCCCCGGCTTCCCGCGCTTCCACGGCGCCGTCCAGTCTCGCGTGCGAACCCAAACCGTCCACTCGCCGCTTTCGGGAATCGTGCAGCTGGTCTGGGCATCCGCGACGGGGACGCCCATGCCATGCGCCATCACGTAGGCCGAGCCCATCTGGTCCATAGACTGCTGGTCGATGACCCAACCGCCCAGCGCCTCGAACGATTCGGCTTCGATCCAGACGTCTCGTTCCGCGCCCGCGGCTTCAAGCGACGGGATCCAGAGGACAAGGCCAAGGAAGATAAAGGAGCATCTGCCGACAACTCGACAATTCATAACGGACCTCGCTGCACTTGCCGTGCGTTTCTAGCCTCAGTAAACGAACGCCTTCCCCTCAGTCGCGAAAGACCACGTCGGCGACGTGCGGACCGATCTGGATACACGGGGAGTCCTGCGTGACGGGCCGGCCGAAGTATGTTACGTTCTCAAACAGCAACCGGCTGACACTGTGCTTTGGGCTGTCGCCCAGCATGTACAGCAGTCCGCGAAAACTGCCCTGCTCGCCGACGACCTGGATGTTCTTGAACGAGCAGTTCCGCAGCGTGCCGGGTTCCGGGTTCTTGTGGATTCCGTAGGAACACCGCATCGGCTTGGCCATCAGCATGAGGATGTCTTCTCCGTTGGAGCGGACGCGGATGTCCTCGAAATGGCAATCCTCCATCACCATGTCCTGGTTCGGCTGGAGCCAAATGATCGCGTTGGCCCAGTAGTCCGTGGGCTCGCGGTAGTTCTTGCTGTAGTACAGCACGTCGAGATTGCGGGCTCGGATGTTCCGCATTCCGGCCGTCTCACATTCGTAGCCGATCCGGAAGATGTTCGCGACATCCGTCCAGAACTCGCAGTCTTCGATGAGGATGTTCTCGCACGGCCGAGGCATCTTTGCCAGCCCCTTGATGGCGATGCTGTCGTCCTGGGTGCGGAAGAAGCAGTTGCGGACCGTGGCGTTCTGGGTGTTGACCAGGTCCAACGCGTCGTCGTTGATCATGCGCGAACCGCAGATCTTCACGTTGTCGATCACAACGCCGTCGCAGTTCCACGTCACAAAGGTCCAACTCCAGGGATTGCGCAGGATGATGTCGCGGACCGTAAGGTTCTGGCAATCCTGACAGTCCAGCAGATACCGTCCCGGCCCCTGGAAACGAGGCGACTCCTCGCCGCCAAGCACGCCGCGGCCACGGATCGTGATATTCTTGCCTTTGGCGTGAACGCATCCCTTGACCACGGCGCCGCCCGCCAGGTACAGCGTCTGGTTGTCGGCCAGCGTGATCTTGCCCGGACGATGCACGCCCGGAGCGAAATAGACGACGTTGGGATCGCCTGGTCGCGGCGTATCGGCCTCCGGCGCATTTCCAAACAGGAGCAACGGCTTCTTCCGGCCATCCCGCTCGACGGAGATCCGGAAGGGGGCCTCCGCCGCAAGTGTAATCTCGCGGTCGCTGCTGCGTTCGAGCCGCACGCCGAAGCGGCTGGGCTGCAGCTGAGCCTTGGCCAACGATTGGCTCGAGGTCACACGAATGGCCGCCTTTTCCGAGAAGTCAAACGTTGCGAAGTAGTAGTCGCCCTCGAAGAATTCGCTTTGCGCGGCATACACATCCACCGGCTTGCCGTTTACCACGACTGCGTAATCGCCGGCAATCGCCTCCCCGGCCGGCGCAGGAAAGGTTGTGACATCTGCACGAACAAGCGCGGGAATGAACGCCTGCACCAGGCCGAGCCAGATCAGCAAACGACTGTGAGCGGAAATCGGGTTGTCCATGGCGAGTTCTCCTTCGTTGCCAGTTGTCATCCGACGCCTCCGCTGGGAATTGGAACCACCAACCCGGCTTCAAGCAACACCACATTGGCCGAAATCTGCTGCAGTTCAGCTCCCGCCATCTTCCTAACAGCTTGGCAGTACGTCTGCAATTGGGGGCTGTAGAATCTCGCTTTCTCCCACAAAGCGTGCTGGTCATGAGCGGAGATCGCGTCGGTCTTGAAGTCCAGGATGTCAGCGGCGATGGGCCGGTTTCGGTCACATACGGTGACCAAGCGGTCGATACTGCCGACGAGCAAGCGGTCGCCGTCGCGGACGGCGAACGGACGTTCGGTTTCGACGCTGAGTCTCACGCCGCCAAAGTCTTGGTAGGCGGATTGGTGCAGGCAGGCGGCGATGTTCGGCCGGGCGAGCATTGCGTGGAAGTCCGCCAGCCAGCGGTCGACGTCGTCGGGCCTCAGCGGGAGGCCGCTCCGCGCGGCGACCTCGCGAAGGCGGTCGTCGTTCGGTGAGCCGTCATCGAGCCACTCGATCTGCTGGAACCAAGCGTGGATGACCATGCCTCGATCCCTCGCGAGGCTGCGATCGGCGTCGCTGTCACCCCTGGGAGCGGCAAGCCGGACACGAGTGCCGCTTTCCAGCCGGGACGGGCTCACACGCTGCAGCCCGCGCCAGCGCCGCGCGGCCGGTGCCGCCAGCTGTACTTCCAGCGGTGCGAGCGATTCGGCTTGCCGCGCAATTTCCGCAGCGGACAGCCCGCGATCAACACCGGGATTTCGAAACCACTGGCGAGCGCCCACTTCGAAGGCGGCTTCTTGCGGAGCCAGTCGGCGACCGTCGGTCAGGGCGGCACGCAACAGGCCGCCAAACGTCTTGTGCAGTTGTTGTTCGTTGCCGGCCGAAGGGGCAACGATCATGTGCAGCGCGTGAATGGCCCGCGTCACGGCGACATACAGCACGCTGAGCGATTCGGCCACGTCCTGATCGTCGGTGGCGCGGAACAGCCGCTGCCAGTCTGCGGGCAACAGTTGCTGCACGCCCTTGTTGCTGCAGCGGCACACACGGTCGATCGGCTCTGTTGGCGACGGCCGCCCGACGATCAGATCGCCGCGCTGGCCGATCAACGCGCCTTCGAGATCCGCCAGCACAACAATATCGAACTCCAGGCCTTTCGCCTGATGCACGGTCATCACGCGCACGTTGGCGGCAATCGGATCGCGGACCTTGGCGGAATCGACATAGGCGGCGAAATCGCGTGGCCGCGACGTGGCCACGGCGTCGTACTGGTATGCCAGACCGATCAGCTTCTCCGCCCGCCGCAATTCCCGGCGATTGCAGGCCGTCGCGAGCTGTCCGACCAGGCTGCAAACCGTCGGCCCGTACCCGTCATCGGCAAGCTGGCGACGGACGCGGCGGGCCAGGCGGCCGGCAGCGGCATCACCGCGCCGGCTCGCGAACCGCATCGCCGCGTCCATGTCATGGACCGCTGAACCGGCCGTCACATCCGTTTGATCCGCCGAAGGGAACAGGTCCAGCGAGGCGGCCAGCGGCGACGTGGCGACATGAAACCGCGCGACCAGGTCGCCGGGATGGTCGGTCAGTTGCACCAAGGACAAGATGAGCCGCACCGCGGCAGAGTCGTTCAAGGAACTGCCGCCTTCTTCGCTGGCCTCGATGCCCTGTTCCCGCAATTCATAGATCAACCGGCGGACCGTCTTGTTGCGTTGCACCAACACGCCAACGTCGAAACCGGGAGCCCGTTTCGTCCAGTCTGCGACCTGCTCAGCCACGAACCGCAGCGTGGTGTCCTGTTGTGAGTCCGCCTCATCGCTGTTCGCCGCACGAGCGGCCTGGAGGCAGACGTAACCGTTGAGACCGCGCTTCGGTTTCGCCGTTTGGTGTCTGTGGAATTGTTTTTGCCAGCCAGCCACCGCACCGGCCAGATCGCCGAGGCTCTTGTGCCGTTGCAGGTTCTGGAAGATCTGGTTGACCGCTTGAATCACAGGCGGCGAGGACCGCCAACTGGTGTCCAGCGATCGCTGGTGGACGTCCGCCACATCGCGCGTGACCGCATCGAAGATCTCCGCCACGCCGCCGCGCCAGCCATAGATCGCTTGTTTCGTGTCGCCGACACAAAAGAAAGACTGAGCGGATGCTGCTCCGGCGATCCGCTGTGCGAGCGGCCGAATGACAGACCACTGCGCGAGCGAAGTGTCTTGGAATTCGTCCAACAGCAGGTGCTGCAGGTGTGAGTCAAGTCGAACCGCGAGTCGATCGCCGTCAATTCTCTCGCCCGTGTCCTTGTTCCCGCCGCCGAAGTCGGCGTCCAAGATAGCGGGAAAACGCTCCGCAAGCTGGAATGCAAGGTCTTCAAACCGCAAGGCGCGGGCCTGCGACTTGAGTTGTTGGTATTGGTCGTGGAACCTTTCGAGCAATTGGTGCGTCGCTTCGGTCTGGTTGGCCAATCGGTTCATCAGCACCGCCCTGGCGTGAGCGATCAGTGGACGGTAAGCGGAGGCGACGGCCGCGTCGATCGGCTGGCGGCAATAGCTGTCCTTGGCAGCCGCAACGGCTTTGGCGATGCCGTCTTTCACGAAAGACTCCCAATCGCCCGCTTCGGCCGCCTCGACATGCTTCCGGTGCGCCTTGTCCCAGTCTCGGTGCTGCGGCAGAGGAACGGCGCGCAGCGTTTGCAGGGCCGCGGTGAGTTGAGCTTCCCGCAACTCCTGCAAACGCGGCACGCGATACCAGGCGTCCCGGCTGCTCTCGCGATAGATCGCGTACAGCGAGTTGAGCTTCTTGCGCACTTCGCGGTCGAGGCTGCGGGTGGTCTCGCCGCCTGTCAGCGCGTAGAGTAGGGTCAACAGGCTGCGGGGATCTTCGTCATTCAGTACCGCGTCCATCGCCTCCGCCCGCAGCGCCGTATCTTCATGCTCGTCGGCAATTCGCCAGCCGGGGGGCAGGCCGATCTCCAGCGCAAAACTGCCGGCCAGTTGAGCGAAGAAACTGTCCAACGTGCCGATCCGCAGCCGGTGCAAGCGGCGAACCATCCCGGCCAGTACGATCAGGCACTCTTCGCGGGTGAGCGTTTCGGAGCCCAACGCGGCCTGCAAGCCTGTGCGCTTCGCTTCGTCGGTCGCGGCCTCGGCCAACCGCAGGAGAATTCGTCCCAGGATCTCGCCGGCCGCTTTGCGCGTGAACGTCGAAGCCAGAATATCGTCCGGCCGCTGTCCGCAGCGCAGCAGGCGCAGATAGCGGTTCGTCAGTTCGTACGTCTTTCCCGTACCCGCCGACGCGCGGATCAACTCGTGTCCCAACGGCGCAGGGCTCATCTCCACTTCCTCCTCCCGAAAACGCCATCCAGGCAAATGGGGGCCAAGTCTTCGCTGTATTTTGGCGGCGGG
>CAYUFW010000061.1:24430-25553 GCA_964443915.1 uncultured Pirellulaceae bacterium
CTTCGGCGGCCAGAAGACTCCCTTGCGGATCTTGCGCACCACATCGCGCGCCGCTCGATCCGCGTCCTCCAAGTCGGCCTCGGTCCACTCGGCCAACGATGCTCCGACGCGGCCCGTTTCTTTGGGCAACACGATATAGCCCAACCCAACCGGCCCGGCGATCCCGGCTGCGCGGACCAGATGGCGATACAAGGGCAACTGCAGATCAACCCACTCGCCCGACTTCTTGCGATGCGTATTCTCCGGCGGATCGCCAACGTCGGATGTCTTGTAATCGAAGATGATCCGCTGGCCGGTCCGCTGATTGACGTCGATGCGGTCGATGCGGCCTTTCAACACAATCGACTCCCCGTCCACCTCCAAGCTGCCGGGCTGATCGAACTCGGCACGTTTGATTTGCCACCCCTGGGCGGCCCAGGCGGCCTGCCACCGCGCCAACGCCCGCAAGCGCAGCCGCAACTGTTCGATCTGGACCAAGAGCACCGCTCCCGGATGCCCGCCGAAACGCTCCCGAACCAGTTCGTCAAGGCCGTGACTCAGTTCCCGCTCAATCGCGTCGGCTTCCGTCGCATCGCGCGCCTCACTGCGGCCGAAACGCTCCAGCACCTTGTGGGCCAGATCGCCGAAGGTCTTGCCATCCAGTTCCGTCGCGTCGTCGTGGATCGGCTTCAACTTCAACACCTGGTCGAGGTAAAACCGATACGGACATGCCAGATACTTCTTGAACGAGGTCACATTGATCTCTGTGACCGGTTCCAAACGTGGCAGCGGCACCTCAAACGCGTGTTCCGAACGCGAACTGACCAGGCCGCCGGCCAGCGGCGGGCGCACAGGCCGTCTTGACGCCTCGGCGAAGAACCGTGAGGCTCTCTGGGCCACGGCGTCCGGCGGGGCGGCAAACAGCAGACGGCTGGGCGCCAGCGGATAGCCGTCTGCATCCCGCCGGGCGACGATGAACGTCGTGTTGCGCCATGGCGCGAGCAGCGTTGCCGCCGCGTAGGCGTCCCGTGCATAACGCCGCGCATTGTCGTCCAGTCCCAAAGCCAATCGCAAACCGCCCGGCAAGAACAGATCGGCGTTGACGCTCGAGGGCACGAAGCCCTCGTTGAAGCTGGTGACGATC
>CAYUFW010000061.1:25584-30324 GCA_964443915.1 uncultured Pirellulaceae bacterium
GGTATCCGTTCGGCGTTCCCCTGATCCAGCAGCAGCCGAAGCGCCACGGCGCCGCTGACCTCGGACATCAACGTCTCCGGGACATCCGCCAACCGGTCCAGCGCATCATGTGCCGCGCCGCACGCCTTCCACGCCCGCCGATCCGCCTCGTTTTCCAGATCGAACTCGCGGCCTCCATAGACTTCGAACAGAATCTGTCGGATCTCCGGCAGCCAACGCTGGATCGCTCGCGGCGCCCCTTGCAGCGGCCGGATCAGCCGTGCGACCGGCTCGTAGACATCGCCCACCCGCCGGCAATCCTCGGGCGGGCCGAGCCAGCGGCCGTCGATGCCGCGCGGCAAGTGTTTGTTGTAGTAGTCGTCCAGTTCTTCCAGCCAACCCGGCTGTACGCCTGCGTCCATCAGCCACGTCTCGGCGTCGGGATGGCGCACCAGCCGGGCGAAGTCGGCGTACCGGCCGCTGCGGGCAAAGGCCGCCAGATCGCCGAGCAGACGATGAACGCCGGCCCGAGCCAGCGGCTCTCCCGCCCCGTACCGGTTCGGCAGTTGGCATTCGTCGAGTTGTCGGACCAGCGGCGCTACAATCCGTTCGTCGGGCACACCAATCGTGATCTGCTCGGCCAGAAACCGCCCGTCGAACTGCGCGATCCGCCGAGCGACCTCTTCGGCTTGTTCGGCCGGGCCGTCTGCCTCCAGCAGCGAGGCGTCCGGGATCGGCAGTTCAACCTCCTGCCACGCCTCGACGCACAGGCCGCCGTGCGAATCGAACCGCTCGGCCCACGCCTGCGGTGCGTAGACCAGCGCGGTGACGCGGTCGGCGACCTGATCCAGCATCTGCCGCAGGGTTCCGTCCAAATCGGGCACGCCGACCAGCACGATCGGCCGATCGCTGCAGCATTCGCGATGCCCGATCGCAAACAGCCGCGCGGTCTGGCGGTCCCAGAGCCCCAAACCGTCAAGCGTACCGAGGTAGGCATACTGGAGTTCCGCCAGCGTCTGCCAGCGCTCCGTTTCGAAGCCGGCCAGCGACTTGCCCCGCTGGAGTACATCGAAAAAAGTCAACCCGTCGCTGGCCAGTTCCCGATGCAGCGATTGCAGCAGTCGGCCCAAATCAAGCCAGCGGGCGGAATCGTTTTCGTCCGGCCGGTCGGCGACGACGATGGGCAGCTTTGTTCGGTCGAACTTGCGCAGCGCCGCGGCCCAGGCCAGTTGCTGCGTCAGCTCGTCGGCAAACGGTTTCTTGGCCTGGTAGAGCAATTCGGCAAGTTGGCCCACCGTCGCAATCTGCGGCGGCGCGAACATCGGCCCCTTCCCCTCGGCGCGCTCGACCAGAATCTCCAACAGCCGCCGGCCCGCTCGAGCCCCCGGCACCACCACGATCGCCTGGCGAAGATCGGCCAGCGACGACCGGCCGAACCGGTCGATCAAGTACTCGGCGGCCATCGCCAGCGCCGGCCGGTCGAACCCCAGAAACTCTCGCGTGATTGGCATTGAATGTACCCCTCAGACAATTCGCAGCAAATGAACTGCCCACGCAGCCCGGGTGTGGCACGGCTTACTTGTTAGCCGTGTTGCGTCGCCGAAAAGCACGGCTAACAAGTAAGCCGTGCCACACATACGCAAAATCGGATAGGTCGTTTCCTGTGGGTTACCTCAGGCCAGTCGATTCTCATCTGTTCCGCACATCTCCGGAAACAACACCTCCCGCAGCCGCGGCCGGCGAAAGGCAGCGGCCTTCGTGCCTTTACCCAAGCTTCCCGCCTTGGCCGCAATCTTGGTCATGTTCGACCCGTGCACTTCCTCGAAAATGGGCGCGGCGGGCAGCCCGGCCGCAACGGCATCGCCGAGCAGCACGTACAGCCGGTCGCCCCAGGCGTCCGCCGCGGCGACCAGATCACCCGCGGCATGGGCCTCGACCCACTCGGCCAATTCCTCCAGGGCCAGGCACAGCCGCGCCAGCAAACTGTTCCCGTCATCCGCCATGCTCCGACACTGCGTCAGCAGCGAGCGGATCGCGTCGGCCATCTCGCCGGCCGATTCCCGTTCACACGGCAACAGCACCGGCGAATCCGCCACCGCCGCTCCGATTCGGCGGTGGAACTCGCGGACCTCGTTCAGGGCGTCATCCATCGTTTTCTCCTCATTGCTCACGTACGATCAGTTTTCCTTCGGGAACCACAGCGACCAAGGAAACGCCTCGCTGGCGCCGGACCGCTGGACGCGGCCGCTCCGCGGCACGTCGCGCGTTTGGCTGCCAAACTGCGAATACAGTTTCGTTTCGTCATCCGAGATCAGAATCAGCCACGATTCGACCCCGTTATCGTACACGTAGGCGTCCTCCAGGAAGTCCGACGGGCCGGGCTTGATCTCGGCCGCGATCGCCCGGACGTCCGTCTGGTGGCGAACAAGTTCCTCGGGCGCCTCCAACTGGGCGAGCGTCTCCCCGCGATGGGCGCCTTCGCACCTGACCCAAGCGGCGGCCGCCATCCGTTCCCGGTGGCCATATTTGCCGCGCTCGGCCATGCGGAACGAGCCCAAACGCCGATAGCGTACGGTAATCCCCCGCCGCGTCTTGTCAGAGCGGCGGAGAACAAAAACGGTCACACGGCAAGAACGGCCAGGTCGAGACAAGCGGCGGTCCTCCAAAAAAACAGGGGCAGGGAAACGCAACACACGAAACGAAACCACGCGCCGCTGGAAATAGTATCGCAAGAACGACACGAAAGGCTACGCGCGGCAGGTTTCGTGACAAGATTGGGACGTGCGAGCAGAACGCTATCTTGATCTCACACCGTTGCGAGGAATGAATCGCAGCACGTCTTGCCGCAAGCCGCAACGCTATCGCGGTTGGCACGGTAAAGAAGTGTCGTGCGACGCCTCACCGAAAATGGAACCCGGGGTGGTCGTGCGTCCGGTCACGCCGACGAACTGCACCGTCCTGGCGTTACACCCGTGGGCCTGATTTCAGGGCGTTGGAGCGTGGCTGGCCCTGGCCTTGGCATCAAAGGCGTTCGTAGCGATGTTCGACGCGGAACGTCCTTCGGTTGTTTCTCGAGACGCCCTCCGTGATGAATTTCCATACGGACTCGTCGTCCCGCCCCGGCTTCATGCCCCCTTGTTTGCTGCCTTGATTGTCGAAGGGCACGAAGACGACAGATGGTTCGCCGTCAACATCAATGAAGCGAACAACAAGTCGCCATTCTTCACACCGCTCTCGGATCATCCATTGATTCGCGTTACACCAGAGGTTACCCGTGTCGGTGGCGACTAGGTCAACGACGTTCTCGGATTCCGGTGGAATTGAACCGATTTTGGCCGGGGCGGAACGATCATCCGGCGCAGGGGAACTTGCCAAACAAGACGTCGCCGGTGGCAGACACGGAGCAAGTGACACAGGGGCGGTCCCTGCGGCGTTAAGCTCGTCGTCGCGGAAAACTGCCCGAAAACGCGCAAGCGTCCGCTCGCTGTAGGGTGTAACGATGTAGCCGTCCGTGAGGCTTCCCAACACGATTGACCTTTTCGTGCCATACCACCAGAAGTAAGCCGCTGTGTAAGCTGCAATAATCGAATCGAGCATGTCTTCATTGCTCTTGGTCTGCCCCAAAGTGGCCGGAACGTGATCGCCTACGTTCACAATCGACAAATCCAAGTCGCTGTTCGAAAGTGAACGGAGAAGGCCGAGCAGTTCTTCCCAGGCATCGGCGTCACGTCGGTGGACCTTGTAAGGCAAGGCTCTATCAAGATTGAAGATCCCTATCAGCGCCGGGTGTGGGTAGCATTCGAAAAAGTACCTGCCTGGAGAACGGTTCGCCACGCTCAGTGGGTTGTGCAAGTATCCGCCCGTGATCAACGTTCCAAGCAATCTCCAAATACCCGCGAGAGGCCCGTAGCACGACAAGTTCGAGGTATTTGATGGATAGGCACCACAGCCGAAATCTAGCATCAGTGCGCGAGCCAGGTTTCGCTCAACCGTACGCATGCCGACCGAGTTATTGACGACTAGCCCCTGATCAATCGCCACCATGTGGTTCGGCCACTCACTGTAGCAATTTGCAAAGCGAAGGCACGCATCCTCCCATGTGACCGAGATCGGGGCATCCTCAATCCGAAGACACACACGCCCATTCGAGACCTCACCGTGAAGATCGCAAATCGCTCCCCGCTGCCTTCCGCCCCAAGCAGAATCAAAGCCTGTAAACACTACATCCGTCAGATGTTGGGAATTCGCCATCGACATTGCTCCATTTTCTCTTGGTGCCCACAAAATGCGCCTCTTGGACGACTGCTTCATGACGGTCGCTGACCCGAAGTGGTCGCGACGAGGTCTTCCGAACTCTGCAAAAAGGGCTGCAAATCCCCTACCTTACCCGCCTCGTCTGCAAAACCGTCACCGCGTCGCCGTACTGGGCGGCGACCAGCATCCGGGCGTGGGCCGAGTCGCTGGCGGTCACTTCAACGTAGGACACGCGGCCGGCAAGGCGAATCTTGACTTCAAAGGTGTACATCCGATGGCTCCTGGTAGCAATGGGGTGGCGAAAACGGAATACGCGACGCCGGTCCGACAGCGGTTCGTCGCCGGAGAATTCGGCACGGCTCAGGAGAGCGTGTCCTTGCCCACGAGTCACCCTACCCCTGCCTGCTCGTCAGGCAGGTGGATCAGTTTGGAAGGCTAGAAAACGCGGGACACCACGGACCAGACCCCTGCCGCCTCGGTCGGCAGGTGAATCAGTTTGGAGGCTCG
>CAYUFW010000062.1:0-10415 GCA_964443915.1 uncultured Pirellulaceae bacterium
CCGAACGCGTTTACAATTTTGCCCCTGGCCCGGCCGTGTTGCCCGTGCCGGTTCTGGAACAAGTGCAACGAGACCTTTTGTGCCTGCCCGGCGCCGGGGCCTCGATCCTCGAAATCAGCCACCGCAGCAAGGCGTTTGAGGGGATCATCGCGGATGCCAAAGCCCGCCTGAAGGCCCTTTTGGGCATCCCCGACGACTATCACATCCTGTTCCTGCAGGGCGGGGCCCGCTTGCAGTTCTCGATGATCCCCATGAACTTGCTGCGCGGGGCCAGCGTGGCCGCGGACTACGTCGTGACGGGCTCCTGGAGCAAATACGCCTTTGAGGAGGCCAAGAAAGAGGGGCCGGTCCATGTCGCCTACAACGGCAAGGAGACGAATTTCGACCGCCTGCCGGCGATGGATTCGCTGTCCCTCAATCCTCAGGCCCCGTACGTCTACATCGCTTCCAACGAGACCATTCAGGGCGTGCAGTTCGCGAGCGATCCGGACACGGGCGCCGTGCCCCTGGTGTGCGACGCTTCGTCGGATTTCCTGCACCGCCCGGTGGACGTGCGGCGCTATGGCATCCTGTATGCTTGTGCCCAGAAGAACGCCGGCCCCGCCGGACTCACGATCGTGATCATCCGGGGCGACCTGCTGCAGCGCAGTCAGGATTCCTTGGCGGGCTATCTGAACTACCGAACCCACGTCGAGAACAACTCGCTGTGGAATACGCCGCCGGTGTTCGGCGTCTACGTGTTCCAATTGATCGCGCGCTGGCTGCAGGAGGAGATCGGCGGCCTGGACAAGATGGTCGCGCTGAACCGCGAGAAGGCCCGGATGCTGTACGAGGTGATCGACGCCAGCGGCGGTTTCTACCGCGGACACGCGCAGCCCGACTGCCGGTCGGTGATGAACGTCACGTTCCGTCTGCCCAACGAGGAGTTGGAGAAGAAGTTCCTGGCGGAGGCCGCGGCCCTCCAGCTCTGCGAACTCAAGGGGCACCGCAGCGTGGGCGGCATGAGGGCGTCCATCTATAACGCCATGCCGCTGGCTGGTGTGCAAACCTTGCGCGACTTCATGAAGGACTTCTTGGCGCGCAACGGGGCTTGAGCGATCCCGCGCGTTCGCGGCCGCAACCGAAGCGGAGAACGCGCTCAGGCAGACAAGGAATCGGATACATAGCACGAGGGCCGGATCCAGCCGCGCCCAGGAGACGCAATCACGAAAGGCACCAAGATGGCCAAGATCATCGTTCTCGACAAGATTTCCAAAGACGGCCTGGCCCTGTTGGACGCCGCCGAGGGCATCGAACACGAAGTCCGCACGGGGCTGAAGGGCGAAGAGTTGCGAAAAGGGCTGGCGGAGTTCGACGGCGCGATTTGCCGCAGCGGCGTGAAGATCACGGCCGAGTCGCTGGAAGGCAACCGGCGTCTGAGGGCCATCGTGCGGGCCGGCGTGGGCGTCGACAACATCGACCGCCAGAAGGCGACGCGGCTGGGAATCGTCGTGATGAACACGCCGGCGGGCAACACGATCAGCACGGCGGAACACGCCTTCGCCCTGATGCTGGCCCTGTCCCGCAACGTGGCGGCCGCGAACCAGAGTCTGGTCGAGGGCCGCTGGGACCGGAACGCGTATATGGGGACGCAGTTGGCCGAGAAGACGCTGGGCGTGATCGGGCTCGGACGCATCGGGACGGAAGTCGCCAAGCGGGCGCTGGCCTTCGCGATGCGGGTCATCGCCTACGACCCGTTCTTGTCCGCCGAGGCGGCGGCCAAGCTCGGCATCGAGCGTGTGGAAACCGTCCACGATATGCTGCCGCGAATCGATTACCTGACGGTCCACACGCCGCTGACGCCGGAGACCAAGCACCTGATCGGCGCAAAGGAAATCGAGATGATGAAGCCCGGCGTGCGGTTGATCAATGGAGCCCGCGGGGGCATCTACGACGAAGCGGCGCTGGTCGAGGGTCTGAAGAGCGGCAAGCTGGGCGGCGTGGCCCTGGACGTCTTCGAGAACGAACCCTGCACGTCCAGCCCGCTGTTCGGCATGAAGAACGTCGTCTGCACCCCGCACCTGGGCGCGAGCACGGAAGAAGCGCAGACGCTGGTGGCCGTGGAGGGCGTGCAGTTGCTGGTCAACTTCCTCAAGACCGGCGAGATCCGGCACGCGGTGAACGTGGTCGCGATCCAGCCGCAGACGCTGGAAGCGCTCCGCGGCTATCTGGACGCCGCCTATCGTTTGGGCCGCCTGCTGGCCCAGGTACACGACGGCGGCCTGGAGGCCTGCACGCTGCAGTACCGCGGCGAGGTAGCCGAGAAGGAGACCCGGTTGCTGACGGCCGCCTTCTGCGCCGGCCTGGCCGAAGGCGCGATGGAGGACGAGGTGAATATCGTCAACGCGGAGCTGTTGCTCCGCGAGCGCGGCATCCAGATCCGCGAGGAAACGCAGAGCAAACCCGTCGTCTTCAGTTCCACCGTGACCGCGGCGGTGACCAGCCGCGGGCAGACGTTCACCGCCGCGGCAACGCTGTTCGGCAACAACATGCCCCGCCTCATCCGGCTGAACGACTATCGCTTGGAGGCGTACCTGGACGGGAACCTGCTGTCGTTCGTACACAGCGACGTACCCGGCGTGATCGGCGCGGTCGGCACCGTGTTCGGCAAACACGGCGTCAACATCGCGCAAATGTCGGTCGGCCGCGAGAGCGAGCACCCGGGCGGCGAAGCTATCGGCGTCTTGAGCCTGGACAGCCCGCCGCCGCCGCAGGCGATTGAGGAAGTGCTGGCGACGCCCGGCGTGTTGAGCGTCCAAGTGTTCGCCTTGCCGGCCGCCGGCCTGCTGCCGTCGTGGCTGCAATAACGCGCTTGGCCGCGACCAAAGTACAACGGAGTTCCATCCGTTCGGAACGGGATAGATTCCGTGCTACGAAGCGGGGCAGGGCAGGGGGGTGCGCTGAGTCATGTTCGACGCCGTGACCGTCATCATCCCCGCGCTGAATGAGGAGCAGTCGCTGCCCCTGGTGCTGGCGGACTTGCCTGCGGTGGGGCAGACGATCGTGGTCGACAACGGCAGCTCCGACGGGACGGCCGAAGTGGCGGTCCGCGGCGGCGCGACGGTGATCCAGGAGCCGCAGCGCGGTTACGGCGCCGCCTGCCTGCGCGGCCTGATCGCCGTTGGCGAGGGCATCCAGCGCGGCGGCACGCCGCCGCGCGTCGTCGTCTTTCTGGACGCCGACTACAGCGACCATCCGGAACTTCTGCCGCAGTTGGCCGAGCCCATCCTGCAGGACCAGGCCGACTTTGTCTTGGGCTCCCGCCTGACCGGCCGCCGCGAGCCGGGCGCGATGCCTCCCCAAAGCGTGTTCGGCAACCGTCTGGCCTGCTTCCTGATGCGCCGGCTGTTCGGCGCGGCGTACACCGATCTGGGGCCGTTCCGCGCGATCGGCTACGCTCCGCTGTGTGGTCTGGCGATGGCAGACCGCAACTACGGCTGGACGATCGAAATGCAGATCAAGGCGGTCCGCGCCGGGTTGCGGATCCGCGAGGTTCCCGTTCCCTATCGGCGCCGGGTGGGCCACAGTAAAATCAGCGGCACGGTGGCGGGCAGCATCCGCGCCGGCGGGAAGATCTTATGGACGGTCGCCAAGTACGGCTGGCAGCCAGCGCCGCGGACGCAGCCCTGACGCAGCGCCTTTCGGGCACAGCGAGTTGGGGCCTGTGGCTGCTGCTGGCCGCCGTTTCCTGCTGTCTGTACGCGGTCTTGGCACGGTGGAGTTGGCGATTCGAGCACACGGACGCCTTCCCCGATCGCCCGGTTCTGGTTGCGGTGGCCTTGTTGGGCGCAGCCTTTGTCGTCTATTTGCTGTCGGTGTTCTTCGTCGCCCGCTGTCCGCTCCGCCGCGGCCAACTGACCTTCCTGATCGGCGCGGCGCTGGCCTATCGGCTGATCCTGCTGCCCTCGATCCCGATCCAGGAGATCGACATCTACCGGTACCTCTGGGACGGCAGCGTCGTCTGCCAGGGCATCAATCCGTTCCGCTACCCGCCGGGCGCCGTGCTCGCAGCCCGCCGCGAACAAATGCACGACGAGCGGCTGGCCCGCCTGGTGGACTTGCGTGACTCCGACCCACACCTCCGCGAGGTGCTCGCGAGGATTCATTACGCGGAACTCCCCAGCGTCTATCCGCCGGTGAGTCAGGCGGTCTTTGCAGCGGCCGCTTGGACCATGCCTCAAGGGGCCACGGTCGAGCGGCGCATGACCGTGCTCAGAATCTGGCTCGCCGGCTTCGATCTGGCGACATTGGCCCTCGTGATCCTCTTGCTCCGCCAGACGCGGCGCCCGCTGGGCCTGTGCCTCGTGTATGCCTGGTGTCCGCTGGTGCTCAAGGAATTCAGCAACAGCGGACACTTGGACGCGATCGCCGTGATGTTGACCACGTTGGCCGTTTGGTTGGCGGCGAAGTCGCTGGCAACACCTGACGCCGCAGAGGCAGGCGATCGGGCCGCTCGCCCGCGTCCCGCGTTCCGCAGCGGTCTCGGTGCGGTCGCCGCCAGTGGAGCGCTGGCGCTGGCGGTCGGCGCGAAACTGTATCCGGTCTGGCTGGTCCCACTGTTTGCGGCGCTCATCGTACAACGCCTTGGTTGGCGGTGGTTTTGGGTCGCGGCGGACGTTTTCCTGGCGACCGCGCTCGTCGTCCTTTGGCCGCTGTTGCCGCCGCTCGGCCCCCGCGGGCCAGGGCCGGCTGCCGCCGTGGACGCGCGGACAGCCCCGCCAGGCTCCTCGGCAGCCTCGGCGTCCGACCCCCGCCGGGGGCTGAAGATGTTCTTGATGCGCTGGGAGATGAACGACTTTCTGTTCATGATCGCACTCGAGAACGTGCTGCCCAACGGCGTCCGGCAGGACCGTCCGCCGCCCTGGTTCTCGATCGCTCCCGAGGCACCGCGGTCCGCGGTGGTCACCCCATTGGCGGCTCGCCTGGCCGGCGACCGCTGGCAAGCTTCGTTCCTGATCGTGCGTGCGGTCTCGCTGCTGGCGACGCTGGGCATCGCAGCCTGGTGCGTCCGCAGGTCGCTGAGGAGTGCGGACGCGGCCGTGTGGTTCGAGTCGGCTTTTCTGATCCTGGCCTGGTTCTGGTTTCTGTCGCCGACGCTGAACCCCTGGTACTGGACGTGGGTGATGCCGCTGTTGGTGTTCGCCCGCAGCCGGGTGTGGCTGTGGATGAGCGGGGCCGTGTTGCTGTACTACTTGCGGTTCTGGTTCGTGTACCAGTTCTTCGACGCACAGGTCGCCGGGACGCCTTACGTCGGCGCCGCGTTCTTCGACTTCGTCGTCACGTGGTTTGAATTCGGACCCTGGCTCGCGTGCCTGATCTTCAGTGCCATCTGGCGGCAAAGGAAGGCCGCCCGGCAGATGGCGGTCGAGTGAACGGGCCCGCTGTCGCGAGGGCAGGGCAGGGGGGGGCCGGCGCGGCGCCTGTTGCGAGCGGCCGACGACTGCGCAGTTTCCCGCGTCCGCCGCAGTCTGCTGCTAGCATGCAGGCCGAGGCGCCTCATCGCTGGCCGGCGCGGCCGGTTTGTCAAGCCCAGGGCCAGAAAGTGCTATTCCCCGCTTTGGACAGAAAAGATACAATGCCGTTGGACTCGATGAGTCTCGACAGTGGTGGTCGCGCCGAGCGCAAAGTGCGATCCTCGTCGTGCTCGGCATAACGTGATCCGGCGAAAAACGGATGTTCGTTCCTCTCCCGTAAGGAGACGTGCCATGTCGGATGCCGCGACGACGTTGTTCGACCGAGTCGGCTCCGCCCTTCACCGCAGCCCTCATCTGAAAGGCCACACGCTGCACATCGAGATGCGACCGGGGCGCATTGTGTTGCGAGGGATCGTCCCTTCGTACTACCAGAAGCAAGTGGCCCAGGAAATCGTGCGGAGGGTGGACGGGGTCGAACGCGTGGACAATCAGCTGGAGGTCGACTGGATTGCCAAACAGGGCGATCTGGAGGATGCCTACGTCTAGGCGGCAAGACAGGGCGAGCCCCAGACAGGGCGAGCAGCGGGGACGGAAGGCGTGCGTTCCGGTCGGCGTTCCCGGACACGCGACGTCCTGCGAAAAACCCCGGTTGCTGCGCAGAACGCGGGGCTCTTCGTCAGGATCTTTTTCGTGTCGCCCTAGCGCGGCTTGCCGGGGCGAAAGAAGCCGGCGATCGCCTCCTCGCGATCACGGTAGTGCGTGAATCGTTGCGAGAAGTCGCTGTCGCAGAGGCGCGCCTCGTGCTCGACGGCCAACCCGCACAGCCGCAGGATCGCCCCCTGCCGCTCCATTTCGTCGCGCAGCAGGTGGAGTTCGTCCACCAGGTCCGGCGGCATCTCCTGCAGGTTTTCGAGTTCCAGGAGCAAGCGTCCTTTCAGCTCCTGCCTCATCATCATGCACAGGCTCTCGGCCAATCCCGTGGCGTCGGCGTCGACACTTTCCGGTCCGTACAGCTTGACAAACAGCCAGCCCGGACCACGGTCCAATTCGGTCTTCCAACCAGGGGCCAAATCTACCAACATGCGATCGTCCTCCTGATCCCAGCGCCGTTCCGCAGGCGGTTCCTGAAAAAAAGGCCCACACCTGAAGACCAGTATTAGGCTTTGCTCGTAGAAAGGCAAGTCCATTCTCGCTGAAGCCTTGCGGAGCAGGGCAGGGGAGGGGGGGCGGCAGTCCGCTTCCCCGGCGGCGAAGCGCCGCGCGGCGGACGCGGCAGGCAGTTGACCGGCGCAGCCGGGAAGACTAGGCTAACGCAGAGAAGGCCGGTCCGACACCGTGCTGGCAGCGCGAGCTTGCACCCCGTGGCGGAAGCGACCGAGTTTCCAGGTTCCTCTGCTTGCCCAACCTGATTCGCCCGCAAGGTGATGCCGTGACCCGTGAATTGGCCCACTTTCGGATCGAACGCAAGGCCGACGTGACCATCGTCACGCCGATCGTCTTCGATTTCATCGACCAGACGTTGAACTTTGAATCCAAGAAAGAACTGGTCGAATTCGCCCAGCGCGAGAAGCCGGTCAAAGTCGTGGTCGACTTCCAGAACATCCAGCGGTTCTCGACAGAGTTCATCGGGACTCTGCTGAGCTTCAAGAAGCAGATTGGCGCCGGCGGAAAAATCAAGCTCTGTTCCTTGCAGCCGGTCCAGCGCGACATCTTTCGAGTGCTCAATCTGGACGGCACGGCGTTCGAAATCCTGGAGGATGTGAGCGAGGCCGTACGGTCGTTCTCCTGATGCCCTCTTGCAGCGAGACCAGATCCATGAACGGTGCGAATCCCATTTACCAGTCCGAGAAGCTCGGCGATGTGACCATCGTGACCCTGCTGGCGTCCGATTTCTTCGACCAACAGACGATCGCGGCTGCCAAGCGAGAGTTGGCGGCCTTGCTGAAAGCGGAGAACCCTGCCAAGCTGATCGTGCGGTTCACGAACGTCGAGCGGTTCTCCAGCGATTTCATTCGCGTCTTGGTCCTGCTCCGCGAGCACATCCTCGGCAATCATCCGAAGGGCGAAACGAAGCTTTGCGAGTTGCAGGAGCAACACCGCGTGATCTTCAAGGTGTTCGACCCGCAGCAGAGACTGTTCAAGCTCTACGACACCGTCAAGGACGCCTTCACGGCGTTCTCGTAGGGTAGGGCAGGGCAGGGAAGAGCAGGGCAGGGGAGACGAAGCGTGCGAGCTTGCGTGCAGCGTGTCAGCCGGTGCAGCGTGACGGTTGAGGGGCAGGTCGTGGGCCAGATCGGCCGCGGGCTGTTGGTGCTGCTGGGCGTTACTCACGACGACACGCAAGCCGACGTCGACTACTTGGCGGAAAAAACTACCGGCTTGCGGATCTTCGAAGACGACGCGGGCAAAATGAACCGCTCGGTGCTCGACATCGGCGGTCAGATTCTGGTGGTCAGCCAGTTCACGCTCTGGGGCGACTGCCGCCGCGGCAAGCGGCCCAGCTTTACCGACGCCGCCGCACCCGATCTGGCCGAACGCCTGTACGACGAGTTTGTCGCCGCCGTGCGACGCTTGGGCGTGCCGGCCGCGACCGGCAAGTTCCGAGCCCACATGGACGTGGCCCTGGTCAACGACGGGCCGGTAACTCTGTTACTGGATAGTCGAAAGTCCTTCTAGCCGTGTCGCCGCTGCCGCTGCCTGACGGCGCGGCTTCGACCGGCAGACCGTTTTCGCCGGAACGCGTCTGCGGCGCCGGCAGCCACGGCCGCGCGGGGGACACACGATCGGCCGCGCGATCCAACCACTGCCGGGCCGAGTCGCGAATCTCCGCGGGTTCCACGCCCAACTGGTTCATCAGGTAGGGATCGCTGTAGATCAGGGCCGCCAGCGCCGCCAGCTTGCCGTACGTCGAGACGTTGGCCCACAGGCTGCTGGTCGTCCACAGCTTGAGCGCCGTGCCCAGCGAATGCTTGATCCGCAACCGCCCCCGCCGCACCTGGACGCTGAAGAACTCGTCCAGCACCAGGTGGGAGACGAATCCCAGCACCACGGCGCCCGACTTGAACAGCCGGATGGGCATCTCGGTCCCGGCCACATCAGCGCCGGGACCAGGGCCGCAGTCAGCGCCGTCAGTTCGCGGACCGGCACGCTGAAGTCGCTGTCCAGGTCCGGCAACATGCCCGCCAGACTGCACAGCCCCCCTGCCACCAGACAGCTCGACAGCGGAATTTGATGCGCGTAGCCGGCCGCCGCGCAACCGGCGCCCAGCAGCGTGCTGACGGTAATGTGAGTCCTGAAGTCTGCCATCGAAATTCCGTCCGTGGCCCCGCCCGTGCATCCCCACGCCTGACGTGCTCCGAATAGCCGAGCGCGTGCTCCATGTCCGCCGACACGACTTGGCTCCAAACGGCGGCGGAGACTATACCGGCGGCCAGGGCAGAGGCCAAGGTCAACCGATTGCTCTTCGCCCACGGGCCGGCGACCGCTATACTCCGCCACCCCTGGGAGCCGGAAATCATGGAAACCTACGACCTCGTCATGCTAGCAGTGTTGGGCGCGGCGACCGTGTTCGGTGCCCGCAAAGGGCTCGCCTGGCAAGTCGCCTCGATCAGTTCCATCGTGGCCAGCTACTTCATCGCCTACCACTTCCACCAGCCCGTCGCCGCGGCGATCAAAGCCGAGCCGCCCTGGAACAAGTTTCTGGCGATGTTGATCGTGTACCTGAGCGCGTCGGCAGCCATCTGGCTCGCTTTCCGCTTCGTGTCCGAGGTGATCGACCGGATCAAGTTCAAGGAATTCGACCGCCATGCCGGGGCGGTCCTGGGGTTCTGCCGGGGCGTCCTGTGGTGCGCGGTCATCACCCTGTTCGCCGTCACCCTGCTGGGCGAACCCTCACGTGAGAAGATCGTCCAGTCGAAATCGGGGCATTATATCGCCCTGCTGCTGGACCGCTCCGAGGCGATCATGCCCGCCGAACTCCAAGGGGTGCTAGCACCCTACCTGCGGACCCTGGACGAGCGTCTGGGACGCGGAAATCCGGTCGCGTCGGATGGCAGCGAACCGGGGCTCCCAGAAGGCGTCTGGAACGACCGTTTGCAGGAGCGTTTGCCGACCGCCGGAATCCTCGATTCAAACCGCGATCCGGGCGCCAATCCCGGCGGCCAGGAGGGCAGTCCGAGCGACGACGCCGTGGCCCGCTGGCTGCGGCAATTCCAGGACTCGCAACGGACCCGTTAGCGCGGCTTCGGGCCTGAGATGATCGCTCGTGAGCGGACCGGCGCTAGCCGCCGTGGGCGTTCCGAAGCGGCCGAACCCGCGTCGGCAGCGGTTTGCGGATTTCCCTGGAAAAACCCCATCCATAACCGAACATAAGAAACATTATCGGACGTTCCCGGTAGTCCGAAAAACCGGCCGCTTGGCCAGTTTTGGAGTGCGGCGGCTTGCGAGTTTTGGAGTGCGGTGCCTTGTCACCGCTTTGGACAGCGGCCCGCCGCGCCGCAGAGGATTGGGTTCAGGAGCCGCGACCAAGCCGACGGAACACAAAGCCCGCTCGTCGCGTCCCCGTCAAGCCAAAGCGGCGACAAGTCGCCGCACTCCAAAAAACGTCCGCTCAACCGGCTCCCAATCCGGTTTCCGCCGCCGCCGGCGCCTCCAAGAAAACGCCCATCCGGCGGAATTTTTCGTAGCGGTCGGCGAGCAGCTTGTCCGGCGGGGTCGCCAGCAGTTCGCGGAGCGTCCGGACCAGATAGAGTTTCAGCCGGGCCGCCATCTGATGATGGTCCCGGTGGGCGCCGCCCAGGGGTTCGGGAATGACCGCGTCGATGATCCCGAACTGCAGCAGGTCGGTAGCGGTGAACCGCAGCGCCCGAGCGGCCTGCTCGGCGTATTCGCCGCTCTTCCAGAGAATCCTTGGCCAGTTTTGGAGTGCGGCGGCTTGCGAGTTTTGGAGTGCGGTGCCTTGTC
>CAYUFW010000062.1:10515-21982 GCA_964443915.1 uncultured Pirellulaceae bacterium
CTTGGCCAGTTTTGGAGTGCGGCGGCTTGCGAGTTTTGGAGTGCGGTGCCTTGTCACCGCTTTGGACAGCGGCCCGCCGCGCCGCAGAGGATTGGGTTCAGGAGCCGCGACCAAGCCGACGGAACACAAAGCCCGCTCGTCGCGTCCCCGTCAAGCCAAAGCGGCGACAAGTCGCCGCACTCCAAAAAACGTCCGCTCAACCGGCTCCCAATCCGGTTTCCGCCGCCGCCGGCGCCTCCAAGAAAACGCCCATCCGGCGGAATTTTTCGTAGCGGTCGGCGAGCAGCTTGTCCGGCGGGGTCGCCAGCAGTTCGCGGAGCGTCCGGACCAGATAGAGTTTCAGCCGGGCCGCCATCTGATGATGGTCCCGGTGGGCGCCGCCCAGGGGTTCGGGAATGACCGCGTCGATGATCCCGAACTGCAGCAGGTCGGTAGCGGTGAACCGCAGCGCCCGAGCGGCCTGCTCGGCGTATTCGCCGCTCTTCCAGAGAATCCCGGCGCAGCCCTCGGGGCTGATGACCGAGTAGTACGCGTGCTGCAGCATGGCCACCCGGTCGCCCACGCCGATGCCCAGCGCGCCGCCGCTGCCGCCTTCGCCGATGACCACGCAGACGATCGGCGTGGGCAAGCGCGACATCTCGTACATGTTCTCGGCGATCACCCAGGCTTGCCCCCGCTCCTCGGCGCCCACGCCAGGGTAGGCGCCGGGCGTGTCGATCAGGGCGATCACGGGCAGGGAGAACTTGGCGGCCAGCCGCATCTTGGCCATCGCCTTGCGGTAGCCCTCGGGATGCGCGCACCCAAAGTAGCACGCCGCCCGCTCCTTGTAGGTCCGGCCTTTCTGGTGCCCGATCACCATGACCTTGTACTGGTCCAGCTTGGCAAACCCCGCGACGATCGCGCGGTCGTCGCCAAAGTGGCGGTCGCCGTGCAGCTCGACGAACTCCTCAAACGCCAGGCCCAAGTAATCGGCAGTGTAGGGGCGGTTCTTGTGGCGGGCGACCTGGACGGTCTGCCAGGGATCCAGATTTTCGTAGACCCGCTTGGTGACCTTGACCCATTCGCGGCGCAGGCGGCGGATCTCGTTTTCCGTTTCCGGCCGCCCGTCCGCCAGCCGTTCCAGCTCGCTCAGACGCATTTCCAGTTCGTGGATGGGCTGCTCGAATTCCAGCCCCGGTGCCAGTGCCGGTGTCTCCATACTGCTATCCTTCCTCATCCGTCGGCTGTCCTTCACTGCGCTGCGGCAGCTGTTTCAGAGCGTCGGCGTCCGTCACCGGCCCCAGCTGCATCTCCGACAACTTCAACTTCGGCGGCTGCGGCTTCTTGTTGAAAATCTGGAATTCCCGGAACGCCTGCAGCACTTCCCACATCGACTTGGGGCGCATCTCGCGTTTCTTGTTCATCATCCTTTTCACGTACTCGGCGCATTCGCGGGACACATTGTGATTGTAAACGACGGCCGAGGGAACCGAGGAGCGCAGGTGCCGCTCCAGCAACTCGGTGGGCGACGAGCCCGTGTAGGGCGGCCGGCCCGTCAGCAACTCGAACACCACGCAGGCGAAACTGTACACGTCGCTGCGGGCGTCGGGGACTTCGCCGCGAATCTGCTCCGGCGACATGTAGCTCCGCGTCCCTTTTACCGTCTGCTTGACGCCGAAGAAGCTGAGCAGGCTGCGTTTGGGCCGCTGGGCGATGGCAAAGTCGATCAGTTTCACGTTGCCGTCGTCGTCCACCAGGAAGTTGTCCGGCTTGATGTCGCAGTGGACCCAACCTCTTTCGTGGAAGTAGTGCAGGCCATGGCTGGCCTGGTTGATGATCTTGTCCGCCAGATAGGCAATCGGGTCCGGACCTTCACGCAGCACTTGCTTCAGGTTCAACGCGCTGAAGAGTTCCAACACCAGGTACGGGGTCGCCGCCTGCGCGTCCAATTCAAAGACGCGGATGACGTTGGGGTGGTGCAAGTTTTTCGCCACGTCGAGTTCGTGCTTCAGATAGCCCAACTCCTCGCGGTTCCTGGCGACCTCGGTCTTGAGCATCTTCAGCGCAAACCGCTCGCCCGTCTTTTCTTTGACCGCTTCCCAAATCATGCTCGAGTGACCGGCGCGAATCAGCCGCGCCAGCCGATACGGACCGACGAAATCACGAACCTTAGTCACGTCCACACCTGCGCTGGTTGCTGGGTACTCGCCGCACGGCAACGTGGCCCGCTGCCCGCCGCCGGCAGGACCTTTCCGGACCAAGGCGGAAAGCTCCAACGGGTCCACAGTTTAACCCACAGCGGGCCGCTCCGAAAGTGCACCGCCGCGTGTCAGCAACTGCTCGTACAGACTCCGCAGCTGGCGCGTCATGTGCTCATGCCGGAACGTCTCGGAAAACCGCTGGCGGCCGCTGTGCCCCAGGCGCTGCCGCAGACCCGGATCGGACGCTAGCTGGACCAGCGCGCCGGCCAGCGGCTCGATGCACTTCGGCGGCAGCAGAAACCCGGTTTCGCCGGAGATCACGACCTCCCGGGCCCCGTCCACGTCGTAGCTGACCACCGGTTTGCCGGCGATCAAGGCCTGGGGCAGGGCCCGCGCCAGCCCCTCGCGCAGGCTGACGTGGACCAAAATGTCCATGGCCCCCAATAATTGCGGGATCCGGGCGGGCGGCACCAAGCCGGTGAACTGGAAATGGTCTGCCAGCCCCGCCCGCCGGAGCTGACTCTCCAACTCCCCCCGCAGGATTCCGTCGCCGACCAACAGGAACCGCGCCTGGGGACACGCCTGCACGACCCGCGAGGCAGCCGGGATCAGGTACTCGTGCCCCTTGAGGTGGAACAAACGGGCGATCTTGCCGATCACGACGTGCTGGTCCGTGTAGCCGAGTTCGGCCCGCACGCGCTGGCGGTGCTCGTCGGCCGCCAGGAACGGTTCGACATCCATGCCACTGTACACCGTCGTGAACTTGGCCCGCGGCGCGACGCCCGCGTCGACCAACAGGTCGGTCATCGCGTCGGCGACGCTCACCAGCGCATGACACCGCCGGGCGGCGTACGCTTCACACCAGCGAAAGAGATTTCGGGCCGCCGCGCTCTGATACGGATGGAACGGCGCTCCGTGGACGGTGTGGACGATGGCGGGAACCCGCAGAGCATGCGCGGCCAGCCGTCCCAGCACGCCGCCCTTGGCGCTGTGCGTGTGAACCACATCCGGCCGGAAGCCGCGCAGGATTCGCTTGACCGCCCGGTACGCCTGCCAGTCACGCCACGGATGAATCGCCCGCCGCAGCGAAGGGACCAGCGCCAACGGCACCCCCCCTCCCCTGCCCTGTGTCAGCAACTCGCCCTCCGGCCCCAGCGACGGCCCCGTGACCAGCAACACGTCGTCGCCGAACAAGCCGATCAGATCCTGGCAGCACAGCAGCGTGTTCTCCTGTGCCCCGCCGACGATCATCCGAGTTATGACGTGTGCGATTCGCATGGTAATCGGTAATCGGTGATCGGTGATCAGTCTCCGGTGACCAGTCACCGACCACCGATCACCGATTACCCCCCTCACCACCCATAGTCCACGCTCACCAGAAACAGACCTTGCGGCGGCGCCGTCATGCCGGCGCGTTTGCGATCTCGCGCGGCCAGCACCTCCGCGATCCACGACACTTCTTGCCGGCCTCGTCCGACTTCGACCAAACTGCCGACGATGTTGCGCACCATATTGTAAAGGAACCCGTCGGCTTCGACATCCAAGACGATCCGGTCCAGGAATTCGCCGCCTCGCCGCTCGACGCTCAATTCGTAAATCGTTCGCACGCTGCTGGCCCGCGGTGAACCGGCGGCCTCGAAGCTGGCGAAGTCGTGCCGGCCCAGCAGCACCGCCGCCGCGGCCCGCATCGCCTGGACGTCCAAGCGTTGAGGAAAGTACCAAGCGTACGCTCGACTGAATACGTCGCGGATCGGGCCGTCCTGGACCACGTAGCGATAGCGCTTGCGGAGCGCGTCGCGGATCGCGTGGAACCCCGCCGGCGCTTCGCGGACCTCCCGGACCACAATATCCTTCGGCAGGTTGGCGTCCAGCGCCTTGCGGAGCACATCCGTTGGCAAGCGCGTGCCGCTGCTGAAGCTGACCACCTGCGCCAGTGCGTGGACGCCGGCATCCGTGCGCCCGCTGGCGACCGCCCTGATCTTCTCGCCCGTCACCTGATGCAAGGCGGCCTCCAACTCCGCCTGGATCGTCCGCGCGCTGGCCTGCACCTGCCAGCCCGCGTAGGCCGCGCCGTCGTAGGACAGGGTCAGTCGAAAGGTGCGCATCACGGCGGGACAATATACCTACACCCCCACGAATCGTCCAACGGGGGCAGGGCGAGTTGCCAACGTCCTGCGCAGCTTTCCCGCCCCAGACGGTGGGAGATCGTGAGGTCTCACGAGTCCGAAAGACTCCGCGCCAATCCCGCCGGCTTGCCCGGCGGATCGTCTGGCTTCCCACTACACGGGCGCGGCCCTTCTCCGCGCGAATCCCGCCGAGCAAGCCGGCGGGATTCATTCCCTCCTGAGCGCCGCGCGGATATCATGCAGGGACAGATTCTGCTCGCGGAGCGCAATCATGGCCGCAGGTTCGGCGTGCTTTGCCGGGCGGAAGCCTGCCGTGCACCATTCATGAAGACCGGACAAGACAGATCTGTACTTGGCGACATGGCTAATATGCGGTTTGGATTCGGGATGGTTGTCGGGATGCTCGCCGTTCTGGCGACGGGTTGTTCGAGGCCCCAGACAGATGCGTCCGGGTCCGCCAACAGCAGTCAAGCCGACACCGCTGGTCAAGACTTGGCTGAGCCTCGCCAGATCAACATCGTGTATCCCCTGGCCGGCGCGCTGTTTCCGCCGGAGATTCCTGCGCCCACGTTTCGCTGGCAGGACGGCAACCCGAGTTGCGATGCCTGGCGGATCGAGGTCCGGTTCCAGAACGGCCCACCGCTGGAGTTCGAGGCCGCTGCGCAGGAGTGGACCCCGGCGGACGAGGATTGGGAGACGATCAAGGGCCGTTCCCGCTCCGGCGACGCGTGGGTCACGGTGGTGGGCGTCAGCGGCACGGCGCCAGACACGTTGCTCTCCAGGGGCAGCACTTCCCTCCGCACGTCGAACGATGAAGTGGGAGCGCCGATTTTCTATCGCGAGGTCAATCTGCCGTTCCGCGACGCGGTCAAAGACCCGTCCCGCATCCGCTGGCGGTTTGGCGAGATCTCCGCCCGCCAGCCGCCGCCCGTGGTCCTGGAAAAACTGCCGGTCTGCGGAAACTGCCATTCGTTCTCCGCCGACGGCCGGGTCCTGGGCATGGACGTGGACTATGCGAACGACAAGGGTTCGTACGTGATCACGGACGTGGCCCAGGAAATGGTTCTGGACCGGGAGCACGTCATTTCGTGGGGCGACTACAAGAAGGAAGACCGGCAGCCGACCTTCGGCTTGTTGTCCCAGGTGTCGCCCGACGGCCGTTACGTGGCCAGCACGGTGAAAGACCGTTCGGTGTTCGTCGCCACGGACGATCTGGCGTTCAGCCAGCTGTTCTTTCCCATCAAGGGGATCGTGGCCATCTACGACCGCCAGACCGAGGAGTTCCGCGCGCTGCCCGGGGCCGACGACCCGCGGCTGGTGCAGAGCAATCCGGTCTGGAGCCCGGACGGCAAGTACCTGGTGTTCGCCCGGAGCGAAGCCTATCAGTTGAAACACCTGCGCAGCGACTCGAGCGTCTTGCTGACTCAGGCCGAGTGCCGAGAGTTTCTCAAGGAAGGCAAGGTCTTCCGCTTTGATCTGTACCGCGTTCCCTTTAACGGCGGCCAGGGCGGCACGCCGGAGCCGCTGGCCGGGGCGTCTGATAACGGCCTGAGCAACTACTTCCCCAGGTTCTCGCCGGACGGCAAGTGGATCGTGTTCTGCCGGGCCAAGAGTTTCATGCTGCTGCAGCCGGACAGCGAATTGCACTTGATTCCGGCGGCGGGCGGCGAGGCGCGCCGGTTGCGGTGCAACACGTCGCGGATGAATTCGTGGCACAGCTGGTCGCCCAACGGCAAGTGGCTCGTGTTTTCCTCGAAGGCGTTCTCCGACTACACGCAGCTGTTTCTGACGCACATCGACGAAGCGGGCGAGAGCAGCGTGCCCGTGCTGCTGGACCGTTTTTCGGCGTCCGACCGGGCGGCCAACATTCCGGAGTTTGTGAACACCCGGCCCGGCGCGATCCGGCAGATCGCGGCGGCCTTTCTGGACGACAGCAATTACTTCCGGGCCGCGTACGCCTTGCTGAAATGGGGCCGGGACCCGGTCGCCGCTACTCCCCTGCTCCGCCAGTCGCTGAAGATCAATCCGAAGAACATTATGGCGCTGCTGGAGTTGGCGACCATCTTGACCGATCAGGGGAAGCTGGAGGAGGCGAAGACCCATATCGCGACCGTCCTCGAAGTGGACCCGGACGACGTCGACGCCCATCATTGTCTGGCGATCGTGCTGGCCAAGGAAGGAAAGCCCCAGGAAGCGGCCGACCATTGCCGGCGAGCGCTGAAGGGATCTCCGAATTCGCCGATCGCGCATTTGAATCTGGGACGGATCCTGCTGGAGACGGGCCAGTTCGAGGAAGCGGTGCAGCACCTGGGCGAAGCCCTCCGGCTCAATCCGACCGACGCGACCGCGAACTATTACTGGGGATACATCCTGCAGCGTGGGGGGAAGCCGACGGAGGCCGCCGGGCACTACCGACGCGCCTTGGACCTGGATACCGAGTTTATCCCGGCCATGCTGGGCTTGGCGTCTCTGTGCATTGCCGACGTCCGCGCAAGTCCGGCAGACATCGAGCAGGCGCTGGCGATGGCTCGCAAAGCGTGCGAGCTGACCGGCTACAAGGATCTGCAGGGCCTGCGGATCTTGGCCGGAATGCATGCGGTTGCGGGACAGTTCCGCGAGGCGGCGGGGACGGCGCGGAAGGCGCTGGGGGTCGCCCACGCCGTCGGGGACACGTTCGCCGTCCGTGAAATCGAGTCGATGCTGGAGTTGTATGAGAAGCTTTCGGCCAAGAAACGCGACTGAGCCCTTGCGGAAGCTGCTTGCCGATCGGAGGCCTGATTTCTCGAACAAGCCCGTTTTCTGCGATCTGAGACGTTGCGGGGCGGGCACTCGATTGCTGCAAGATTCCCTCAATTTCAGTGGACGGCAAGGAGGGTCCTCGATAGAATTCAGGCAAGCAGCGGGGGTCTCGGGAACCGCAAACGCCACGAGCGAGCCAATCGCCCTTTTGTTTCATCCTTGGGGAGGAGCAAGCCATGCGACGGTGGAAGAGACTGGCATTTACGTTTGTGGAATTGTTGGTGGTGATCGCCATCATTGGGATCCTGGTCGCCTTGCTGCTGCCGGCGATCCAAGCCGCGCGGGAGGCGGCGCGGCGCACGCAGTGTGCCAACAAGATGAAGCAGTTGGGCGTGGCGCTACACAACTACCTCGACACGCACAAGGTCTTCCCGCCGGCGCAGGTCGCCAACCGCGACTGTGCCAACGCCGCCACGTTGGTGCCGCAGGGCTACACGGCCATGAACCTGAACGGTCTGGTGTTGATGCTGCCGTTCCTGGAGCAGCAGGCCCTGTACGACCAAGCCGATTTCCGTTACGCGTTTGGCACGGGCATTCACTCTTCGATCACTCCTCAGCCGCCTCTTTCCGGGGGCAGCGCCAGTCCGAATGCAAGTTTTGTCGCGCAGAATGCGCCCACGTCGCGCACCATGTTCGAGGACAACAGCTTCTGCTCTACCCAGCACATCACCGACGGCACGAGCAACGTGGTGGCCATGACGGAATCGTTCCGAGCTTGCTGCTGCAACGGTTCGAACGCGGAATGGGCCCAGCGGGGTTACACCCAAGTCGGCCTGTCGCTGTCGCGGAACCCGCCGAACTGGACGTTTTATTACGTCAGTTGGGGAAGCCCTCCCTACGAGTGCAACGATCAGTTTGCCGGAAAGAGACTGGGCGACTGGATGAATACGGGGAGCTTTCATCCGGGCGGGCTGCACATCTTGCTGGGTGACGCGTCCGTCCGCTTCATGTCCCAGAGCGCCGATGCCACGCTGCGGAACCGGCTGAGCGTCATCGCGGACGGAGAGCCGATCGGGCAGTTCTGAGGCGAGGTTCGCGAAATGGGGTGTGAAGGCGGGGCACCGGCCCCGTGGTGCGACGCGTCCTTGAGACCGTTGGGACGAAAGACCGCTGTCCCCTCTTGGCTGCAGGCGGTGCGGGAAGCGTTGCAGGCTTGCGGAAGAGAATCGTGCTCGGGTTTCTTTCGTTTTCGTTTGGGAGGCCAACAGGGATGCATACCGCGAAGAAGACGGCTGTTCTCGTGCTTGTCTTGGGAGTGACGTTGTGGAACGTCGGCTGCGGGAGCAAAGGCGACCTCAGTTTTATGAGTAACGCCGTTCCCGCCACGGGCCGCGTGACGGTGGAGGGCAAGCCGCTGCCCGGCGCCAACATCCGTTTCATTCCGACCATCCAGAGCACCGGAGGACGCGAGGCAACGGCGGTTACGGACGCCGACGGAGCCTACGAGATGTCGACGCTGGCGCCAGGCGTGCCGCCGGACCAATCGAAGGGCGTTATCCCCGGGGAATACACCGTGGTGCTCAGCCGGGTGGCCATGCCGGACGGCGGCCCGCCACCGACGGATATCATCGACGAGAACGATGCGATCGCCAAAGGGCTGAAGCATTACGTGCCGGCGCCGTACACCAATCCGGAAACATCTCCGTTGAAGGTCACGGTAGCTGCGCCCAAGGCCGAGAACAACTTCGATCTGTGATCGAAGCCCGGCCGCGGCGAGTGCAGTTTGGAGTGCGGCGCCTTGTCGCCGCTTTGGAGCCGCGCACAGGACCGCGCCGGTGGCCCCGGTGTGACGGCGGTTCTGGCCGAGGCTCTGAATCTGAACCCATGCCGGCGAGCGGCGGCGGCGTTCGCGCCAAAGCGGCGACAAGTCGCCGCACTCCAAGACTCACCGCCGGGCGGCGGGTTCGATGCGGGCGTCGTCGAAGGAAACTTCGCCGGTGCTGCCGAACAAGCCCAGGCGGAGGATGGCTTGCCGCGATTGCGGCGGGACGCGGATCTCCTTGGTCAGCTTTTGCCAAGGACCGGATCCCAGGAACACGCCCAGGAAGGATGTGCCGACTTCCTTCCGGTTCTCGTCGTAGAACGTCACCACGGCGGCCGGGATCTCCGTCCGGCCCCGGCCCCGCCTGGCGTCGTTGTATTTTACCCTCACCGAGGCGTTGACGGCACTCACCGTGCGGCCGTCGGCTGCGAAGCCTTGCATGATGTGGGCCATGCGGCCCGGCGTCTGGTTCCGCAGCGTGATGAAGTGCTGGCCCTCGGGCGCGTCCCGGCCGGTCTCCCACGTGACCAGCCGCTGATAGTACCAGCCGGTCACGTATCCGTTGTCGCCGGGCGGCTGCTCGAAGTTGCCGTTGACGATGCCGGGCCCGCCCTGGGAATCCGGCTGCTGACGCTCCTCGTCGGCCCGCCCGGTCATCGGCACGAACAGCGTGGGCTGGAGCTTTTCGGCTTCCAGTTTGCCGTCCTTCTTCCCCAGCAGGTACAGCGTCTGCTGGTAGGCGTCGCCCACAGGCACGACCATCAGGCCGCCTTCGCGAAGTTGGTCCACCAGCGGCTGGGGCACTTTCTCCGGGCTGCAGGTGACGATGATCTTGTCGAACGGCGCGTGCTCCGCCCAGCCTTGGAAGCCGTCGCCGACGCGGACGAAGACGTTGGTGTAGCCCAGGCGTTTGAGCGTCCGTTCGGCCCGGAGACCGAGCGGCTCGACGATTTCGATCGTGTACACTTCCTTGACCAGCGGGCTGAGCACCGCCGCCTGATAGCCGCTGCCGGTGCCGATCTCTAGCACGCGGTCCTCCGGCTGCGGGTCCAGTTGCTCGGTCATGAAGGCGACGATGAAGGGCGAGGAGATCGTCTGGCCTTCGCCGATCGGCAGGCCCATGTCATAGTACGCGTTGGCCCGCTGGTCGGCCGGCACGAACTCGTGCCGCGGCGTGGTCCGCAGGGACTTCAGCACGCGCGGATCCTTGACGCCGTCGGGCATGATGACCTGTTCGACCAGGTAGCGGCGAGCCTGCTCGAACTGGGCCGCCGTTTGGGCGGCCGATTGCCAGGCAGCGCCGGCAGAAACAAAGCAGACAATGATCATCCACGTGCTTCGAATCATGCTGATGTCTCCGCTGTATCGTGAGGAAGATGGGGGACGGCTGGCAGAAAAATGGGGGCAGAAACATGAAGGGATTGGGAAGAGGAACTTCTCAAGCAGAAGCCCGGCTTGGAAAAAAGCCGGCCTCCCCCTGCCCTGCCCCGCCTTTCATTTTTCTGCCCCCATTTTCCTGCCAGCTTCCTCGTCTTCCAGAACGTCCGGTGCGCCGCTATTTCTGTATCGCTTCCCGCAGGTCGGCCAACAACTGGGCGACCTGGCGATGAACGGCATGCGTCTGCCGCACGTCCAGCGTGCCGCGGACGCCCCGATGAATGCTGCCGGGCCCGCCGACCTCGTCCCAGGAGCTGGATGAGACCGTGCTGGTGATCGCCGCGATCAAATCGTCTGCTGCCGCCCCGGCCAGCAGGTCGTCGACGCGGTAGAACACCAACTGCGGATCGTTCTCCTCCGCCTCGGGCGTCGTGATTTGGATGCCGTTCTGGTGGGCCCGCCAGTTCAAGTCCAACGGCGAAAGCAGCAGCGACAGGGCCGAACACAGACGCACGTTCTTCATCTTCGTCGTGATCGGCACATCGAGAGCGACGCCCACGTCGGCCAGCGATTTCTCGTCGACCTGGATATCCAGCTTTTGGCCGTCCCGCAGGAACGCGACCACCTGCGCCAGCGGCGTCTCGACGAATTCGAGCCGGGTCGTCTTCTCCAACGCGGCCGCCACGGACTCGTCTACCAGACCCGGACTCTTTCCCGGCACGGGCGAGTGGACGGGCGTCATCAGATCGCCGTAATGCTTCTCAATTTGGCGATGGTTCGCCTGGGTCTGGGAGATGACGAGCACATCGGGAGGCCAAACCGCAACGGAGGCGGGGCCGCCCACGCTGTCCCAGCTTTGCGGAGCGATGTTCCGCGTCAGGTCGGCGATCAAGTCGTCGGGAGGCAACGGCCGCTGCAGCTTGTAGACCCGCGCCGGGACATCCGCTTCGGCGACTTCCCTCGTGGTCACCAGGAGCACGTCGTGCTTAACCACCCAAGCCAGATCCAGCGAATCGAGCACGGCCCCGAAGGTGGACTCCAATTCGCCCTGGCGCGACGAGGCGGTCACGGGCATGTCCGCCGCGATTCCCTTGTCGTCCAAGGCACGACGATCGATCTGGATGCTCACGTCGTGCTGGTCGGACAAGAAGTCCAGGACCTGGTACAGAGGCGTGCCGATGAAGCCGAACTTCGTCGGCTGACGGAGCTTCTGCCGGATGGCC
>CAYUFW010000062.1:22049-29888 GCA_964443915.1 uncultured Pirellulaceae bacterium
GAACGTCGGCTGTGCGGGCTTGGCGGCGGCTCGTTTGCCCGCGGCGGCGGAACGGGCAAAGTCGCGGTCGGCGGCACTCAGACGGTCCAGCGGCACCGTCACGATCTGCCCGTCGGGCTTCCGCAGCCGCACGTTGTCGCCGGTCACTTCGACCAGTTCGGCCTCGACCGTGAATACCCCGCTGCTGTCCGCCCATTGACGGGCGGTCAGCGGAGCGGCCGGCAGGCACAGCGCGGTGAGAACTCCCAAGATCACGATTCGATACATGGTTAACCCCCCTCCCCTGCCCTCTTTCGCCGACGCTTCGGGATACGTCGTCTTTCGCTCCGCGAAAGAGCGCCCTTTCGCGGAGCGAAAGGCGACAATACGACACTTCTCGATTCGCCGCTCCTTACTGCACGCGCAGGCCTTTGGGTAGGGATTCTCCAAATGCTCGCCCCTGTTCCTCGCGGTCCAGCGTGCCGCCTTCCTGGATCAAATGCACCAAGTGCGGGGGCGCGCTGACGCTTTGCATCCAATCTACCACTTCGCGGCGCACTTTGTCATCAATATCCCGGTAGCGATCGCCGGTGCGACGCGCCAACTGCATGGCGGCAAAGGCTTCCAGTTCACCTGGATCACGGCTGCCGAGCAGTTTTTCGAGCCAGCGCGTGGCGGTTTCCGCCGCTACGACGGTGTCCAACGGCCCGTACAGCGGCTGGCGAGCGCCGCAACGGCCCAACGCCCAGACCATCGCGGCCCGCGCCGGCTGCATGGATTTCTTGGACATCAGATCGACCAGCTTGTCGCCCAACTCCGTTTTGTCGCGGGCCGGCAGCAGTTCCAGCCCGCCCAGCAACCGCCACATCTCGATCGACTGCTGGGGTGTGAAGCCCACGTCCGTGCTGCCCTTGCCCGCCGTCGTGCGGCGGTGCAGCGAACGGACGGCCGCCAGCAGCGGATCCGCGATCGCCCGCTGCTGGCCGGACGATAACCCGCCCGCGATCCGCCGCCACAGGATCCAGGACTCGGTGCGGACCCCCGCCGTCGCGTGTACCAGCTTGCCTTGCACGATCCGCCACGTTTCCGAGACCCGCCAATCGTCCACGGCCAAGCCGTAGCCCGGCCGCAGGGCGAAGCCTAGCAGATTCAGCCAGCGGGCTTCGTGTTCGGCGCTCTTCTGGCGGCCCGCCCGATGGTCCAGCAGCGTCTCCCAGATCCGCCGCAGCAGCGACATGGGCCATTCGTTGCGGTCCAGATCCAAGGCGGCGGCCAGACGCTTGACCAGCGCATCGGGCTTGTCGTGGCCGTCCGTTCCGAACGTCGCCCCGATCAGCTGCTGGCAGCGGTCCCATGTCTCCTCTTCGACGACCCCCTCCGCCTCGCCAGCGGTTTCGCGGGCCTCCTGGTCGGTCTGAGTGGCCGAACGGACGTCGAATTGCAGCCGCCAGCGGCGGTCCGAACCGGCTTCGCTGCACCATAGATCCAGCGTGCCGATCTCGGTCAGCCGCGCGTGCAAGTGGACGGCCAGCGTGCCGGCTTGCTTCTTGCCGCGCGTCCGCAGCACCGTGCGGATCGGCGGCAGCGGTTTCATCTGCTCGCGGTCCACCGGCAGCAACTCGCCCGGCGCGTCAATCAGCCGGACGCTGGACACGTACAGCGGGAACTCGGCGGGCTGGTGTACCAGCAGTTCGAACCGCCGCTGGACCAGATCGATCGCTTGTCCGGGTTCCGCGTTGCCGGGCACGAGGCAGACGGCCGAAGGCGGCTCGCTTTCCACGCCGATGTAGTAGGTGCGCGCCAGCCCGGCCGCGATCCGCACCCCCCTGCCCCGCCGCACCGTGCCGTAGTACGCCGCGCCGTGTGCCACCGCCAGGTCCAACCGGTCGTTGTCCAGCACGATCGGCGACCAGTCGGGATCACCGCCGCGGAACCAGGACTCGATCACCTCCAGCAGCCGCTGGCGGACCAGCGGCGAATTGAACACGCCGCCGTTGAACAGAACGATATCCGGCCGAGCCGGATCCGGCCCCCCTGCCCTGCCCTGCCCGCCCGCCGTCTCTTCCGCACCCGCGTGCCGATGGGCCGTCAGAAACGCTGCCAGATAACGCGTCACCGCGGGATCGGGCGCGTACGGCAAACCGAATTCGCGAAACCCAGATTGGACTTTGTGCGGCTTTTCGTCCAAGCCGACAAACGGGAAGAAGCCGTCCAGCAACCGTCGTCGGACTTCGTCCCGGTCGACGTCCACGCGCACCGAGCCGCCAATCAGTTTCGCGCCGGCGCCCGGCAAGTTGAACGTCACCTGCGTCGGGCAGCCGTCGGTCAGCACGTCCTCTTTCACCCGTCGGCAAAGGCGGACCAACACCGCCCACTGATGCGGCTGCAAATGGCCGCCCAGCCGTTCTTCCAGGTGCTTGGCCAGCGTCAGGTCCTGGTTGTCGCCGCCCAGGATCAGATGATCTCCCACGGCCACGCGATGAAACTGGACCTTGTCCCCTTCGCCGCGGCGGACGCGGATCAACGTGAAATCCGTCGTTCCGCCGCCGATATCGCAGACCAGGATCTTCTGGCCCGGCTCGACGCGCTGCTCCCAATCCGCGTGATGCCTGTCGATCCAGGCGTAGAACGCCGCCTGGGGCTCTTCGATCAGCACCACGCGCGGCAAGCCGGCCGCGGCCGCCGCTTGCACGGTCAGTTCGCGGGCCACTTCGTCGAACGACGCCGGCAGCGTGAGCACGACGTCTTGATCCTGCAGCGGATCGTCCTTGAAGTGCGCGTTCCAGGCGTCGCGCATGTGCCGCAGATAGCAGGCGCTGGCCTCGACGGGACTGAGCCGTTCGAGGTCCTCCGCCCCTTGCCAGGGCAGCAGATCGGCGGTGCGGTCGACGCCGGAATGACAGAGCCAGGATTTGGCCGAAGCGATCAGCCGCGCCGGCGCACGGCTGCCCTGCTCGCGGGCAAACGTGCCCACCGCGTGCGTGGGCGCTTCGCGGCACCAGGGCAGCCGCAGTCCGGCCGCCGTCCTCTCGTCCGCCACCGGCTGATAGTGAAACGAGGGCAGCGTGTCCAGCACTTCGACCTGGCCCACGTCGACCAACTGCGGAATCCGGAACGTCTGCACGCGCCACGGCTCGCGGCTGGTATCGACGTAGCCCACCGCCGAATTGGTCGTGCCCAGATCGATGCCGACAATGAAGCGGCTGGGCTGAGGGAGGCCGTCAGAGGACGTTGGACCGGTCGCCATCGCGGGTGCCTTCCCCCAAGGATCAACCGTTGGGTTCCACGCCCAGCGCGCGCAATTGAGCGGCTAACCGTTCAGCCCGTTGGTGTTCCTGCTGCGCCCGCTGGCGTTCCCGCTCCCGCTGCTCGACCAATTCGACGTAAGTCGCAAACGGACGCCCGTCGGGCCCAAACACCTTCAGGTCGCCGGACGACAAGTCGAACCGCACACCCAGCCGGGGGCTGGTCCAGCCGTCTGCCTTTTCGAGCCTGACGAGATCCTCTCCGCGGCGGACCCAGCCGTCCAGGTCGGTCTTTTCGGGATCGAACAGGTAGTACTCCTCGACTTCATAGCGGTCATAGAATTGGAGCTTGTCTGCCATGTCGCTGACGCGGTTACTGGGCGACAGGACCTCGAACACGACCTGCGGCGCGATGTCTTCCTCTTCCCACTGCTTGTACGAGCCGCGGTAACCCTTGGGCCGTCCGAACGCCACCATCACGTCCGGCGCGGCCCGGATGGTGTTGTCGCCTTCGACCGGATACCAGAGCAAATCGCCAGCCACGAATACGTCCGGATCGTCGCGAAACAAGGCATCCAGTCCACCTTGAAGCGTCACAATCCACTGAAACTGCAAGGTGTTGTCGGACATGGGCTGACCATCGCTGTCGGGGTACTCGATTTCCGGCTTACGGCGGACCAGCGTCTGCGTGCTCATAAGGGTCGATACCTCCACTCAGCCAAATTGGCCGAACGAATTATAGCACGGCTCCGGCGAAAACCCAAGAAGCCCGCCTGGTTCGGCAGGGCTGGCCATTGAACCACCTCAATCCTCCTCGCGAACGCTGAACTCCAGCTTCCATTGCTTCTTGCTCTTGGTACCCACGCACCACAGTTCGAAGACCCCCAACTCCGTGACGCGGGATTGGAACTTGACGGGCACGTACGGCTCCTCGATCGACTCGTCGGCGTCCAAGGTGGCTTCCATCGAATCGGTTTCAGCCAGTTCCTCTTCGCTCCACGACGGCAGCACGTCGCCCACTTTGTCCTGCTTGCGGACCGGCGAGCTGAAGAAGCGGAAATGGGCCGGCTCGCCGACCACCAGGCCGATCTCTTGCGAAGGCACGTCGGCCTGGTCGCCTTCTTCCATGCCCAGCGGAGCGACGCACAACGCCCGCAGCGGCCGCGGCGCGCCGGGGATGGCCAGTCCGGCGGTCTCGATGCCTACGTAGTAAGCCCGCGCCGTGCCGCCGCGGATCCGCACGCCGCCGCGGTGCTTGGCCCAACCGTAGTAAGCCGCGCCGCGCGAGACGGCGTTGTCCAAATCGGGCTTGCCTTCCAGGAACTTGGGCTTCTGGCCGCCGGCCCAATCGCCCAGGACCTGCATCAGCCGGTCCGCCAGGGCTTTGGACTTGAACACGCCGCCGTTGAGCAGCACGTGGGTCGGCTGGACCGCCCCCCCCTGCCCTGCCCCGTGATCTTGAAGAAACGCGGCCAGGTGACGCGTCACGGCCGTGTCCTGCTCGAACGGCAGGCCGATGTCCTGAAAGCCTGACGCCCGCCGCCGCACCGGACGGTCGCCGATGGCGCAGCGCGGGAAGAAGCCGTCGACCAGGATTTCGAGCGCCTGCTTCCGCTTCATTTCGATCGACACGGTGCCCCCGATCAGCTTGCTGCCTCGCCCCAGGACCGAAATCGTGTGCGCGTTCGGGCCGTCCGCCGCCAGCAACATTTCCTTGGCGGTGCGGCAGGCATGCCACAACGAGACCGATTGCCAGGGGTCGAGCTTCACGCCCTTGTTGCCGAACACCTCGGCCGCGTGATAGGCCAGCGTCAAATCCATATTGTCCCCGCCAACCAGCAGATGGTTGCCCACCGCCTCGCGCTGCAGGATCAACTCGCCCTTCTCCTCGCCCACTTTGACCAGCGTGAAGTCCGACGTGCCGCCGCCCACGTCGCAGACCAGCAGCATGTCGTTCAGCTTGAGCGATCTCCGCCAGCGGTTGCCCATCGAATCCAGCCAGGCGTAGACGGCCGCCTGCGGCTCTTCCAGCAACAGCAGGTTGCCGGGCAGCCCGGCCGCCAGCGCCGCTTCGCGCGTCAGTTCGCGGGCTGCCGCATCGAACGACGCCGGCACGGTCAACACGACCAACTGCCCCTCGACGGGCGCCTCCGGGAAAGCCTGGTCCCAGGCGGCGATCAGGTGCTCCAGGTAGCGGCGCGACGCCGTGACGGGCGAAATCTTGGGCACGCCCGCCGGCGCGTTCCAGGGCAGGATGTCGCCGCGGCGATCGACGCGGGCGTGACAGAGCCAGGATTTCGCAGCCCCGACCGTCCGCTCCGGAACTTCGGCCGATTGGCGGCGGGCGAATTCGCCGACCGCAAAGTCGCGTCCCTCGGCCCAGGGCAGGTCAAACGTGCCTTGGCCGAGTTCGTGCTCGCGGGCCAGGTAGGCAAACGACGCCAACGATCCCAGCGACTCGACCGTGCCGGCCGCCACCAATTGCGGAACCGGCAACGTCTGTACCGCCGGCTGCTCCGCGTCCAGCGGCGTGTACGCAATCACGCTGTTGGTCGTGCCCAAGTCGATGCCCAAGACGTAACGAGCGGTCATGTGTTTGACGTGCCTCCGTTGAATGGTTACGGGTGATTGGTGATCGGTAATCAGTAATCGGTAATCGGTGACCGGTGGTCGGTGCTTCCCATCCCGTAACGGCTGCCCGCTCGCCACTGACAACTGACAACTGACCACTGACAACCGACAACCGATCACCGATTACCGCCTCACAACTCCACCTCCGCCGGCGCCACGATGCGGGCGGACGCTTCGCTGCCGGACCAGGCCGGCAGGTCGCACTTGGTCGCCTGCCAGCCGTGATGGACCAGTCGGCCGCGGAACGGCGGTTGGCCGCTGACGTCTCCCGTCAAGCGAAAGCGGCCGGCATCGAATCCCGCCGGCACGTCGACGGAGGCGCCCTCCTCTTGATCTAAGACCGGCTTCAGGGCAAACAGCCGTTCGAGCACTTTGCGAGCGTCTCTCAGTACGTCTCGCGCGGCCGCTCCGACTTGCGCGTCGCTGTACTCGTCCAGCGACTCCTGGGCCAAATCCAGGAAACGCGCCTCACGCTGTAAGGTTGCTAGCAACGTGATCGCCTCGCTGCGGGCTGGTGCTTTCGGCTTTTCGATCCGGACCGCCGGCGCCGAAGGTTTCGTCGGCTCGGCGGCGGGCAATGCCGGTTGGTCGAGCGCCCGCTGGACGCGCGTCGCCACCTCACCCCGGAACAAAACCGCGAAAAACACCCGTATCGCCAGCAATAAGTGCATCGCAACACCTTTCGTTCGCAGACCTTACGTACCAGCCTTCGTTTGTGTAGGATATGGCCAACGTGGCAGGCACGCTCGGCGCGCCGTCCGCGTTCCGTCCTCTAGTACACTGGACGATGGGCGAGTTTGTCAACCCGCCGCGAGCGTGCCATCCGCGACTGAGGCAAGCCATGCGACTGGTCTCCCTAAACTGCAACCAATGCGGGGCTCCGCTGGAAGTCCCCGAAAAGGTCCAATTCGTGACCTGCGGATATTGCTCAGCCCGCCTGAGCATCCAACGCAGCGGCCGCGCCGTGTACAGCCAGGCGTTGGACGTGGTGGAAAAGCGGACGGAGCAGATTGCCGACGACTTGGAGACGATCAAATTGCAGAGTGAACTGGCGTCCCTCGATCGCCAGTGGATGCTGGATCGGGACAAGTACAAAGTGACGGGAAGCGATGGCGAGTACAGCGTGCCCAGCCAAGCCGGCAGCATCGTGGGCGTGATCGTGGTGGCAGGGTTCGGCCTGTTCTGGACGGTGACGGCGGTCTCCATGGCAGCCCCCATCTTTTTCCCCTTGTTCGGGATCGTCTTTGTGATCCTGGCCATCATCGGCGGGATCAGCAGCCTTAACAAAGCGACGGCGTACCAAGACAGTCACCGGATCTACGAGGCGCGGCGCAGGTCGCTGCTCCAACAGATGCGAGAACGGCATTGACGCGGCCTGCGCAGGCAATCCCATGCCTCGGGCGCACACGATTCACTTTCCACTGACACTTTACATTGACAAGGACCATCCTGATGAAGACCTCTGTTCGGACTGCCCTGCTCTTCTCGACCGGCATGATCTGCCTATCATTGTGCATCCTCGCCAGCCGCGGCGACGACGAGACGCGAACCCGTACGTCGGCGGACATAACGACCGCCGGACCGTGGCCGCGCTGGCGCGGCTCGAATCTCGACAGCGTGTGCCAGGAGACCGGCCTGCTGCAGCAGTGGCCCGAAGGCGGCCCGCAACTGGTTTGGCAAGCCGAAGGGATCGGCACCGGGTTCGCCGGCGTGTCCGTCGTTGGCGACAAGATCTTCACGATGGGCCGCCTCAGCGGCACGGAACATCTGTTCGCGCTGAATGTCAAGGACGGCTCGATCCTCTGGTCCACACCGATCGGTCCGGGCAAGAATCAACGCGGCTCGAACTGTACTCCCACGGTCGACGGCGATCTGGTCTATGCCATCTCGATCGAGGGCGATCTGATCTGCGCCCGCGCCGACAACGGCGAGACCGTCTGGGAGAAGAACTTTGCCCGCGACTTCGGCGGCAAGATGATGACCG
>CAYUFW010000063.1:0-148 GCA_964443915.1 uncultured Pirellulaceae bacterium
GGGTGTCCTTGGGGCGGTCGCCGCCGCCGTAGCCCACCGGGTGCCAGACGTGGACCTCGTTCACCGGCCCGATCGCTCCGCCTTGCACGAGTTCCACGACGCGGCGGTAGTTCGCGCCGGCGTGGATCTGCGTGCCCATCTGCGTCGC
>CAYUFW010000063.1:158-12857 GCA_964443915.1 uncultured Pirellulaceae bacterium
GAACGGCAGGTCCATGTAGTGGCAGCCGAAGTCGCCCAGGCCGCCGCTGCCGAAGTCCCACCAGCTGCGCCATGTGCCCGGCAGGTAGCAGGGATGATACGGACGCACGGGGGCCGGGCCGAGCCACAGGTCCCAATCGAGTTCCGGCGGCACGGGCGGGGTGTCCTTGGGGCGGTCGCCGCCGCCGTAGCCCACCGGGTGCCAGACGTGGACTTCGTTCACCGGCCCGATCGCCCCGCCTTGCACGAGTTCCACGACACGGCGGTAATTGGCACCGGCGTGGATCTGCGTGCCCATCTGCGTGGCCAGCTTGTTCTGGTTGGCCAGTTCGATCATCATGCGGACCTCGCCCACCGTATGCGCCAGCGGCTTTTCGCAGTAGCAGTGCTTGCCCATCCTCATCGCGGCCACGGCGGCGAGAGCATGAATGTGATCGGGTGTGGCGACGAGCACGGCGTCGAGCTGATTGCCCATCTCGTCCAGCAGCTTGCGGAAATCGCGGTACTTCTTGGCCTTGGGGAACCGCTCGAAACTGCCTTTCGCCCGACGTTCGTCCACGTCGCACAGGGCCACGACGTTTTCCCCGGCGCAGTTGCCGATGTTCCAGGCGCCCTGCCCTCCGACACCAATGCCGGCGATGTTCAACTTCTCGTTGGGCGAGCGGCTCTCCGCGCCGGTCGCGCACCTGGAAACGGTCCAAATGCCGAATCCGGCCCAAGCGGTATTGCGGAGCATTTCGCGGCGGGTCAGTGTGATTCCACAGCGGGTGTATCGGTGAGACATGGCAGGGCCTCCTCAGGGGTCATGGCGTACGCCCGGTCAGAGACGCTCTGACGGACGACCCGCCGGTGCAGCCGCCATTGTCCAGTCTCGGCACGGGCCTTGTCAACGCGCCCAGACCGGAAGTCCGAATCGCCGAGTCCGTCAGCCCCACGGCACGGGTTGTGTGCTTCCGCGCCAGACACCGTTGCCCGCGGCGACATACCAAGCCAAGAGGTCGAGCGTGATCGCCCGGTTAACCTGACAGCGCACCTGGCCGGTCTGCGGAGCCATGAGACAGCGGGAGGCACAATCCGCGCCGCAGTGCCAATAGCAGAAGCATCCTTGGCAAGCGGCTCGGCGCGTGCGCTGTCGCACGGCGAACGCTTGAATCGCGCCGGGGCCGAGCACGATTCGTTCCGGAGTGGCATGCCCGATGACGAAGTGCTCGGTGAGAGGATGACGCCGGTCATGGGTTTCGAAGCAGGTTACCACATCCCCGTCGGGCGTGACGATCAAGGCTTCCTCGGGAGCTTTGCAAAACGATGCGGTCAGAGTCCAGGGGCGAGCGCCGGAGTAGAACACACACCGTCCAGCCTTCGCTCCGACCTCGAACGCCGCCAGGAAGGCGCCGACAAACGCCTCGGCTTGAGCGGGTGTCGGATCGCTGTACTCCCCACGGACCGAGGCATAACACGGCTCGACCTGGATCACCGCGGCGCGAGTCTGTTCGCAAAGCCAGGCTACGCTCTCGGCCAAGCGGGCTACCGACTCCATCGTCGCCGTCATCCGAACGCCATAGTGCAGACGGCTTTCCTCCAGAACTCGCAAGTTCTCCGCGACGCGAGTGAACGAGCCTCGCCCGTCGGCCCTTGGCCGTTGCACATCTTGGACTGCCTGGATGCCATCCAACGACAGGCTCAAGCCTTGAAAGTGCCCGATGATGAAATCCCGTTGCTCGTCCGTCCACATCCCATTCGTCGCCATCGAAATGTCACAGGGCAACGGCTGAGTTTCTGCGCAATCGACGGCGGACCGGAGTACCCTCCAATTCATCGTCGGCTCGCCGCCGCCGTGGAACGCGAGCGCGAAGCGGGGGACGTTTCGGGAGACGGCATTTTCGCAGGCCGTCTGAATGACGCGCTGGGCCAGCGGTTCCGACATCGCCCGAACCGGCCCTTCGCCGCCCTTGGCGTAGCAGTAAGTGCAGCGCAGATTGCAGGCATTGGTCATCAACAGCACTGCCATCGTGGGCAGGTGCTCGTCGGCGGGCTCCCACGGCGCCGGTGGCGGCGGGTCGGGGTCCCAAAACCCCAGCGAGGCCAGGAAGTCTTCGGGTTCTCCCTCGCGCGCCGCCGCGCCCTGCAGGCGTTGCCGGATGTAGCGGACCATCGGCTCATTGGCGACAAAGGCCAACTGGCGGAGCGGGCGATAAACCAGGTACGCATTCTGGAAGGGAACGAAGTAGACTTCCACGGCCGCTACCCTCCGCGACGTTTGCTGGCGTGCTCGGCCAGCTCTGCGAGCATCTCGGTGACACACCACGACCCGTTGCCGGTCAGGAAGAACCGCCCCGCTTCCGCCGCCCTCTCCACCAGCGACTCGGCAATCCAACGCCGCAGCAGCTCGCCGGCGTGAAGTCCGTTCATCACGTGCTCCGTCATCTCGCCCGCCATCAGCAGAATCTGGGCGGGCCGCACGGCGGCTTCTTCCCTCGTCTCGGCGACCCCGCCTTCCAAGGCCGGACGGACGCCACTCGTCTCGGCCACGTAGGCGTCGTATTCGGGATGGCGGTAGTGATACGCTCCGAAGACTCCGTCTGCGGAGGGCCCCAACGCGAGCAGATCCTCGCCCCGGACCGCATGGCGATAGTACAGATTCTGATCGGGGGGGCGCGCGTAGTGCGTAAAGTGGTTCTTGCGATAACCTTGCCGCTGCAGCCAGTCGTCCGCCGCCTGGAACAGCGTGTAGTCGAACAGCGGATCGCGAGCAGCCGCTGCCTGCCGCTCGAGAAAGGCGCGATTGCGGGGCGAGGTTTGAAGTTGGTACAAGGAGACCCCGTGGACGCCCGAGGCGGCCAGCTGTTCGAGCGTTCGCACCAGCCCCGGCAGGCTTTGTCCGGGCAAGCCGTAGATCAGATCGACGGAGACGATCCAGTTCCGCGCCAGCGCAGCGTCGAGCCCGGCCAGCGCGGCGGCGGCGGTTTCGCGCCGTCTCAGGAGGCGGCGGATCGGATCCTCCAAGGTCTGGATGCCCACGTGCAAGCGGGTGAACCCCAACGCCCTCAAGTACGCCAGGTGTTCCGGCGTCAGCAGGCTGGTCGTGGATTCCAGGGCCCACTCGGTTTCCTGGTGGACGGCGAACGCTGCTTGGAGTTCCCGCACGATCGCTGCCAACCTCGCCGGCGTCAGACAGTTCGGAGTGCCGCCTCCGAAGTGCACCGTGGTAACCGGCCGTCGCCGCAGCGGACGGATGGACGCCCAGGAGCGGATCTCGTTCAGCAGACCGGAAACGAAGGCTTCCTCCCGACGGCCCCGGCGATCCCGCACGAAGCTGTAGCAGTCGCAGAACGGGCAGCGGCGATCGCAGAGCGGCACATGGACGTAGAGCGAAAGCGGCCCGCCTGCGTCCTCGGCGAGCAAGTCGCCCCGCAGGCGGGCCCACGCCGTTTCGCCGCGGTCCTCGAAGCCTCGCTGCGCCCAAATCGGCAGCGGCAAGCAGCGGCGGCGCCGCCGGGAAGCCAGCGGAAGGGCTCGCCCGCGTTCGAGGATGGCACTGCGGTCCAGGCAACGGGGCGCGTCTTCGAGCAGTGCAATCATCGGCTCCGCTGCCATCGGCCGAGCCGGGCTGGAGGAACTCGCCGCTGCCGAGGGTTCCGAGCTGGAGACACCGGCTGCGCCCAGAATCCACGCTTCGGCCAGTTGCTGGGCGACTTCGCACCGGAAGCCTCGGGGCCTGCGAGCTGAAGTTGCGCCGTCCCTTGCCACGCATCTCTCCGGGCACTCGCGCATGCAGTGGTACTGGTTGAAACACGAACGACAGCCGTCCGGGATCGCGCCGACGCGGCGGCGCAGTGTCCGGATCCGGTCCTCGTTCAGGATGAACAGTTCTTGGACCGCATCCCAGCCTCCGACGACCAGCGGGCGGTGAGCCGGATCGCGTCCGTCGCTGGCGAAAAAGCAAGCCGTCGCCGTACCATCCGGCGTCAGGTGCAGCACGTTGCGAAGGATGTCGCAGTAGGGTCCGTGGATCTCGTCCAACCTTACGCCGGAGAACGTCAAGGCGCAACCCAGGGCTGCGGCTTCTCGTTCCGCGGCCAAGTAGTGGGCGACGAACTCGCCGGCCTCGTCGGGCTGAAAGCCCCCCGGGCTCGACGAGTCAACCTGAAACACCGGCTCCAAGCGAATCTCTGGTGCGCGAAGTTCGCGGCACAGGTAGCGGACAATCTCCGCCTGTCGCCTCACGGTCTGCGGTGTGACGGTCGTTCGCACCCCCCAGCGACTTGCGTGCGCCGCCAACACCGCGGCCGTCTGCCTCACGGCCGCGGAAGTAGGGCGCCCGTCGGACTGCGGCCGTTGCCGGTCCTGCACGTCGGGAGGCCCGTCGCACGAGAGCCCGATACGGTCGAAATGCTCCGCCAACCATCGCACCCGGTCCGGCGCCAGCACGCCGTTGGTGGCGATGTAACCCCGCCACACGGTCCCCGCTTCCTGGGCGACGTTCCGCGTCAGCATCTCCAACCGCTGCACCAGCGGCCACTCCAGCGCCGGTTCGCCTCCCCCGTGCAGCACCAAGTCGAAAGGCTTTTCCTGCCGGGCGCAGTTTTGCGCGACCAGCCGCGCCGCTGCCCGCACAACCGGCTCCTCGATTCGCGTGCTGTCGCGTTCGGACCGCCCAGAACTCCCGCCCACCGGCGCCGTGAAACAGTACGAGCAAGCGCAATTGCACCGGTTGCTCAAGAAGACGGTCAGGCAAACCGGCCTGAACGGAGCATCCAGCGCCTCCTGCCAGCGCAACTCCACTTGCCTGGCACACGCGCACAGCGATTCCCAGACCGGGCTGAGCGGCTGCCCCGCGGTTCCCGTTGCCCGCAACGACGATTCCCACCGATCCGCGAGAGCCGGAGAGACTACGGCCACGTGTCCGGCAGCGTACAGCACGCAACGGTCCCCTCCGTCCAGGCGGAAGATCGGCAGTCCTGAGACGAGTGGTCGCACGCGGGTGCCAGTCATGGCGGAATTCGAGTTCTAGGGCCGCGAGGCCCAGTGACGAATCGTCTCCAAGGCCCGCTCGTAGCGGAAATCTTGAATCTGCTGCTCCGGCGAGTGACAAACGAGACAATCCTCCCGGCTGGTCGCCGCGACGGTCCGCACGCGGCCGGGATCGAGGGCGTGGGCCGGCCCCCGCACGTGACATGCCGCACAGCTAACTCCATAGTCTAGCAGATCCGCGTCCGCCGGAGGCAAGCTGCCGGTCGCCAGAAACGGCGTGCTATGACAACGCGCGCATTCCGCCACGAGGCGGTCCTTGCGTTGCAGGGTCAGCAGCGCCCGGGCATGACGGGACCGGCGCCAGGCAGCGACGGCCTCCGCGTGGCATTCGGCGCACGAAGCGGCCTCCGATGCGTGGGAAGTCGCCCCGGCCGTCTTTGCCAATTGCCGCTTCTGCGCGTCATAATAGCGGCCGATCAACGCTGCCACCTTCGGATCGGGTTCAAGTTGCGGGTCGACCGGCAGACGCTCCACCAGCGCCGGCTGCAGGTCCGCCGTACCGCGCCCGGCGAAGTCGACCCGCGTGACGTACATACCTCTGTCGCCGACGGGAGGAAGAAGGACAGGTCCGACACGCAACGGTTCAGTCAACGACGCGTTTTCCGTTCCACCGAAGACGATCACGGGCCGAGCCTGCTCCGCCAGCCGCCGGGCCAGTCGGACATCGCCCAGCACACCCAAGCGGCTGAGCACTGCCAGCACGCGGACCCGGTCGAGCAGTGCCAGGCACATCCGCGCGGCGGCGGCCTCGTCGCGGCCCGCGGAGGACAGGTCGGAAGCGGTGACCACAACCACGCCCAGTTCACTTCCGCCGAGGACGAGGCCGCGCGGGGTGGCTTGGGTGTCGTCTTCGGCGGCCGGAACGGGGACCCGGCGCCGCTCCAGCGCCCGTCGCCAGACGTCCGCACGCGGGTCCAAATCGCTTGCCCAAGGGCTGCACGCATCATACCGAAGCAGGGCAAAGACGTCTGCCACGACGTCCGCCTTGTCGGCCGGCTCGAACGCTCCGCCCCCGTCCAGCAAGAACGTCTGCTCGGCCGATGCCCGCAACCGGCTGACGAGCGTGCTCAGGCGATGCAACCCACCCAACTGTCCAGGCGTGCAATCGCAGGGGACCAAGTGCCCGCGCAGATCGGCCGTATAGAGCAGCCGAAGTCGCGGCCGCGGCGGACTCGGCAGCGGGGTCGGCCGGAAGTCGCCGGCGGTCCCGGCGGCGAACCGGCGGACCGTAACAGGCAAGCGGGCAATGGCCGTTTTCGGCGTGGCGAGTTCCACGAGCACATCCGCGCGATGCTCGCCGGGGACGGTTTCCGGGCGGACGCGGAGGTGCAGACTCCACTGCGACATTTCGGCCAACTCGCGTTCCGGCGTGGCATGAGCTTCGAGCCAGGCAGCCGTCGTTTCCATGCCTCCCAGCTTGGCTTGACCTGGAGCGGCCAACGTGACCTCGGCCTCCAACGGCTCTCCAAAGCTCGACAGGAACAACCGTTCGGGATAGAGCGAGACCGGCTGCGGCGTCGTGAGTTCGACCGTCAGAGTGACCCGCGGCCAATACGGATCCGACGTCGCCAGCAGCACTCGATGGCGCGCCGTGCCCACGCCTTGTGCGCGCACGGCAACGTCGACGGTGCCGCTCCCCCGCGGTTGGATCGCTTGGCTGGTGGCGTTGGCCGCCGTACAAGCGCAGGACGTGCCGAGGACGCGAATCCCCAAGGTCTCTCGTCCGAGGTTCCCCAGACGGAAGACCTGTTGCACCTGGTCGTCAGGACTTCGGCAGGTGATCCGCGCGTGAAACTCCTGGATGTCCAGGATAGCAGCCCGCGGGATCTCCGCCCTGCGGAGCACTCGGCCGGCGTAGCGTTCGGCCACTTCGGTCCAAGACAGGGTCTCGATATTCCCGTGCCGAAACCGCTGCACCGCGTACTTGGATCGCAGCAGGTAGACGGCCCAGCCCGGAGGATCTCGCTCCGCAGCAATCAACGGGCCGGGCAGATCGGGCCACCGTTCGAGCGGAACCTGCCTCGATTCCAGACGGATGCCCAGCGCGGCCGCCGCTGCAGGGAGTTGTTCCCAACGCGACACCGTCCCCGGCGGGCAGTTGCTTGCCCATCGCTCCGCCCGCTCGGCCGTCCTCTCCAAACCGAATGCCTGCGTCAATTCTGTGAAGGCGTCGGCATCCAATTGCGCCGGTACTGCGGCCCCGGACTCCTCCGCTCCCGCCGCGCAGACGGCCGGGAAGGAATGCGACCCTGCGCCGAACATCAAGACGCTCGTTGCCAGGCACACGACCAAGACCCGTCCTGCGGCTTGGCGGGGGTTGCGTCCCAGGTCAATGAACATCGCATTCACGGCTCCCGCATAATTCCGGGCCCTCGCGGCAGGAACGGCAGCGAAACGTCCTCTCGTTCGTCTCAGCCAAGAGGCCCGCCTCCATCAGGTCGGATACCAATAGTGAACTGGAACACAGCTGCAAGTGCTATCATAGCTCGGCGTGGATACGGAAGGCCCCGACCAACTCCCCGGCACGCAATTGCACACGCATACCGCCCCCGGCGGAATCGGAGAACCGCACGGCATCGTATAGGAGACGGTCTGGCCTGTCGCCGTCGTCGTCTCGATCTTGATCCCCTGGGCGGAACTCGGACTGGCCGCAAGGTCGACCAAGCACCGCTGCAATTCCCCAGCCGGCAGGCTCCAGAAACGAATCGTCTTGTCTTCGCCCGCCGAGACCAGAAGCTGGTCATCGGGGGTGATTGCGACGGCGAACACCTTGCCCGTGTGTCCGTCGAGAGTGCGCCGGCATTGGCCGTCGTCCAGCGACCAGAGTTTGATGGTTTTGTCACCGCCGGCGGAAACCAACGTCTGGCCGTTCGCGGTGAACGCCAGAGTCGTGACCGTGCCGGTATGCCCCTCCAAAACCTTGAGCAGCTTTCCCTCCGGAAGCGACCAGAGCCGGATTCGGCAGTCACCGCCCGCTCCCGATTCGTTAGAGCCTCCTGCCGAGGCGAAGAGTCTGCCGTCGCCGCTCATGGCGATGGCGCAGACCTCGCTTTGGTGATCAGATAGTGTCCTAGAGAGCGTCCATTCCGGCAAGGTCCAAAGCTTGACCATCTTGTCCGCACCCCCCGAAGCCAGAATGGCACCGTCGGGACGGAACGCCAGTGCGCGCACCGCCCCTTGATGAGCTTCCAAGACCTTGGCTTCGGTTGCGTCCGCCAGCGACCAGACTCGTATCGCGGCGTCCTTGCCTGCAGACGCGAGCAGGCGTCCGTCTGGGCTCGCGGAGAGAGCCCAGACCCAATCCGTGTGCGCCTGCAGCGTGTGCTGCTGGGCGCCGTCGTCCGTCGACCAGATCCGGATCGACTTGTCGTCGCTCCCGGCTGCGACCCGCTTGCCTTGAGCGACGAAGGTGACGCAATTGACATCGCTAGAAGGCCCCGACAGCGTGCGCAGCAGGGCCCCTTCCGGCAGCGACCACAGCTTGACCGTGTCGTCGTAGCTGGCGGAACCCAGGAGCTTGCCGTCGGGACTGATGGCCAACCCCCGAATGTCGCCTTGATGGGCGAAAACATCCTGACAGGCCACCGGTGCCGCCGTCTCCCTCGGTCCCTCCTTCGCCGGCTCTTCCGGCGTGGTCACGTCGGAGCCAGGCCGGGAAAACGGCGGCTTGCCGGGCGACGGCGCACAGCCGCTCAAGGCTGCCGCCGCGCCAGCGACGCCGAGCCAATCGCGCCGGGTCAGGGACCAGCGGGCGTGCTCACGCCGCAACGCATAGACTTGAGGACACTCCTCAGGACACTTCGAACGGTCACCACGTTGCGCCTCGTCATTCGGATGGGGCGAGTTCATAACGAGACTCCTTGGAAGAGGGGAGGATCGAATCCCGCCAGAATTCTATCTCCCCCACCGTAGCCGCACAAGCAGCCGCGGGCCTCGCGGATCAGATTCCCTCGCCACCACCTCGCCGCGAAACGTTTCCAGCAGCCAGCGCAAACACGCCTCGCCGCCCGGCCATTGCTCCACGTTCGACGAGGGACTAAGGTACACGTAGAGACCTCCGGGGAAGTGCGCAGCGAGCGTGGCCAAACGGGACGCATCGCTGAAGAGCGACGGCAGGTAGACGGCCGACCGTCCCTCGGCCAGGACGGCCGGCGGATCGAAGGTCACGACGATCGCGTCGGCAGGCACGTGCGCGAGCGCGCCGCGGAGAAAGGAGCAGTCGCCCCGCACGTCGGCCGTCTCGGCGTCCCGATGGACGGCATAATCGCCGACTCGCCAGCAAAAGGCCGCCAGCAGCATGCCTCCCAAGGCGAGCCAGACCGTCCGTGGAATCGGCCTCATCCAGGCACGCGGAATGGCGCGCAGACCGGCGGCCGCCAGGACCGCCACGGGCGCCAGCCAAGCCAGCGTGAAACGCTCGCCGCCGGGAAACTGATAGGAACCTCCAAAGTGAAACATCGGCAGCAGAAAAGCGATTCCAGCCCAGAGACTAAGAGGCAGCACAAAACGGCGAATGGACCGGGTTGTCAGGCCCGCCAGGGCGAGCGCGAGGGCCACCGCCGTCTCGGGGCCGGCGGCGACGTAATCCCACGCTGCGAGCAGGTTCCGCGAGGCGTATTTCCACGCGAATCCGGCCCCCTGCCCCATGTGCGGTTCGTAGCAACGAGCCACGGCTCCGAGATGCACTGCCAAGGGCAACAACAGCAGGGCCGCGAGCGCCGCAGGGACCAGCAGCCGGTGGAGTGCGTTCCTTTCGCTCGTGGCGGCGAAAAATGCAGCGGCGAGGGGACCGATCCAAAGCATCTCGTTCCGCGTCTGTGCCGCCGCCGCGACAGCTGCAGCCAGCAGCCAGGCTCCGGGACGGCTTCCGCGTATCGCGAAGCGGAGCGTGAGCCAGATCACGAATCCTGCGAACGTGGCGGCGCAGACCTCCGACGCGCTGGTTCGCGACCAGAGCTGATTGGCGGGAAACACCGCGTACACAGCCGCCGCCAGGACGGCCGTCACCGCGTCTCCGCTAAGGGATCGGCCGATCAACGCCACCAAGACCACGCCAGCCAGCGAGAGGACGAGATTAAGCGACGGACCAGCGTTGCGGACGCCGGTTCCGAGGCGCATCGCCGCCGCTAGGAGCGTAGGCCAGCCGGCAGCCCAGTGCGGGTAGGAACCTTCGTGGCAGCAATAGCGCCCATCGCGGAGTTCTCCGTAGGTGGCGACCTGCAGGTGAAACTCCTCGGCGACGCCCTGGGCCAGCTGAAGGTACGTGTGTTCGTCGTAGTAGACGCGTTCGGTGGCCGGGACGAGCGCCAGTCGCACGGCCGCGACCACGGCCAGCAGCGCCCCCAGCCAGCACCACGTCCGGGACTCCAACTCGGCCGTCGCCTCACGAAGCTCGTGGCGGGCGAGGCACACACCGAAGACAAGTCCCACGCCGCCAACGAAAAAAACGGCCGGCGACAAGCGCTTCAGGACTGTCAGCAACGGCGCCGGATCAGGGCTCCAATACCGCGCCCAACAAAAGGCAATCAGCCAGGCGGCCAGGGCCGCTGCCAGGAGACTCGTGGCGACGACGACGCGGTATCTCATTCGTCAGCCTTCCGCAGGTGCGTCCAGGGAGCAGGAGACCGGCGCGGGGTCAAGAGCAGACCGGCCGCGGTCCAAACGAACGATGGCCAAACCGCCCAGAGCCGAAGCCGGGAACGCCCGTACCGGCGGCAAGATTCGTGGCTGGGAACGTTGATCACCCGATCACCGGCGCGGAGGGCCTGCAGCGTCATCTCCTGCTCGATACAGAAGCCCGTCTGGCGCAGCGGGAGCTGCCTTGCCAGGCGCGCCGAGATCGCCCGAAACCCGTTTTGGATGTCGGTCAGGCGAGTGCCGAACCGCCAGTTGACGGCCGCCTGGATCAACCGCGTTCCCCACAATCGCGGCAGGTGCCCCCAGGCGTTGTCAAACTCATCGCTGCCGCCCGCCAGACGGCTGCCGATCACCAGGTCGGCTTCGTCGCGCAGGAGAGGAGCGAGCAGTTTCGGCACGTCGTCCGGTGCGTGCGAACCGTCGGCATCGGCCAGGACGAAGAAGTCGGCGGCTTCGTTGACCAGCGCCCACTTGATCGCCAGACCCTTGCCGCGAATACCAAGCGCAATGACCCGCGCTCCCGCCTCCCCCGCCCGACGGCGCGTCTCGTCGGTCGAACCCCCGTCCACCACGACGACCTCTGTCACGTGGGGCTGGACGGCCTGGACTACTTCCGCCACGGTCGGTTCCTCGTTCAGCGTGGGGATGATCGCCAACACCCGCGGCGACGGTCGGATTGCGGACCAGGCGGCCGCTGTGCCCGTGGCGGCAGAGGCGGGGCGGGCCTGCCACGGTGTGGCAGGCAGCCGGAACCTGGTGATCGTCAGCCGCACCAAGTCGGCCACTCGGCCTGGACGACAGTAGAACCGGTGCATGCTGCGCCGCCGCCAGCGTTCGATTTCCTGTGTGGTCAACGCGGCGGTGGGCATGCACGCTCGATCCTGGCGAGGCGGGAAGGCACTCGGCTCACCTTCCTCCTTCCGCCACTGCTCCCCCAGCGCCGTGCCGGGATAGGGTGCTGCACAATAGAACTGGGCAAAGTTGAGTGGCAGTTCCAGGGCCAAGTCAAGGGTCGCGCGGGCCGTCTGGTCGTCTTCCCCCGGCAGACCGAAGACAAAGTGCCCGACCACGGACAACCCGGCGTCCCGCGCCCAGCGCACGGCCCGCACGGAATCCTCGACCGTGTGTTGTTTGCGTGCCGCATCCAGGACGGCCTGCGATCCGCTCTCGACGCCCAAGGCGATCAGCCAGCAGCCCGCACCCCGCATGGCCTGCAACAATTCCGGGTCCACACAGTCGCACCGGGTCGTCGCCACCCAGGCGATTCCCGAGATGCCGCTCAATTCCCTACACACAGCCAAGGCGTGCGGGCGGTCGGCCGAGAAGCACTCGGACCAGAGGAAGAAGTCGCGCACCCCGAACGCACCGCGAAGCCGTCGCACCTCGGCCGCGATCCGCTCCGGCGGCCGCCGTCGCACAGCACGTCCGTAGTACAGGTGCTGGGTGCAGAACGTGCAGTGGTAGGGACAGCCGCGCGAGGTGAGCACGGGCAGATAGCGCCGCCGCACCAGCGGCAGGCGGTACCGATGCGTCCGCACGAGCGACCAGTCGGGCACGTCCGCTTCACGCAAGTCGATCGGGGGCCGGTCGGGGCCATGCCAGACCGTACCCTCCCGGTGGACACTGAGCCCCGGCAAGGCGTCCAGTCGGCCCTCGCACGCCACGGCCTCCACCGCCTCCCAAGCCGTCACGTCCGGCTCGCCTCGAATGACGAAATCCACCGCGGTCTCCGGTCCCAGGTACTTTTCCGGCTCCGCCGTCGGGTGGACTCCCAAGACGCCGATCCGGCACGCCGGGACGGCACGGCGAACCCGCGCGGCGACCTCCAGATCCGACGACCGCGTCGCCGCCGCCACCGAGAGCAGGGCCACGTCCGGCGCAAACCGGGCTGCCAACCGCTGCACTCCCGCGAACCCCACGTCGCCCGCCGCGGCGTCCGACAAGACGGCTTCGTGCCCGCGGCGCCGCAGACAACCGCCGATGAGCGCCAGGCTGTAGGGCGGCCAAGCCGTGCCCCAAAACCCTGCCGGGT
>CAYUFW010000063.1:12887-29843 GCA_964443915.1 uncultured Pirellulaceae bacterium
CGCAAGTTGGGGGATTCAACAGCAGAACACGCACGTCCGGGTTTGGCTCCTGTTTCTACCGGCCTCAATTCGGATACCAGTAATGGACCGGCACGCAAGTGCAGGAGCCCGGCACGGGAATCGTCTGTGGTACGCTCGGCGGAGTCCATTGCGGGGTCGGCGGCGTCCACGCGGGCGGACGGGACGGCGTCCACGCGGGCGGATTTGGCGCCGTCCGGGCGGGTGGGCGTCCTGACGCCGGCATCGTGCCCGGCACGCAATTGCACACGCAAATCGCACCCGGTGGGATCGGCGAGCCGCAGGGCAACGTCATCGTCACCGTCTGTCCGGCCGAAGTTTTGACCTCGTACCGGATTCCCTTGGCCGTCCCGGGACTCGCTGCCAAATCCATGAGACAAACCTTGAGCACACCGTCGGGCAGCGACCAGAGTCGAATGGTCTGGTCGTCGCCTGCGGAGGTCAAGAGGCGTCCGTCGGGGCTGATCGCCAAGGCTCGTACCGCCTCGGCATGTCCTGAGAGCGTCGCTAGCAACTTGCCCTCGGGCAATGACCAGAGCTTTACCTTGCCGTCATTACCGCCGGAGGCCAACACCGCACCCGAGGGGGAGACGGCCAGGGCGCCGGCATGGCCCTCGTGCGCCTGCAGCGTCTGAGAAAGCACCTGTTCACCCCAGACCCGCAGCTTGCCATCGACGCCTGCGGAAATGATCCACCGTTCGTCCGGCGTGACCGCCACGGCCTGCACTCGGCCAGCTTCTGCCTCCACCTTTCCCAACAGACTCCCATCCGACAAGGACCATCGCCCAAGCTGGTGAACCTCACTTCCGGACACCAGAAATCTCCGGGACGGAGAAACGGCCATCGCCACGACTTGCCCGCCAATCTCCGTTGCGAAGGTGCTCAGCGGTTCGCCGTCCGGCACGGACCAGACTTTGACCTTTGCGTCCAGGCCTCCCGACACCAGCGACTTTCCATCTGCCGCGAAGGCGAGGGAGGCAACCCACTTCTCGTGGGCCACCCAGTTTTTGACCAGCGTGCCTTCCCGCACCGCCCAAAGCCGTACCTCCCGGTCACTGCTGCCCGAAGCCAGGAGCGTGCCGTCGGGCGAAATCGCCAAGGCTCTTACCCAATCTCTGTGGCCCCGAAAAGTCTTTGCTAGAGCTCCGTCAGGAAGCGACCACACCTTGACCGTGCTGTCATAGCCCCCCGATGCCAACCACTTGCCGTTGGGGGCAATTGCCAGTGCCCGAATCGCCCCCTCGTGGGCGAACACGCCATCACATTTCGCCGCTCCCTCGGAAGCGGTCGCCACAACACTGGACGATGCTGATTCGCCCGTCTGTCCGAGACTCGTTGACGGCGTGACCCCCGAGATGTCCGCCGTCGCTCCCGCAGCAGCGCCCAGCGCACCGGCCGTTGCCACGAAGGCCCGCCGGCTCAACGTCCAATGGTTTCCTGCGCGTTGCAGGGCGTACACTTCGGGTGACTCCGTCCGGATCTGGTCGTCCTGCTCCACTGGCCGATCCGATTTGTGTTCCTGTGGTTTGTTCATCGCCTCTCGTACCTCCTCGCGAATGGAAATTCGGTAGCGCTGCCTTGCCGATACGTTGGGACCGCATGCCATCGAGCAAAGTACTCCCGGCCGCGGCTAGTTTGGATACCAGTAATGGACCGGGACGCAGGTGCAGGAGCCCGGCACGGGAATCGTCTGCGGCACGCTCGGCGGAGTCCATTGCGGAGATGGCAGCGTCCCAACTGGCGGACGGGACGGCGCAGTCATCGTGCCCGGCACGCAGTTGCACACGCAAACCGCACCGGGCGGGATGGGCGAACCGCAGGGCAGCGTCATGGTCACCGTCCGTCCCTCCGACGTCTTGGCCTCGTACCGGATGCCCTTGGCCGTCGTGGGACTCGCGGCCAAATCCATGAGACAGGTTTTCAACGTACCGTCAGGCAGCGACCAAAGCCCGATCCTTTTGTCGTCGCCCCCGGACGCCAGTAGCCGGCCATCGGGCGAAACCGCCAAGGCATACGTGCGTCCCAGATTCTCCCCAAACTTTTTGATCAGCTTGGCTTCCCGAACCGACCAGAGGCGAATTGTGCCGTCGCGGCTGCCGGAAATCAGCAACTCGCCGTCGGGGCTTATCGCCGCGGACTCCAGGTACGCCGTATGTCCTTGGAAAACCTTCTTTACGCTTCCGTCAGTCATGTCCCACAGGCGAAGCGTCCAATCCCGACTGCCTGAGATCAGCGTCTTGCCGTCCGGGCCGAACACCAGTGTTGTGACTGGGGCGTCGTGGCCCGTGAGCGTTCGTATGATAGTTCCATCCGACAGGGACCAGAGGTGGATCTTGTCGCCGGATCCGCCCGTGGCGAGCGTCCGGTTGTCCGGACTCATGGCCAACGTCAGCACGGCCACGCTGGCCGCCACCGGGATGGCCGTGAACTCGCTGTTCTCGACGGACCACAGCTGCAACCCGGACCAGTTGCCACTGGCCAGGCTGCGTCTGTCGGAACTGATCGCCACAATCAGGGGCGAATTATCGACTTCAATACTTCTGACTTCCGTACCCTCGGGAAGGGACCACAGTCGAATTCTCCGGTCGGTGCCTCCGGACACCAGGACTTTGCCGCTTGAACCGACGGCCACGCTGTTCACGACTCCGTCGTGCCCAGCCAGTTTCTTCTCCAACGAGCCTTCTGGAAGCGACCATAGCTTGATCGTCTTGTCGCTGCTGCACGACACGAGACGCCTGCCGTCCGGTGTGATGGCCAACGCGCAGACGTTCTCCCGATGCGCGAAGGCATTCTCGCAACGGCGGGCAGTCGAGGACTCCCCGGAGTCGGCCGGCTCGGTTGCCGCGTCTTCCGAGGCTTTCGTCCAGTCCACGGTACCCGTGGCCGCGGGTAAGGCACTTGTCGCAGCCACAAACGCACGCCGCGTCAGCGTCCATCCCGCGTCGTCGCGTCTCAGAGCGTACACCTGCGGCGAATCCGCCGGCAGTTCCGAATCTGTCCCGTCCTTTCTGTCAGTCATGATGGTGACCTCCGTACTTGTCACAAGGTTTGGGGAAGTGATTTCGGGGTTCTTCCGGCGTCACACGGTTCCTCTCGCAGGCGGGAGAGGCCTTAACGCCGGCCTTCACGCCCGTCTCGCCGACGGCCGCCGATGCGGCCTCGAAGTAGCGCCGGCAGAGGCCGCATTCGTGACAGCGGTGCCCGCACCGTAACGTTTGAACAAAGAACTCTTCGGAGATGTGCAACGGTTCCAGAAGCGAAGCCGGTCCGGCTCCAATCGCATCAGGAGTCAGCGGCTGCCGGTGAACGTAAGCAGAAAACACGCGAACGTAGCGGGTAGGATCCCGCAGCGTCACGCGGCCCGACAGTTTTAGCTCGTCGTACAGGCCGTCGTACAGGTGCAGATGCTGCGGCAAGACCCAGGCCCCCGTCAGCCGCAGCCAAGGCTGGTCGCGCAGCAACTCGTCGCATAACGAACGGGGGAACGCGGCCAAGGATGCCATTTCGTGAAAGTGCTGGGTCCGGAAGGGGCAGCCCGGCAGGCACCCTTCGTTGACCAGCAGCCGGATCCGCCCCGGAAAAGCGGCCCGCAGGGCCTCCAGGGCCGGCCGGTCGCGCATCACCCGGCTGGCCGGCACCAGCGTCTCGAACGCGCCCGCCAGCATTTTCACTTGAATCGGCGAGGCGATGTCCATCAGCACCGAGGCGGTCAACGGCAAGTCCGGCAACGCATCGCGGATGCGCGTCGCCAGGGCCAGGCTGGTCACGGTCGCACCGCAGATGCCCGCGTCTTCTTCCAGACGCCGGACCGCTTGGATGATCGCAGGGGCAATCTGCTCCACCGGTTGGGGCAACGTCAGAGGATTGACCAACACCGAACGTGGCAGGCGCGAGTCCCGCAAGAAGGCATCCAGGAAGCGGGCAGGCTGTTCCGGCCGTCCCGAGCCGACCAGGCCGCCAGGAAGCGGAAAGTAGACTTCAGCCACGTGGCGAAGAAACGCCTCCCCCAGCGAATCCCAGAACTCGACGGGCTGGTCGATGTACGGGATCACCCACAGGAGAGGCCGGTGTTGCGGCGTCGGGATGAAGCCTGCCGGCTGCGGACTTGGCCCGCGAATTGGGAAACGGATACTTGACCGCAGGCGGTCTTCCTCCGCCCTCTCGGGACCGGTGTCCGGCGGCAAACCCCGCCGCCAACGTCCCAGGGATACCGCCAGGCAGCCGCCGCTGCACTCGCCCGCCGCTCGCAGTCCGCAACGATCGCAATGACGATAGATGCCGCTGGCACGGTACAGCGACCGCCGCTCCTCGAAGCGGCGTCGTAGCCAGGCCGCGTCCCGTTCCTCACACAACGGCTCGGTGCCCAGCCCGGCCAGGGGATAGCAGGAAATCACCGAGCCATCCGGCAGCACATCCAGGATGGGGCTGCAACGCTGGCCCACGTCGGCGGGACGCTTTCCCTGCCGCTGCAGCGAGCCGGCCGGGAACATGCAGGGCACGAAACCGCAGTCGAATTCGAGCGTGATGCCCGCTGCCGCCGCCACTTCGGCAAACGCGTCAATCCGCCGCCCCAACTCCGCGTAATGCTGCGGAGGCAGGAAGCGATTGGATTGGTCCGGAGCCGGATGCGCAAGTCCCAGCCGGACGATCCGCTCCAGGCCATACCGCTGAATCCAATCGACGAGGAAACCGAACCTCGCTGCGGGACTAGCCAGATTCAGGCCCAGACTCACTTTGGCACCCAGCCGCTCCAAAGTCCGAGCCTGGCGGGCACGCTCCTGAGGCGATGCCGAGCCGGGAGTCAGGGCGTTGATCAACACGGCCACGCGGCCCGACGGCGTCTGCTCGAGGACCGCCAGCGCCCGCTCGGGTACGAGACCGTTGGAGAACACCAGCAGCCGAAACCCGCGGCCCAGGGACCGGTCCACCAACTCGGGAAATTGCGGATGAAGCGTCGGTTCGCCGCCCAGGAGCCGGACTTGATCGATCGCCGACCGCTGCAGAAAGTCCAAACTGCGGTCAAACGTCTCCAGCGGCATGAAAGGGCCCTCCGAGTTAACGCTGCCCATCACCGGCCGGGCGAAACAGTACTCGCACGTGCGGTTGCAGACGCTGGTGACCGAAAGATTGGCCATGCTCCTACCTCGCGACGAGCCATCCGCTGCGTACCCACGCTGCCACGCTCTCCCGGACAAGTCCCTCGGCTTCGGCCTGCCCGACCCGGGCGAGGGCCGCCACCATGACCACGAGCTGTGCCGCGGGATAGCTCCGCTGGAGCAAGTCCCAGACGGCCGCCGCCGGGTATCCGAGGTCGAAACCCGCGCGAGTCACTTCGTCGATGATCCGAATCCCCTTGGGCTGGACCGTCCAGGCCACCTGGGGCGAGGTCGTATAGGAAAGCGGCTGGCCGCGACGGTCGTCATGCTTCGGCATGTTCTTCGCTCCCTTCGACGCGCAGACGATCGTCTGAGAACTGCGCCAAGGCCTCCATCGCGCGGGGCTCCGCCCAGAGCGCGTCGACTTCCGCCGGGCAGCCCAATTCCTCCAACAGCAGGCACGCGTACAGAATCCTGGTCTGCACGCAGAAATCGTTGTACTCGTTCGAACACCCCGGCCACGTGTTGTTCACGTGGCAGCCGCCGGCGCACGTCCAACGGCCGAAACACCGGCGACAACGCGGTTTGTTGACCACTAGCCGCCGCAGACGCTGGACCGCTTCGGGCTGACAGTTGAACGTCCCCCCCGCCTCGAACCGCCCCAGATTCAAATCCAAACCGCGACGCCGCCACTCGTCCTCGGGAAGATAGCAGCCGCTGGCCCGGCCTTCCGGTGCGACGATGACCGTGTCATTTCCCACGGGGCAGAAACTGTGGCGCGGGGCATCCGCCATCGCGGCCGCATAGACGGCTTGAATCCCGTGCTCGCGGACCGCGCGGCGGGCCCGCCAACACGACTCGGCAAAGGCGTAGGGATCGGGCGGCGAGAGGCCGGCCGCGTCCGAGCGGGGCGTCCGTTGGAGCACCTCGAAGTCGACGTCGGACGGAGCAAAGACCTCACACAGCCAGCCCGCGATGGCCGGCAGGTCCCGGACGTTCTGGTCGCTCACGCACACGCGCAGGCAAAGTTTCGCCGCGGATCGGCTGAGCCGAAGGGCAGTGCGCGCCGCCGCCTGAAAACTGCCTCGCCCGTCGCCACCGGGACGATGCCGATCGTGGATCTCCTCCGGACCGTCCAACGACAGCACGACCGTGTCGATGTAGTCGCCCAGAAACTCCGCTTGCCGATCATCCACCACGCCGTTGGTGGCCATTTCGAAGCGGGCGTTCAGTCCGCACGAAGCAACGACCGCCCGCGCCCGATGCACCGCGACTTGGACCACGTCCATCGCGACCGTTGGCTCTCCGCCGAAGAAATGGACCTCCAACGACGGCCGCTCCCCAAGGCCCTGCTCGGCAAACCAGTCGATGGCGGCGACCGCCAGCCGGTAGTCCATCCGGCCAGACGGCGCTTGCTCGGCCCCGAAGCCACAGTAGACGCACCGCAGATTACAGCTCCGCGTCGGGATCAGTCCGAGGAACTGTGGACGCATCGGCCCCGACCGTGGCTTCAACTCGGCGGCAGGACTGGTGACTATCCGCCTCAGTTCCGCCAGCGCGCCTCCGACATCGTCCGGGCCGCCTTGGCAAAGACGCTCCACGGCGGTACGGTTCACAAGCGCCGAGACGCCCTGGCGCGGCGCATGAACCAACCACCCCCTGCGGACCGGCACGGCAAACACATCGCCCGACATCGCTCACCTATCCTCACCCACCGGATTGCCCGGCACGCAGACTCCCAGACGGACCAACCGCAGGAAGAACTCTCTCACCCGGTCAAAACCCTCTGCCGCTTCGAACGACTTGGCGGCCGCCAGTTCCCGGCTGATCTGGCGAATCGACAAGTGACCGTTGAACCGGTTGAAGATAAAGGAATCGGCGGTTTCCAGAGGCTCACGAGCGAACAACTCCACGGGCGCGTCGCGGCCCGGTAGTCTTCCCAGCACGAACTCGTCCGCTACGACGATCTGGACGCTGGGCAAGATGACGGGCACGATTTGCTCCAACGCGTCCTTGGGCAGTTGCGGCAACTCGGAGAGACGCAACTGCGGCCTGCCCCGCATCCGCTCGACGTTCGCACAACCCTCATCCGCCAACAAACGAAAAAAAGCTCTTCGGCTCGGCATTGCACCACCCTGGAAATTGCCCCGCCTTCACGACGCGAATCAACCCGGTCCGTTCTAGCAGAACGTCCGTCAAGGATCAATCAGCACCCCGTCGTTTCGCCGCCTGCAGATCGTTTCAAGAACGCACTGCCAGAAACGGTAGCTTGATGGCGGACTACAAAGCCCCATGAAGTACTATTGACGGGCAAGATGGTTACGGCCATGTTGTGTGCGTTGGCTCCTGTTCCGGGCCGACGCCGGGGAAAACATCGTCTTTACTTGGTGCCCGTCTCAGAACAAAGCCGTAGAGCAAAGCACGGAGTTGTTCCTGGACAGGTGCTTACGGGGGACGTCCAGGCATGCTGCTAGAACGCGTCGCCGCGTGCGGGGAAGTTCCGAAGAGCAAGCCATCGCACCCGCCCCCCATCCCTGGTCCAGGCGTGGCGATTGCGGTGACGGTGTTTTGCTGTGTGACGACGATCTGCGATGCTGCGCCGTCCCCGTCAGAGAAGCCGCCTGCCACGGCGCCTGCAAACGTGTCCCCCGATTCATTTTACGCTTGGTACTGGCAAGCCTCTCGTTCAAGCGGCAGCGAGCGGCTCGCTTGTCTGCGGATGGCGCTGCAGACTGCGCCAAGCACTCTCAAGCGAATCCGCGTTTGGGAACTCCTGGCCAGCGAAGACGGTTTCGTCGCCAGTGCTCCCATTCAGGAAGCCCTCGATGTGTACGCGGGCATTCTCCAAGACGCGCCTGGCACTCCCAACGGGAACGAGTGGCAGGAGTGGGAAGACTGGGGCGACTGGAGCGGCTTGTATGACCCCAGGGAGTGCCGCGACCGCCTGCTTCAGTTGTTGAACGATCGCGTCTTGAACGATCACGCCGGCATCGAGGGGGTCTTGGATCGCTACGCTCCGCGGCTGCGGGGCGCCGATGACGAGAGCGCGTTTCTCGTTTGCAGCACCTTGTTGAAGGACCCTCGATGTGCCCGGTCCTGCCAGCTTTCCAAGGTGCTTCGGACGTGGGAACTGTTGCAGCGTCGGTCGTCGGGTCGCCCGGTGAATAGGTCATGGAAACGCCGGACAGCGAACGAGGTGACGCGCACGAATCCGGATCGGATGATGTCCCCGTGGTGTATGCTTTGAATCGCGTCCACTCGCGTTGGGTACTCAGCCGCCGGGAATTCGTCGCTTGGGGCGGGACGGTCACGGGTGGTACGCTCTCCGGCTGCGGTGCCCCGTCGCCTTCCTCGGGACCGTGGGACGTGGGATCGTCGAAGCCAGAGCCAACACAAGACGGCAATCCTGGACAGCCGCAAGACCGCAACCCCGAGTCCTCCCAAGACAACGCGTCCGCGAAGAACTGCGAGAACGTGTTCGCGCACATTTCTACGATCAACGCGCTCGCGGTCACCGCCGATGGAGCGCTTCTGATCTCAGGCGGCAGTGACCGGACCATCAAGCTCTGGTCGCTGCCTCAGGGGGCCCTATTCAAGACCCTAAAGGGCACCGAAGGTCACGCGGGGAATGTCAATGCGGTTGCCGCGGCGGCGGATGGCCGGCTTCTCGTTTCGGCCAGCACAGACCGTACGATTAAGGTTTGGTCATTACCCGAGGGGACACTTCTGCAGACGATCACGGGCCACGAGAAGCCGGTTCTAGCCGTGGCCGTCAGCCCGGATGGACGGCTCCTGGTCTCTGCGAGCGACGATGGCCAAATCGGGATTTGGTGGCTCAAGGACGGCCAACTGCTCAAGAAACTCGATGGTCATTCAAGTACGACCAGGGCGATTGCCGTGAGTCTGGTCAAACGGCTTCTCGTCTCGGCTGGCAAGGACCGTACCATCAAGCTCTGGTCGTTGCCCGACGGGCAACTCCGGAAGACGATCGAGGCACACACGGCTGCCCCCCAGGCATTGGGCTTTGGTCCGGATGGGCGTTTGCTTGCGTCAGGTGGTGATGACGGCAAGATCCGCTTTTGGTCGTTACCCGACGGTACGCTCCAGCAGACAGTGGAAGCGCACACTGGCCCTGTACGATGTTTGGGAATCAGTCCAGACGGACGCTTGATGGCGTCCGGCAACGAGGACGGTACCTTGAAACTCTGGTCGTTTCCTGACGCCGCCCTTTTAAGGGCCCTAGACGGTCACAGCGGGGCGGTCCTTGCGCTCTCCATCAGCCCCGATGGAAAGTCACTTTTTTCCGCAGGAATGGACAAGACGATTCGCCGCTGGTCGCTTCCGGAAGGAGAGCCGCAAGCCTGCCTGATGGACATCGAAGCCTGCCCGAAGTCGACGGAAGGTATTCGCTACCAGACGCAAACCGCGGGAGGGCGAACCGTCACCTATACACTACCTTGCGGTTCACCGATACCGCCTGGGGCTGCATGCATCTGCAACTGCGTGCCCGGATCGGTTTGCACCTGCGTGGGCGTCTGTACCTGCGTGGGCGTCTGTACCTGCGTGGGCGCGTGTAGCTGTGTCGGCGTTCACTCGCACCACTACTGGTATCCGACCTGAGTGATTCGTAAGCGACCATCCCAACCAGACCGTGATGATGCCAGGGGCAGGTGGTGGACTACCTGCCGCTCGGATTCTGCGGGGCGCGCGCGGCCCGCGGTCACCCCGCCCGGTTCAACTCGCCCGTCTGCACCTCGAACGTCACGCCCCGCAGCGCAGGCACCGTTTCTCCCTTCAGGACGTAGTCCTTGCGGAGGTTTTCGACGTGCAGTGCCAGGCTCATGTTATCCCTTTGGCTGCCTCTTCTTCGCCGTAAGACGGATTGTCCATCCGTCCTACATTTCGTCCAACTCGGAGGTTCTCACTCGTGCCGCAGCGCTTCGATCGGGTCCATGTACGCGGCCCGCATCGCCGGATAAAGTCCAAAAATCACACCCGCGCCGATGGCGATGATCGACCACCAGGCGATCCGCGGCTGCAGTTCCATGATCACCGGCGGCAGCGCGGACATCATGTCGGGAAACAGCCGCTGGGCGAGATCGCGCACGGTCCGCACCGCCGGGCCGACCAGAAACAGGCATGACGAGAAGCAGAAGGACGAGGAAGGCGAATCGCGGCGGCGGCGTGCGGGATCCTGGTTGGGAGGGCGGAGCCGGGCCGGACCATGGCGGTCGGCAACGAGGCTTCAGATTACCCCAAGACGCGGCGAAGCGACAGCACCCACGTAACCCTGGAACGAGAACGGGTGCCGGGACTCGCCCACGGTTATGTGTTGGGACAGGTGCCCGCCCCGGCTTGCCCAAAGGCGTCCTTTGGCAAAGAATATAGCAGCGGAAAAGAGCCACGTTTGTCGACGAAGCGGGGCTCCTGGCACTCGCCTGGGAACCCGACCGGAGGAATGATGAAGATCGTTGCGGCGAAAGCCATCTTGAAAGCCAACGACCAGTTGGCCGCGGAGAATCGTGAACGCTTTACGGCCCAAAGGGTGTACGGAATCAATCTGGTCGGTTCGCCGGGTTGCGGCAAGACGACGCTGCTGGAAGGCCTGTTCCAGCGGCTGCAAGGACGGCTGACGCCTGCCGTGATCGAGGGCGACATCGCCGGACAAGTGGATGCCGAGCGGATGGCCAAGATCGGCGTGCCGGTGGTGCAGATCAATACGGACGGCATGTGCCACCTGGACGCCAGCATGATCGCTGCCGCGGCGGACAGTTTTGAGTACGGCCGGATCGACACGCTGTGGATCGAGAACGTCGGCAACCTGGTGTGTACGGCCGGGTACGACTTGGGCGAGCACCTGCGGATCATCGCCCTGAGCGTGCCCGAGGGAGACGACAAACTGGTCAAGTACCCGGCGATTTTTCAGCGCAGCCAGGCCCTGGTGATCACCAAGCTCGATCTCCTGCCCTACTCCAATTTCGATGTGGCGCGGGCCCGTGCAGATATGAGGCGATTGGCGCCGGAAGCCGAGGTCTTCGAAGTTTCGGCGTTGAAAGGCGACGGCCTGGACGCGCTCGCCGAGTGGCTGGTGCGGAAACGCGATGCGATCCAGCAACCAAAAAGGGGTCAGGACCCTTTTTCGGCCGAAAGAGAGTCCTGACCCGTTTTCTTCGACCGATGACAACGCCTCACGCCACACTGCCCTCGCTTCCGCCGCACCGCCGGCTGCGGATCACGGTGCGCGGCGTCGTGCAGGGTGTCGGGTTTCGGCCGTTCGTCTACCGCGCGGCGTGCGAGGAATCCCTGAGCGGTTGGGTGCTGAACGAAGCAGACGCGGTGCGGATCGAAGTCGAGGGCGACGATGGCTCGCTGGACCGGTTCCTGCAGATGCTGCGGCACGCACATCCGCCGCAGGCCAGGATCGAGTCGCTGGATGTGGGCGAGGTCCAGACCGAATCCGATGCGCCGTCTCCGGACGGCTTCGAGATCCGCACGAGTTCCGGCCAGGCGGAGCCACGCCCCACCATTCCCGCCGATCTGGCCGTCTGCGGCGAGTGCTTGCAGGAGATCTCGGATCCCCGCCAGCGCCGTTATCGCTACCCGTTCACCAACTGCACCAACTGCGGCCCCCGCTGGTCGATCATCCGGCAACTTCCGTACGACCGGCCGCGCACCTCGATGCACTCGTTTCCGATGTGCCGCGATTGCCGGGCGGAATACGAGAATCCCGGCGACCGGCGGTTCCACGCCCAGCCGATCGCCTGCCCGAATTGCGGGCCACAACTGACCTTATTGGACGCCGAGGGACGGGTGCTGGCCGAACGTGATTCCGCTTTGCGCCAGGCAGCCGAAGCGGTTTGTGCCGGCCAGATTCTGGCCCTCGAAGGACTGGGCGGGTTCCAGTTGATCGCGGACGCAACCAACGAGCTGGCGGTCCAGCGGCTGCGCGACCGCAAGCGGCGGCCGGACAAGCCGCTGGCGATCATGGTGGGCTCGCTGGACGAAATCCGCCGTCGCTGCCGGGTGTCCGAGGCCGAGGCGACGGCGCTCCAGTCGCCGGCCGCTCCGATTCTGCTGCTGAGCCGCCGTGAAGACGCACAGGCTGTCAGCGACATCGCCCCCGCCGTCGCGCCCGGCAATCCGCAGTTGGGCGTCATGCTGCCTTACACGCCGTTGCACCATTTGCTGCTGTCGCACACCGCGCGTCCCCTGATCTGCACCAGCGGCAATCTGTCCGAGGAGCCGATGGCGATCGCGGCCGAAGACGCGCTGCAGCGGCTGGGACCGATCGCGGACCTGGTGCTGACACACGACCGGCCGATCGTCCGGCCGGTGGACGATTCCGTGGCGCGTGTGATTTCGGGCCGTCTGCAGATCCTCCGCCGCGCTCGGGGCTATGCCCCCTTGCCCACCCGTTTGGACCGCGAGTTGCCCGTCATCCTGGCTGTCGGCGGACACCTCAAGAACACCGTGGCGCTCAGTCTCGGCGCGTCGGTGGTCATGACGCCGCACATCGGCGATTTGGACACGGCGCTCAGCGTCCAGGTCCATCGCCGCGCGATCGACGACTTGGTTCAGTTCTTCGACGTGACGCCGCAAGCCGTGGCCTGCGATCTGCACCCCGACTACGCCTCGACGCGGCACGCCGAACAGTTGGCCGCGGCCTGGGATGTGCCGCTGGTGCCGGTCCAGCACCACCACGCCCACATCGCGTCGTGTGTCGCGGAGCACGGCCTGAAGGGACCGGTCCTGGGGCTGTCTTGGGATGGCACAGGCTACGGAACGGATCGGACGGTCTGGGGCGGCGAAGGATTGCTTTGCGAAGAGGCCGATTTTACCCGCACCGCCCACCTGCGGACGTTTCCCCTGCCCGGCGGCGACCAGGCAGCTCGTGAGCCGCGACGTTCGGCGCTGGGCGTGCTGTACGAGATCTTCGGGCCGGAGGCCGCTGATATAGCTCGCCCGTGGTTTGCCACGGAACAATTGCGTATGCTGACTGCGGCCTGTGGGCGGCCGAAGCTGTTCCCGCGGACCAGCAGCATGGGCCGGTTGTTCGACGCCGTGGCGGCGCTGTGTGGACTGCCGGCTTGCGTGACGTTCGAGGGTCAGGCGGCGATGGCGTTGGAGTTTGCGGCCGACGCGAACGTGCGCGACGCGTATCCACTGCCAGTAAGAAGTACAGCAGATTTGGACGTGTCACTCCGTGACGCGAAGGTATCCCGTCACGGAGTGACGGGACCACTTGCCCCGGCCGCGTTGGACTGGGAACCGATGATCCGGGCGATCCTGGCCGACCGCGCTGCCGGCGTGCCCGTCGCCGAGATCGCGGCCCGCTTCCACAACGCCTTGGCCGGTGCGGCGGTGGAAACGGCCCAGATGGTCGGTTGCCCGCAGGTTGTCCTCAGCGGCGGCTGTTTCCAGAATGCGTTATTGACGGAACGTATCCAAGCGTCCCTGCTGGAGGCCGGATTTCAAGTGTACCTGCACCACGAAGTCCCTCCCGGCGACGGCGGAATCGCCTTGGGCCAAATCCTGATTGCGGCGGAGAGCATCGGGCTTAAGACTCAGGGCGCGGAACAATTCCCGAACGGCTAGAATGTAAAATCTGAAATCCCGTATCCCGTATCTGAAATCCCGTATCTCAAATCCCGAATCTCAGACCCAAGAACCACTGAACCATGTGTCTAGGCATCCCCGGTAAAGTGCTGGAAATTCGCGAGCAAGACGCCTTGCCGATGGGCAAGGTCGAGTTTGGCGGCATCGTCAAGGAAGTCTGTCTGGCCTACGTCCCCGAGACGCAGGTTGGCGACTACGTGTTGGTCCACGTCGGCTTTGCGATCAGCAAGATCGACGAAGAGGAGGCTCGCGAGATTTTTTCGTATATCGAGCAGATCGATCAGTTGGCCGAGTTGCAGGACGCGGAGCCGCCGCCGCCTGCCGCCGGCCCGCCGAGCGTGGAGGCCGTGCCGTGAAATATGTCGACGAGTACCGCAGCTCCGACGCCGTGAAACGCTGCGCCGATGCCATCCGCCGCGTAGTGACCCGTCCCTGGAACATCATGGAAGTGTGCGGCGGCCAGACGCACGCAATCGTGCGGTTCGGACTGGACGAGATTCTGCCCCGCGAGATCACGTTGATCCACGGCCCCGGCTGTCCGGTGTGCGTCACGCCCATCGAGATCATCGACAAGGCGATCGCCATCGCCTCGCGTCCCGAGGTGATCTTCTGTTCCTTCGGCGACATGCTGCGCGTGCCGGGTTCGCAGAAAGATCTGCTGGCCGTCAAGTCGGCTGGCGGCGACGTGCGCATCGTGTACTCGCCGATGGACGCCGTCACGCTGGCCCGCAGCGAGCCACAGCGGCAAGTCGTGTTCTTTGCCATCGGCTTCGAGACCACCGCGCCGGCGAACGTGATGGCCGTCCTGCAAGCCGAGCGGCTGGGCTTGGAGAACTTTTCCGTACTGGTCTCGCACGTGCTGGTGCCGCCTGCGATCTGTGCGGTGCTCGATTCGCCGCAAAACGTGGTGCAAGGCTTCCTCGCCGCCGGACACGTGTGTGCGGTGATGGGCGTCGCGGAATACCGGCCAATTGCGGCCAAGTACCGCACACCGATCGTGGTGACTGGTTTCGAGCCGCTGGACATCCTGCAAGGCGTCCATGCTTGCGTCAAGCAACTGGAGCATGGCCGGGCGGAAGTGGAGAATCAGTACGCCCGCGTCGTTCGCGACGAAGGCAATGCACCGGCGCTGGCGCAGATTCGCAAGGTGCTGCAAACCGTGCCTCGTAAATGGCGTGGCATCGGCGAAATCCCCGGCAGCGGCTGGGCGCTGCGCGAAGAGTATGCCCGCTTCGACGCCGATCGCCGGTTTGCGGTCGAAGGCATCGTGGCGGAGGAGCCCGCCGAGTGCATCGCCGGCGCGGTGTTGCAGGGCCACAGGAAACCCTTCGACTGCCCTGCCTTTGGCATCCGCTGTACCCCGGACAATCCGCTGGGCGCCCCGATGGTTTCCGCGGAAGGCGCCTGCGCCGCGTACTACCGTTACCGCCGCCAGAGCAGGCCGGTTGCTCCGTGACCGAGCCCGTTCGCCAAGAATGGCAATCCCTTATCGTCCAGCGAGTCGCGCAATCCGTTCTGCGGATCGTGTTTGCCGACACTCATCCAGCACTTCCAGCCAGCGTGGGCTGCGCGGTCCGCTGCTGCGGCCAGAGGCGGCTGGGCCGCACGGTCTGGCAGCGGTCGGTCTGCCACGGTAGAAGGACGCTGTCGGGATTTGGCCCCAAGCAGGAGAATTGCTGACATGCAGCGCGCATTTGACGCCAGCTACGAGAATGGCGTATGTCGGTCCGTTCCTCGTAGGTGCGAGATCAAGTCGGATGCCAACGGTTCTCACAGTCGGTCCCTACACATTCGTGTTCTTCAACTCCGAACGAGGCGAGCCGATGCACATCCATGTGAATCGAGATCGCCATGTGGCCAAGTTCTGACTGGAACGGGTTGAGCTTGCGAAGAACCTCGGTTTTTCGCGATCATGAAGTCAACGGGATCGAACGTTTGGTTGCAGAGCACCAGGAGTTCTTAATTGAGGCATGGCATGAGTACTTTGACGCTTGAACGCGAGCCGTTGGCCGTGGATTTGACGGTTATCCGCCGCGATCTTCAGCAACACGTACTGATCCGGCGACCCGTCCTGGACCTTCGTCGCGGCCTCGATCATCTCTGTCGCGAGGGCCGTTTTCTCCGCCGCTGTCTTGGCCTGCTGGAACCGCCCGCCGTAAATCTCGGTGGCCGCTTTCCGGGCCGGTTCCTGCGATTCCGCGGCCGGGACGGGTGCTTTCGCTTGGGCGTACACGTGTCGAACCGCGACAACGAGCGCCAACACGACGATGGCTGGCACCAGCATCTGCAGGAATCGATCTCGCATGGCAGCACTCCCGAGAAAGAAAACAGTCGAAGGCACCTCGGCCATGGGTTGCGAACAAGCGGCGAGGCTGGCCGAGCAGTGATTCCCCGTTGGAGTCCCACGACACAGCGCGGATCGGGCGACGCCGAGCACGCTCCGCCACGGCATTACGTCAACAGGCGGCGGACTTCGTCCAAGGTCCTGGCCGTGCGGATGGAATCCTGGACGGCACGCAGCACTTCGACGCGCTCAACCTCCCGCACCAGCGGCAGCAGTTGCAGGCCGTCCGTGCCGAACTTCAACTCCAAAGCCACTTCGATCCCTCGCTTCAGGGCACGAAGTTCGCCTCGCTCCAGGCCCTGCTCCAGGCCTTTTTCCATGGCCATGCGTTCGATGCTGGTCACGTACGGCATTTGTCTTTCCTCCTCAAAACGATGAATCTGCTCGTGGAACTCTTCCGCGAACTCGCGTGGCAGTTCCATCATCCAGTCGATCAATCGGAAAAGTTGTCGGATTTCTTCCGCGTTCAGCCCGCGGTCGAACAGGCTCTTGACCAAGCGGACCTTCCAGTCCCGCCGCTCGGCCGGTTGGTGCCGTGTTTCGACGGTCTTCAAGTGAGCGATGACCACGGCCGCAAACGGATTTCGTTCCGCCTCCAACTCCGCGACCCGATCCGCGTAGTCAAGCAGCTTGACGGCCGGAAATTCCAATTGCATCGAGCAGCCCCACAGGCTGTACCCGAAGTGCACCGGCCGCCAGCCAAGCTGTTCGTCACCCAGCACGGCCAAACTAACCACGGGCCGGCGAAAACGGTCGAAGATGCGGTAGTGGTACACGTACATCCGCTCGCCGAATTGCTCTTCGGCTTGATTCTGCACCTCGACGTGGACCAGCACCCACGCCTCCTCCCCGTCCAGTCGCCAGACCTTGAACAGCTTGTCG
>CAYUFW010000064.1:0-5823 GCA_964443915.1 uncultured Pirellulaceae bacterium
CAGCAGTGCCAAGCCCCAGACGATACCGAACAGCGACCAACCCCAGGGCCCCCGCAGGTTGACCAGCGTGAACGGCGTGTACGTGCCGGCGATCAACAGGTAGATGGCCCAGTGATCCAGGGACTGAAAAACGACTTTGGCGCGAGACAGCGGCAAGCCGTGGTACAGCGCGGATGCCAGATAGGCGAGCACGAGCGTGGCGCCGTAGACGGTACAGCCGACGATGTGCCACACCGTGCCGTGGATGACGGCCAGCGTGCTCAGAACCGCCAAGCCGACCACCGACAACACGGCGCCGGCGCCGTGGCTCAGCGTGCTGATGATTTCTTCCTCGCGGCGATAGCGGGGCGCACCTACTCGGACTTTCACGCGGCACCTCTACGCGGCAGGTTTCTCGGCGAGCGTGCAGTAAGAGCAGATCTAAGAGGGCCAGCAGGATCTGCGTGCCAGACGCTATCTTAACGCGAGCTGTGCTGGCAGCCAAGAGATAAACGGCGTCGACACTGCGGGTACTCAGACCCGGAGGCAGGGACTCTCGTCGGATTCCAGATTTGAGATTCCAGACTTTGACATAGTGACACCCGCTGACGGCGTTAAGGTGACGTGCTGCTGCGGCGGAAGTAGCCGCCGCGTTGACTGAGTGCGCGCGGGGAGGTCCTTCTTGAAGCGCGGCGCCTTGTCGCGGCTTTGGCGCCGACGTCGTATGGCACTGGGCAGACGGGGTTCCGGCTTCTTGTCGGGCCTGGATCCGCAGCATTGCGGGCGTTCAGCCAAAGCGGCGACAAGTCGCCGCACTCCAAGAGTTCAGCCGCTGTTGCGGCCGAGCACCAGATCGATGGCTTCTAAGATTTGCTGCGCGCGGATCGGTTTGGCGACGTAGCCGTCCATGCCGGACTCCAGGCAGCGTTCGCGGTCGCCCTTCATGGCGTGGGCCGTCATGGCGACGATGGGGATGTGCCGGCCGGTCTCCTGCTCGCGGGCGCGGATGGCGGCGGTGGCTTCATAACCGTCCATCTCCGGCATCTGCACGTCCATCAGGATCAGATCGAAATCCTGCGACTCCAGCGCCGCCAACGCCTCGCGGCCGTGGTTGGCCAGCGTGACTCGATGGCCGTGTTTCTCCAGCAAGCCGACGGCCAGCTTCTGGTTGACCAGGCTGTCCTCGGCCAACAGGATGCGCAAGGGCCGCCCGCCGGGTGACGGCGCGGGGGGCGCCGGCTCAGCCGGTGTTTCCTCATCTACCGCGTTCACGCCCAGGGCCAAGACGATGGCGTCGAACAGCTCGGATTGTTTGATCGGCTTGAGCAGATACGCGGCGATGCCCAACTCCTCACAGCGGGCGATTTCCCCCGGACGGTCGCCGGAGGTCAGCATCATGATCAGGGTGCTGCCGAGTTCGGGATCTTGCCGGATTTGCTCGGCCAGCGCAAAGCCGTCCTCGTCGGGCATGTTGGCGTCGGTCAGCACCAGCGGGAATGACTCCCCGGCGCGATACGCGAGGCGCAACGCCCGGACCGCCTCGCGGGCGCTGGCGACGGATTGAGGCCGCATGTCCCAGCTGCGGAGGATTTCCTCCAGGATATGGCGGTTGGTGGCGTTGTCGTCCACGATCAAGACGCGCGTGCCGCTCACGACGACCGACAGCTTGGGCAGCGGCTTGCCGCGCGCCAAACCGAACCGCGCGGTGAAGTGAAAGGAGCTGCCGCGGCCCAGCTCGCTGGCTACTCCAATCTTGCCTCCCATGAGCGCTACCAGGCTCGAACAAATGGCCAGGCCCAGTCCCGTCCCGCCGAACTTGCGCGTCGTCGACGTGTCGACTTGCTCGAACGCCTCGAAAATCGCGTTCAGTTTGTCCGCGGGGATGCCGATGCCCGTGTCGCGGACGGAGAAGTGCAGCTCGGCCTCGGCCTCCGTCCGGGCGCGGCAGGTGACTTCGGCCACGACTTCGCCCGTCTCCGTGAACTTGATCGCGTTGCCGACCAGGTTGACGAGGATCTGCCGCAGGCGCCCCACGTCGCCGATCAGGCGTTCGGGCGCGTCGGGGTGGATCTCGCAGGCCAACTCCAGGCCTTTGCGGTGGGCGCGGAAAGCCAAGGACTTGAGGGCGTCGCCGAGGCTCTCGCGGAGTTCGAACTCGGAGGACTCCAGGCTCAGTTTGCCGGCTTCGATCTTGGAGAAATCCAGAATGTCGTTGATCACCGACAACAGCGACTCGCCGGACTCCAGTACGAGTTTCAGGTACTCGCGCTGCGAGGCCGCCAACTCGGTGTCCAGCACCAATTCGGTCATGCCGATGATGGCGTTCAGCGGCGTGCGGATCTCGTGGCTCATGTTGGCCAGGAAGTCACCTTTGGCGCGGCTGGCGGCCTCGGCGGCTTCCTTGGCGATCCGCTCCTGCTCGGCGGCCTGCTTCTGGCCGGTGATGTCGTGCGAGATGCCGAAGGTGCCGACGATCCGGCCGTCGCGGTCGCGGAGCGGCAGCTTGGTCGTCGAGACCCAGGCGCGGCGGCCGTCGGGCCAAGTCAAGTACTCCTCTTTGCCGATCAGCGGCCGGCCGGTGCGGATCACTTCGGCCTCGTCCTCCAGGGTCCGCCGCGCGTGTTCGGCGGGAAACACGTCGGCGTCCGTCTTGCCGATCGCTTCGGCCGGATCGCTCAGGCCGGACCGGGCCGCTTTGGCCCGGTTGACGCGGAGGTAGCAGCCTTCGGCATCCTTGAAGTAGATGCTGTCGGGGATGCTGTCCATCAGGCTGTGCAGCAGGTAGCGTTCTGTTTCCGCCTCTTCCTCGGCCCGCCTACGTTCCGTGATGTCGCGAGAGATGCCGAAGGTGCCGATGATCTCCCCTTGGCCGTTGCGCAACGGCACTTTGGTGGTCGAAACGTGGGCCACGCGGCCGTCCGGAAAAGTCCCGCGTTCTTCCTTGTCGATGATCGGCTGACCCGTCGCCATCACCTGCTGTTCATCCCTTCGATACTGTTCGGCACGCTCGGCGCCGAAGAAGTCGTAATCGGTCTTCCCCACAGCGGCGGCGGGATCGTCCAGACCGAGATAGTTCGCCAGCGCTCGGCTGAGGCGGAGAAACCGGCTCTCGCGGTCCTTGAAGTAGATGTAGTCGGGCGAGTGCTCGAGCAGCGTTTCCAGCAAGAACCGTTCGTAGTCCAGTTCGGCGGTGCGGCGCACGACCAGTTGCTGGACTTTCTCCGTGCGGCCCAGGAGCGTATTGGCGTACGTGGTCAGGACGGCGGTCAGCAGCAGCCCGAAGCACAGACTGATGAGCGGCAAGGGGCCGGATTGCTCGGCCAGATAGGTGGCGGTGGGCACGCATTCGAGCGACCAGGGATGGCCGGGCACGTCCAGGGCGACGGCGAGGGGCATGTCTGGGAGCTGCGACGGGGACTCCGCGTCCGGCGGTGCGAACGTCGTCTCTTGCGTCTCGCTGTGATAGACGCACATCAAGCGCCGGCCGTCTGCCGGCGACTCGTCAAACACACGTACGTCGATGCCTGGCGCAAACAGGTTCAACGCTCCGGCCAGCATCTCGTCACAGCGAATCAGCACGACCAGCAGGCCCACGAGTTTCTGACGCCGCAGTTCTCGTACGTCGGGTTCATCCCCCGTGATGACGTCGGCATACACGGCGCGCAGATTGAAGAGGGCCTTCGCCCCTGGCGGATCGCTCGGCCACGTCACCGCGGCGGTCACCGTCGGCCGGCCTTCCTCGACGGCCCGGACGATCGTCTCCTGCAACTCGGGAACGCTGTACAGATCGACTCCCAGCACGGATTGCTGCTGGGGCGTCGGCTCCGCAAAGTAAATCGGCAACAGTTCGCGATCGGCGGGAGTCGGCGTGGGGCGCAATTGGCCGTCCGCCGCCAGATCCTTGATCTGGTAGCCGGCAAGTCCGGCAGCTCGCGCCGCCTCTTCGTACAACGGACGTTCGTCGGGCTTCAAGTGGGGAACCCAGTACACGGCGCTGATGTCCCGATTGGGTGTCAGCAAGCGATCGGCTGCCTCGCTGAAATCGGCGCGGCTGCCGGGTTGCCCCTGCCGGACGAACGAACCCAGCCGGTAGATGGCGACGACGTTGCCCTCGAATCGCCGCTCGATGAGCCGCACTCGCTGCGCAGCGTCCGCCTCCAGTCGCGTGCGGACCAGTCGCTCTTCCTTGACCAACAGCGCCCCGTAGGCCAGCAGCGACAAACAGACGCCGCTGGCCGCGATCAGTACCAGGAACACCGCCCGGCGGCGTTTGGATTCGGAAGGAAGGAGGCTGGACATAGGCCATTTCGTCGTAGGAAAGCGAACGCCAGACGCCCGGCGAGGGCCGCCGCGGAAGCCGCGTTGCCCCCAGAACCGGCGTGTTGTATATGAGCCTATCATACCACGGGAACGGCTGGGATTCGCGGGCAAATCCAGCCGGAATCCACCGGGCCAGGAACGTTCGACATCCTATCGAAGTGCCCCGCGGTCTGCATATCCCGCCGATGCCGTGGAATGCAAAATTGGGCGAAGTGCAATGTCTGGGACGCCGCCGCCGGTCAAATTCTTTTTCGTGCGTAAGTCCTTGCACGCCCCTGAATTCGAGTGGGCGGTGTAGAAATCTGGCAAGTTTCCAGCGCCCCTTTGTCCGCTTCAAGCGTTCTATGGAATAGATGTAACGGATGTCCGGATCGCGGCGGGACACCGCCGCCAACATTTTGGGTTGAGGGGCACGCGTACGAACCCAAGGATTCCCGCCTTCTGCCCTCGGTTTTTTTCCCACCTCGTAGTCCCGGAGAAAGCGACATGAACGCGACGTCTTCCGCTCTCCGGCGACGAGACCCGCTCCGCGTCTTGCTCGTGGAGGATGCGCTGGTCCACCAGAAGCTGGCGACAAATCTCCTGCAGCGTCAAGGCCACTCCGTCACCGTCAGCACCAACGGCAAGGAGGCGGTCGACCTGCTGGAGAGCCAGCGGTTCGATCTGGTGCTCATGGATGTCGACATGCCCGTGATGGATGGGCTGGCCGCGACCGGCGCCATTCGTGATCGGGAAAGCAAGCACGGCGGACACATGGCCATCGTCGCGGTGACTTCCAGTTCCGGTCCCGAAGAGTGCCTGGCTGCCGGCATGGACGCGTACATCGCGAAACCACTGCGCGGCGACTCGTTCGACCGGACGGTGCAACAGGTACTGGGTGTGTAGACACGGACCCAGGAGGCATCCAGCGAAAAGAAGCCCGGCTCTTGCCGAGAGCCGGGCTTCTCACGCCTGACTCGCTGCGACGCTCGCGTGCTATTTCAGCGCGGCCAGTGCTTCGAGAACCTTGACGCGCACGGAGTCGGCCAGGGTGCGGTCTTTGGCGTCCGTCCAGCGCAGCTCGTTCACGCCCTCGGCGGCCAGCACCTGGCGAGCCCCGTCGGCCAGCAACTTCTCCGCCGCGACGACCGCGGCGTCCGAACGCCCGGCGGCCTTCGCGCGGGCGACCGCGGCGCGAAGCATCACCAGGTACTCGTAGTCCTCGACGCTCTCCCGGATCGCCTCCATGTGCTTGCCGGCGGTGACCGACGTGTCGTCCAAGAACAGCGGCGTGAACGGCCCCGCCGCAGCAAAGTACTCGTTCCACGAAGACGCCCCGCAATTGTCGCTGAACGCCCAGAAGAACGAACCGGTGGCGCCCTCCTGAAAACACTGCCAAGCCTGCAAGCGGTAGTAGGCGTAGGGATCGAGCAGCCGCGCGGGGCCGGAGCAGGAGTAGAACTGCAACTCGCGCCCGGCCGCCTGCTGCCGGTGATAGAACTGGGCGAAGGCTTCGCCGCCTGTCAGCCACATGGGACGGTTGGG
>CAYUFW010000064.1:5833-29608 GCA_964443915.1 uncultured Pirellulaceae bacterium
ACGCTGCAGGCCTCGAACAACTCGGCCGGCGCCTTGGCCGGATCGTGATACGTGGGGTCTTCCCAGATCAGCACCTCCGGCTCCGCCGCCCGGATGGCCCGCGCCCACGACAGCAACGGACCGATTTCCGAGCCTTCGTGGGGCTCGTCGTGGATCAGCAGTCCCAATTGGTCCGGCCGGATGCCTTTGCTCCGCAGGTGGGCGACCCAAGCCTTGATCCACGTGCCCACGCGGTCGCCGAATTCGGGGGACCCCAGCGCCGCGCCGCCCAGCGAACCCTGAATCGCGCCGCCGTAGTCGGCCACGGCCAGGAACACCATGTACCGCTTGGCCTGCGGCCAGAGCGCGAGCCACTCGTCCAACGGCTTGGTGTCCAGCCGAATCACTTTCGGATCGTTGCGGTCGAATTCGAAGGAGCGGAGGACGCCGCCGGTCGCCCAGGGCGCGTTGACAAACCGCTGCCGCAAGTGCTCGACGAACGCGGCCCGGTTCTGCGGCGTGATGCCGCGGCCGCCGCCGCGGTTGGTATAACTCCAGCCGCCCAGATAGAGCGACGTCTGCTGGGGGAACTCAAACGGCCAGACGTTCAGCCGGACCGGGACCTCCAGCGGCGGCTGCCCCGGCGTTTCGGCTACCACCGCCCCGGCATAATCCCCGGCCGGCACATCGGTTGCGTGCCACGTCATCCACACCTGCCGGACCAGTCCCGGCAGCACGGTCACCGTCCAATCGTCGCCGGTGCGGCGAGCTTCGGGCAGCGCGGCGGCCACCGGCACGCCTTGCGACGTGTCGGTCCACTGGACTTCGTGTACGGTCACGTACGGCGGCAACGGCGCTTGCGGCAGATCGCGGAAGCGGAGCCGCACTTCCAGCGGCGCTTCCGTGCTGTTGGCCAGATTCAACGCCGCCGCGCGGTACTCGCCCCGCATCGTGTGGACTTCGACCGGCTGGGACGGCTTGCGTTCGGGCAGCGCGATCGGTTCGAGTGGATCCCAGAGCACGGGAACCCAGGCAGACAACGGAGGATGTCCCAACGTCCGCCACAATTCCGCCTGGACTCGAAACAGCGCGGCGTGGTTCGGGGTAAGGGGCACAACGGCCCGGAACGACGCATCCACATCCACGCGGTCCGGCGGCGTCGCGGCGGCCGCCGCCTGGGCCGCCAGCCGGGACCGAATCGCGTCGTCCAGGTCGGCCGCCAGAATCTGTTTCTTCAAGGCCGCGCCGTCCAGGTCCAGACGCTGCGTCACGGCGCGGAGGATGCGGCCCTGCTCGAACAAGGTCTTGGCGTCCGTCGGTTCGCCGCGCCCACGCTGCGGGGCGATCAGCGACGGGAGCCCGCGAAATACTTCCACTTCGTCGGTAAACGTGTACGGCCCGCCGGGCAGCGGGACAATCATCAACTGGACGTAACGTCCCCAGGTCCGCAACTCGTGCGTCACCAGCCGGCGAATCGCGTACTTTTCGGGCCACGGGCCGTTCTGCCGGCGGTCCAAGGCGACCAGATCGCCCGCGTTGTAGAACGTCCGGCCGTCGTCACTCACCAGCACGTACACGGCCAGCGGCCAAGTGACCCCGGCCACGCCGGCCGCCGTGGTCATCGACACGCCGGAAATCGGCTGGACGTCGCCCAAGTCGATCGTCACGGTGGCGTAGCGGATCGAGGTCCAGCCGACCGTGCCGGACTGCGTCCAGAAGTAAGCCGTGGTCGTCTTGCCGTCGGTCAGTTGCACGCGATCGCCCGCGTCGGTGCAGTGCGAGTAGCCCGGCTGCGGGTACAGCGCGTAGCTCTTGCCCAGGGCGATGTTCTCCGCCGCCTCAGGGGCCGCTGCCGGTTCGCCGGCAAGCAGCCTTACGGGAACAGGACCGACGAGCAATGCCGACAGCGTCAAGGCGAGTAGGGATCTGGGAAGCAAGGACGACGTGTGGCAGTTTTTCATGAGGGGGACTCCAAGTGGCGGCAAGAACGACTGGTCGAAAGCAACGGGTTTCGGTACAGCTTGGCAGGCCATCGGGCCGCTTCTGAGTCTACCAAAAACGCCGAGACAAGTAAGCATCGTTCGAGAAACAAGTGAGCGGAATGGCGCTAGCCACCGGTCTCGGATTGGCCGCATTACCGGCGGCTAGCGCCGTACCGCTCACGTGACATCGGGCAGTTATATCCCGAACGATGCTAACCGGGATCTTCTCCCCCGCCGGGGAGCGCGGGTAGAATGACGGGCGTCTTTGTGCTCGAACCAAGCGGAAAGGAATTGGTGCGATGACTCCTCGCGAACGTGTCCTGGCAGCCTTGAATCACGAACAACCGGACCGGGTGCCGATCGACTTGAGCGGCCATCGCTCGTCGGGCATCGCCGCCATCGCGTACCGCAAGCTGCGGGCTGCGATGGGACTGCCGGAGCGCACGATCCGCGTCTACGATCCGGTGCAGCAACTGGCGATCGTCGACGAGGACGTGCTGCAGCGGTTCGGCGTGGACACGATCGAAATGGGGCGCGGGTTCGCGCTGCAGGACGAACACTGGGCCGACTGGACGCTGCCCGACGGCTCGCCCTGCCAGATGCCCGCCTGGGCGCTGCCGGAGCGCGAGGAAGGCCGCTGGATCATGCGTGCGCCCAGCGGCCGCATCCTGGCCCAGATGCCCGACGGAGCGTTGTACTTCGAACAGTGCTATTGGCCGTATCTGGAAGTGGACGACTTGGACCAGCTCGGAACGGCGCTGGCCGAGAACATGTGGTGCCAGGTCAAATCGCCGCCCGGCCCGCTGACCGAAGGCGAGGGCGGCCTGCAACGGTTGGCCGACGGCGCCAAGCGACTGCGCGAGCGCACGGACCGGGCCGTCATCGGCTTGTTCGGCGGCAACTTGCTGGAAATCGGCCAGTTCCTGTACCGCAACGACGGGTTCTACATGCTCTTGGCAGGCGATCCGAAGCGGGCCGTAGCATTCCTCGACCGGCTCGTGGCCCTCCATCTGCAGAACCTGGAGAAGTTCTTGTCCGCGGTCGGGCCGTACATCGACATCATTCTGTTCGGCGACGACTTGGGGATGCAGAACGGCCCGCAGATTTCGCCCCAGATGTACCGCGAGTTGTTCAAGCCGCGGCATTCGCTGATGTGGCACCGGGCCAAGGAACTGGCGCCGGTCAAGGTCATGCTGCACTGCTGCGGCGGCGTGCGGGAGTTGCTCGACGACCTGATCGAAGCCGGCTTGGACGCGATCAACCCGGTCCAGATCAGCTGCCGCGGCATGGACGCCCGCGGTCTGAAAGCCGACTTTGGCGGCCGGATCACGTTCTGGGGCGGCGGCTGCGACACGCACAAAATCCTGCCCACCGGCACGCCCGACGAAATCCGCCGGCACGTTCAAGAGCAGATCGCCATCCTCCAACCCGACGGCGGTTTCGTCTTCCAACAGGTCCACAACATCCTGGCCGACGTGCCGCCGGAAAACGTGCTGGCCATGTACGAAGCAGCCCAGGAAGCCGCGGCTAGCGCAGCGTGACCATGCGACACGCCTCGTTTCCGACCGACGGTGCGATCCGAATCACACCGCCGGATACGATGTCCCTGGCGGTGGGCAACGTCGCGTTCAACGCGTCCTTGAACCGACCACCCTGATCTCACGATGTGAATTGGAGCGAATACAGGTCTGCCTCGCGGAGGACGAAACGCAGCCGCACCGGCTGACCGGCCAGCGGCGACAGGCTGCCGCCCTTCCAGGCCACCGTCTGCTCGATCTGGTCGGCGGTGATCGGCGTGCAGTCGTCCAGGGCGAACCCCGGCAAGGGCTTCCCGCCCGCGTCCTGAAGTTCGACCCGCGTCGGGCCCCGGCTGGCGATATTCAGCGAGAGCGTCGATCCGGTGAAGGTCAGCGGTTTGGTCACCAGCGTCCCTTCCCCTGCGGCATGCACGGACACGAAACCGTCGGTACGGAAGGTGAACCGGCGGACGCGGCTGCCCGGACCTGCGTAGTAGGCCTCCGTGGCATAGACCGACAACTCGCGGTCCTGGCCGGGCAGTTGCAGCAGCCCCCAGGTCATGTAGTTGCTGCGGTTGCCGTCGCGGTCTTTAGGCGCGGTGATCGGGATCAGCTCCTCCGGCCAGCGGCGGAAAACGACCCCGTCGCGGCTGGTCATGAAGACCGGCTCCACTTGCTGGGTCTTCGGCTGGAACCGCGTGGGGAAGCCGATGAACAGGTGCGGCGCGCGGAAGTAGGGCATCACGGCGTTGGTGTACAGGTGCTCGGCCGGCGCATCCCCGTAGGTGAGATCAGCCTGATTCTCCCAGCGGATAAAATCCTTCGAGGTCGCCGTGCGGATGGCCCGCACGCCTCCCGCAAAGATCCGCCAATAGGCCCGGTACTCGCCGCGCACGGCATCCCAGAACGCGAGGTTCTGCGAATCGAACGCGCCCGCCGTGATGACACCCTCGGCCATGAGCGACCAATGAATGCCGTCCGCCGACTTGAGCGCGTTCAGGCAACCTTTTCTTTTGCCGTCCACCGTGGTTGTGCCGCCCGCGAGTGCCTTGTACCGAGCGTCGGCGGGGCAGGCCGGATTGCCGTCCTTGAAGGGCGTGAAATTGTGCGTCCCGCCCCCGGTCCACACGATGTTGTTCTGCTTCGAGCCATCGAACTCGAACAGCCCCAGCGCCGGCTTGGTCCAGCTGATGCCGTCAGTGCTCTGGGCGTAGCACGCCAGCTCCGCGTGCGTCGTTTTCTTCTTTTCGTCGCTGTGCGATCCGCGGTAGTACATGCGGCACAGATCGCCGTCCTGGAAGATCGTGTAGTAGGCCGACGTGTTCCCCTCCCACGGCGCGTCGCACACGATCGCCACGTCGCGCGGCTCGGGCTTGTGCGGCTTCAACTCTGCCCCGGTCATACTGGCAATCAGAAAATCATCTGCCAGCAGCTCGCGCCGCGAGCCGATGGCGAGGGGGGCGTTGCCGCCGGACGGCGCGCCGGCCCAGGCGACAGAGATTGGTTTGCAGGCGGCCAACGCAGCCAGCGACAGGCCGTGGCAAAGGAAATCACGGCGGGTGCTGACGCGAATGTTCCGATCTGAGTCTCTCATGGCAGTCCTCCTCGATGGTGACAGGGGCGTGGGAGTCACGGCGTGTATCCATAACTGGGTACCAGTTGGCCGTCAAGTGGTTACGGTCTTGTTGCCGCCAGCTCGTGAGCGGCGGCTGGCGTCAGCGGTTGATCGTGCTCATGTCGGGATAGCGCTGGCCGGCGGTGGCCCCGCGGGGGGCTGCGGCGGCGAGCCGGTCCAACTCGTCCTGCGTCAGCTCGATCTCGACCGCTGCGGCGTTCTCCTCCAGATAGTGCCGGTGCTTGGTTCCGGGGATCGGGACGATGTCCTCGCCTTGGGCGAGGAGCCAGGCCAGGGCCAGTTGGCTGGGCGTCACGTTCCGGCCGGCGGCAATCTCCCGCACGCGCTCCACCAGCGTCATGTTCGTCTGGAAGTTCTCGCCCTGGAATCGAGGCGACGTGCGGCGCCAATCTCCTGCGGGGATGTCCTCGGGGCGGCGGAACCGGCCGGTGAGGAAGCCGCGTCCCAAGGGGCTGTAGGCCACGAAGCCGATGCCCAACTCGCGGACCGTGCGGAGAATCTCCTCTTCCGGGTCGCGGGTCCAGAGCGAATACTCGGTCTGCAGGGCCGTGATGGGGTGGACCGCGTGGGCGCGGCGAATGGTCGCCGGCGCGGCCTCCGAGAGCCCCAAGTAGCGGACTTTGCCTTGTTGGACCAGTTCCGCCATGGCGCCCACGGTGTCCTCGATCGGCGTGTCCAGGTCCACGCGGTGCTGGTAGTAAAGGTCAATCGTCTCGACGCCCAGACGCTGGAGCGACGCCTCGCACGCCTGACGCACGTACTCCGGTCTGCCGTTGATGCCCCTCCAACTGCCGTCCGGCCTGCGGTCGTTGCCGAACTTGGTGGCCAACACGATCTCGCTGCGGCGGTGGCGGATCGCCTTGCCGACCAGCACTTCGTTGGTGAAGGGGCCGTACATGTCCGCCGTGTCCAGGAAGTTGATCCCCAACTCTAGCGCGCGATGGATCGTGGCGATCGACTCCGGCTCGTCGCCTGGACCGTAGAACTCGCTCATCCCCATGCAGCCCAGGCCCAAAGTTGAGACCACGAGCCCCTGGCTGCCAAGCTGTCGCGGCTTCATGTCGATTGGCTCCTCTCCGTCTATTTGTGGTTGTCAATTGATGTCAGATATCCCCCGCAGCCGCAAGCGGACCAGCAGGTCGTTCAGGGCTGCCTGGGCGGAAGACGCCACGGCGGGACGCCTCCAGGGATCGGACCACGAGCGACCAGCCGGGATCGTCCGGTTGATCGCTCGCCATTGTACGTTTGAATCCCCTCAGGCCAAGGGCAACGGCTCGCCACAGCGCGTCATCCGGTCATGGACCTGGATGACTTGAGCGATCTCCGGCCGCACGTCGTCCACGTTCAGCGTGCCCAGCAACCGGCAGGTGGCATACCCGGCCTGACGCGCCGTGTAGCCGGCCTCCCATTTCTCGAACCGGGATTGTTGCTCGGCATCTTCTCGGGGCCACCGGACAGGGTTCGGCAGACAGCCGCAGCGCCAGGGTTTGGGAGTCAGTCTGGCGCGGAAGCACTCCTGGACTTGGCACAGCCGGACATACAGCGGATCGCTGCCGAGTTGCTGAAGCATCTCCAGCGTGGCCGGCGCGGCGGGGTCGTACAGGTCGTGCGTCGCCAGCGCACGCACGCCGGCAAACGTGCGGTAGACGCGGAACCCATGACCGGGGTTGCGGGCGACGAATTGTTCCAGCCGCTGCCAGATCTCGGATTCCCGCTGTGCATCGGGCGATGGCACGGCTTTGCCGAACCATCTGGCCAGCAGTTGCTTCAGTTGCCCGCCAGCCGTCGGTTGCGGAAAGTCCAGATCGATAAACGCCACGCGCGCCGTGTTCAGAATGACCGCTCCATAGTTGTTCCGGGTCACCGCCAGGAACGGCTCCCCCTGGGCATCGGTGATGCTGTTCAGGACTTCTTCCCTTAACGGCAACTGGCCGTAAGCGTAGCGATTCAAGCGGTCGCCGCGGAGCAGATGCGCCAGCGCCTGCTGGGCCGCTGCCAGCGCGGACTCGTGGGCCTCATCCTGGCTGGCATCCGATGATCGCCAACAGGAGATCGAGACCTTTCTGCCGTCTCGATCGTTGTCCTCAGCGGTCGCCTGGGACCAGTAGCGGGGGATCTTCACAGCTGGGGTCCTTGAGTGGACGTGATGAAGGACGGTCCTAGCATTGAGTCATCGAGAAAGGTTGGACTTGGCATCGTTCGAAAAATCGCATTCGGTGGCGTAAGCTTCCAGCTTGCGGCGGATACCGGCATCGCAAGCTGGAAGCTTACGCCACTTACACCCAGCCGCCGATGGCCGCGCCCGCATCCCAAACGAACTTCAGACCGAAACCGGCCAGCAGTACGCCGCACACGGCGGATACGACTCTCTGGCTTCGCGGGCCAAACGCCTCTGTCCCCTTGAAGCCGGCCAACGACAACACTTCCAGCCAAACCAAGTCGCACAGCCAATGGACGAAAGCAAACAACCCCAAGGCGAACAGGCCCAGTTCCATCGCTCGGCTCGCCAGTGCCAATCCTACGGTGGCCCACCACAGGAGGAAATAGGGATTGGCCGCCGTGAGCGCGACGCCGGACCAAAACGGATGCCGTTGCGTGGAGGTCTCCGCGGCGCTGTCCGCCGCTCGCAGGCTGAGGAGCAATTGCACTCCCATCAGCAGCAAGAACGCCCCGCCCGCCAGCCCGATGCCGACCCTCGTGCCGCTGGACTCGAGGAACTTTCCGACTCCGCCAACCAGCAGCAGGATCAGCGGAAACTCGACGACCAAGTGGCCCAGGGCGATCAGGGCGCCGGCGTGCCGGGCACGGGTTCCCGCCGCCAAGGTGGCAGCGGTGATCGGCCCGGGAGCCATGACGCCGGAGAGCGAAATGGCGACGGTCGTGACCAGGAACGCGAACAAGGTGGTGTCTCCCGTGCCGCCGGCGTTTGGTGTGCGGGCCGTCCACCGGCCGTCGCCGTCGTCACGCCTTGATCTTCTGCAAGATGAACAGCAGAACGACGGCCCCGACGGTCGCTGAGATCAGACGCCCAATCAGGCCGATGGCCGCAACCCCAACGAGGGCGAACAAGAATCCGCCCAGGACAGCTCCAATGACGCCGACGACCAGGTTGCCGACGATCCCGAAGCTGCGGCCTTTTATCAGCTTGCCCGCCAGCCAACCGGCGGCCAGACCAATCAGCAGAAAGTAGATCAGATTAAGCATCGTGTCGTCCCCTAAGAAACGGGCTCAACCGCCGGCCGTGTGGTATTCAGCCTCACTGCCCCCGTGATTATAGCCGCCTCGCCGCGCATGGGATAGCTGCGGGGCCCGGTCCGTTTCACTCCCCCGCCGATTCCAGCGTTCGGATCTTGATGCCACGAAACTCGACGGCGCCGCCGTAGTCTTGCAGCCCGATGTGGCCCTTGGGAACCTTGCCCCAGTTGCTTTGGCCATAGGCCGAGGGAAAGAATTTGCTCGTCTTCACGTGGGCTTGCCAGACGCGGCTGCCGACCTCGTATTCGAGCAGCTTTTTGCCGTTCATCCAATGTTCGACGTGGTTGCCGCGGGCGATGATCCGCGACTGGTTCCACTGACCCAGCGGCCGCGTCATGTCTTTGGCGGGTGCGAATGCGGAGTAGCAGGCTCCGGCTGACGACAAGGGGTTGAGGCCGTCGAGGTGTCCTTGGTTGTCCAGGATCTGGTATTCCGGCCCGGTCTCCCAGACGTTGGCTTTCTCCTCGGTGGCGCGGTAGATCACGCCGCTGTTGTTGCCCGCCGTCATCTTCCATTCCCAAACCAACTCGAAATCCGCGAACTGATCCACGGTGATGATGTCACCGGACGATTCGCCCCGCGTGCGGCGGGAGAGCAGCGAACCGTTTTCCACACGCCAGCTGGCCGGCATCGCCGTTGATTTGTAGCCTCGCCAGCCCGTGGTCGTCTTGCCATCGAACAGGAGCCGCCAACCGGCTTGCTGCTCTTCGGGAGTGAGCGAGTTGGGGTCCTGGGCACAAACGGGCAAAGCCGGCACAGAGACGAGCAGGACCAGCGCGACGGTGGACAGGACGGGTTGCATGAGGTTCTCCTTTGTGGATAAATTCTCGGCGTCCTCGACCATATCGGCCTATCAGTTCAGCGCCTCGCGGTGACGCCGTGTGTCACGCTCGATCTGCTCGCGGCTTTCGTACGGCAGGTAGGCCGCACGCATCACAAAACCGTAAGCCTCGCCGACTTGGTAGTCCGGGATGAACCACTGGAAGTCCCAGGCCGGATTGCCCGCGCCGCCTCCGGAGGGCGATTGGGCCAGCCAAATGCGGTCGCGTGACCGGAACATCTGCACAAAAGCCATCCCGTGACTGACGCCGAAGTACCACGGCTCGGTGTAGACGTAGCGAGACGGATGGTTCACCAGCGTCAAGGGGAAATCGGCGTCCACGGGCGGCAGGACAGCCAACCCGGCGGGGGCGTGCGTGCTGTCGGTTCCGTGCGCCGGCGAGACGGCTTCGATCCATCGCGCCGGCCCGCTTTCTTCACGTCCGTGTCCGCGGAAGAAGATCGCGCCCGATTCGGGTTGCTGGATGTAGCTGGCCCAGAAGAGCCCGATGTACCCGTTCCGGTAGCCGCCGGCGCGGGGAATGCACTCGAACGTGTACTCGATCGTTCCGTCTTCCAGCAGTTGATACCGGCCGCAGCTTTCGAGCTTCCAGTTTCCTGTCGGCGCCTGGTAGACCTCGACCGTGTAGCCGTCCACGACGCGCAACTGCATGGGAAATCTGCGCGGTTCAAACTTCTCCTTCAATCCCGCCGCCGTCCCGTCGTGGATGTGTTCGAAATTCAGGCCGGCCACCGCCGGCACGAACAGGTTGGCGTCCCGGCGTGTGTGGGTCAGCGAGGCCACGCCGTTGTAGCCCGCCCGGTGGCCGGGCAAGTCCGCCAGATTCAGCTCCGCATTGTCGACGACGACGGCCCGGACATCGCCCCGCTGCAGCACGACGTAATGCTCCTCGGCCAAGCGGAAACGCACGCTGGGATCGATCAAGCTGGTGATGCCCGGAGCGGCCAGCGGATGTTCCGCGAACGTCGTGCCCGCGATGCAGAACATAACACACCCCCACAGTACGGCAGCGGCAGAAAGGCCCCACGATCGAAACGGACGCGGGGATTGGGCGAATCTTGTGTGCGGGAGCGAAATGGTCAGCATGTTTTCACGTTCTCCTCGAAACGCACCCTTGGCTGGCACCCTCTCCGTGCGTGGGACACCGTACCGGCCGAAGCATAATCCATCGTCTTCCCGCACCACGGCAGGTGTCAAGCAGGCGTCCCAACTTGAATTCGTGGCTTGCCGACGAAATCTGGGCAAAGGCATTGGCTTGACTTCCCCGAGTTGCCTCTTCAGATTAACGGCAGCGCAGCCAGGCTGAGTCCAGCGTGGACTGGATGGCTGATGGCTGTCATTCCCTTTATCGATTCGGAGACACGTAAGATGAATCCATCAGGTCAGAACGGGCGCGGGGCCGCTCGGCGAGAGTTCCTCAGGCAGTGTTCCGCCGCCGTGGCATCCGGGATCGCCGTCGCCGCGACGGCTGCGGCGGCTGAGGACCAGCCGATTGCATCCCCGTTGCCCAGCATCCAATTGGGCCAGTATCGCGTGAGCCGGTTGGTGGCCGGCTGGAATCCAATCGGCGGTTACTCGTATCTCGGACACCACATGGATCAGCACATGCGGGAGTACTACACGCCCGAGCGGACGGTGGAGTTCCTGCAGCGATGCGAGCAGCAAGGGATCAACACCCACCAATACTCGCCGTCGGACAAGTCGACCCAGGTCCTGCGCACCATGCGGGAGCAAGGCTCGAAGATGCAGTTTCTCTGTCTCCACTCGGGCAAGGCCAACGTCAAGAGCACCATCGAAACCACCCAGCCGTTCGCCATGGCTCATCACGGCGGCGCGACCGACTCGATGTTCGTCGCGGGCAAGAGCGGCGAAGTACACGATTTCGTCAAGGAGGTCCACGATCGCGGCCTGCTGGCCGGCGTGTCGGCCCACAATCCCGACTGCATCAAACGCGTCGCCGACGAAGGCTGGGAAGTGGACTTCTTTATGACCTGCTTCCACTTCCTCACCCGGATGAGCGTGCCCGAAGCCCGGGAAAAGGCCGTGCCGGACCCCACGCTGCCGGTCGGCAGCTATGCGTTTTACCGCGATGATCCGATGGTGATGACCGAGGTCGTGCGGCAAGTCAACAAGCCCTGCTTCGGGTTCAAGATCCTCGGGTCGGGGCGCAAGTGTGGGAGCCAGGCCTCGGTGCGCGAGGCGTTCAAGTTCGCCTTCAGCCGCATCAAGCCGACGGACGGCGTGATCGTGGGCATGTATCCCCGTTTCTTCGACGAGATTCAAGCCAACGCCGAATTCGTGCGGGAGTTTGGGAAGACCGCGTAACTGCAGGCTGAGCGTTTTGACGAGGGCTCGCGGCCGGTCACAGGAAGATCTCCTTCTCATGGACGCGGGCCTTGGACGCCCAACCCTGGCGGCGGGCCTGGGCGACCAGTTCCTTGCCCGGCCCGTGGTGCGCATACAAGGCTTCGCCGGGGCTGACGTAGCGGTTCCAGTGGGCTTCGAAAATGGCCACGAGGTCCTTGTTCCGCGCCAGCACGGCCGGCACCGCGTGCAGCATCACGCGGCGCAGTTCGCGGCGCTGGAAGTAACGCCCGACGAACGAGGGCAGGATCGCCGAGAGCCACGTGTTGCGAGCGACGTGGACGGAACGCGAGATCACGTAGCGGGGCCGGTCGAGCGGGCCAAGGACCTCGTGCAATGCCTGGGTGAACAGGGCCGCCTCCTCGTCGCGGGCCTCCTCCAGGAACAACCGCACGTAGCCGCCCGAACGCTGGCCCACGTGCAGCATGCCCGGATGCCCCAGCAACTCGGCGTCGCACAACGACAGCAACACGGCCTTGCCGATGGCCAGGGCCAGAGACGCGTCGTTCCATTGCTCCCGCGCGCCTTTGAACGGCGGAAAACCGCCGCTGCCGCCCAGGGGACTCGTCTCCAACGCGCGAATCGGTTCCGCCGAGTACGGCTGGCCGATCTTCCACAACTCCCGCACTTCGTCCCGCCGCCCGGCCCGCGCCAGCATCTCCGCGTTCAGCAAGCTGGTCGACCCCTCCAGTCCCTCCGGCTTCAACTCCGTGAACGCCGGATGGACGTGGCCGACGCCTTTCTCGATGGCCCCGTCGTCGGTGATGCCGAACAACGTCGAGTGCTTGGCGATGAACCGTACGTAGTCGTCCAGGCCCTTGCTGAATTCCGGGGCGATGCAGACCACGTCCCAGTTGTTGGCCAGCTTCTGCGGATCGTCGGCGTCCAGCCGGATCGAACGGCCCCGCAGTTGATTGACGGTCATGGAGGTCGTAACGGTGGTCAGGTCGATCAGCACGTTGATCTTGCTGGCGTCCCAGCCTTCGCCCAACAGGCCGCGGGTGCCCACCAGACACTTGGTCAGCCCGGCCTGGAACAAGTCCGTGATCATGGCCACGTACACGCGCGGGCACCAGTCGCTGCCTTTGCCGCGAAGGACGTGAAAGCCGTCTTCCTCGCCGAACTCCAGTTCGACCTCGTAACCTTCCTTAGCCAGCCACTGCTGAGCCGCTGCGTCGAACGCGGTAGCCAGATCGTCGTCCACCAGCACGCTGGAGCCGGTGACCAGGATCGGCTGCAGCGCATCGGTGTCCGGGTGCCGGATCAGTTGTTTGAAGGCCGCGATCGCCCCGCCCGCCTCGGCGTCCAGCAGGTGCTCGACCTCGGCGCTCACCGCCGACGTCTTCTCGAAATCCGCGACCACGACCGCCCGCAGCCGGTCGCCCAACAGCCGCTGCTCGGCGCTCAGGATGGGCGGCAGCGCCTCGGTCTTGCTCTGCGAATAGGCCATCACACGGGCCACGGGCGAAGCGCACGCTTGGGCGTCCGTCTCGGTGATCTGCACGCCCAGCATCCGCAGCCGGCGCACGACCTGCGCGGCCAACTCACGATCCGCGGCATCTGCGGAACGCCGCAAGTGGTGCCGAACGTAGCGGTCCAATACGGGCGTGAGCATGGCCATTTCGGGATACGCTTCGGGGTCGATATCCGTCTCCGGCGGCGGCACCTGCGGCGGCAACTCGTGCCCGCGCCGCAACAAGAACGCCCGCGCCGCCAGGGCGAACGCCGGATCGCGTTTTTGGAAGCTGTCCCAATCCTTGACCACGCCCGTCGGCAGCCGCCGCTGGGCCAGCACCTGCAGCAGCCAGTCCGACAACGGTTCGCCCGTGGACTGATCGCAGGATGGGTCTCCGACCCGTCCCGCATCGCCGGTTCTTGCCAACGCCCTGATGCCGTCCCCCGGCGCCGCTTGCGTTGTGGTGCGGTCTCCTCGCGCCGTGGTGCGGTCTCCTCGCGTTGTGGTGCGGTCTCCCGACCGCACCACAACGCCGACCGCAGGTCTCCCAGGTGGGCTGGGAGACCTGCGGTCGGCGTCCTCGGCGGGGTCGGGAGACCCGCGCCGAACATCGTCGGGAGCCCCGCGCCGAACATTGTCGGGAGCCCCGCGCCGGGCCGCCTCCTCGTCTTCATCGCACGGCCGGCACAACTCCGCCACCAACTCGTGCAGTTGCTCGTCCGCGTTGGCGATGAACGTCAGTTCTTCGCGCGTCGGCCGGACGAAGTAGGCCAGGTCCTGAGACGGTGCGAGGAATCCGTCCTTGACCACCGCCGGCACGGGCACCTCGTAGTCGACCTCGCCGAAGAACTCGTCGTACCGCTGGATGTCTTCCGGCCGCTTGCCCTCGCGGTCCGGCGGCGTGGCCGTCAAGCCGATGACGACCGGCTGGTCCAGCAACTCGTGAGCGTCCGCCAACACGCGGCCCCAGTGGCCCAGCAGGTGATGGCACTCGTCCAGGATGATCAGCCCGACGCCGCGCTCCTTCAGCCGCTGCAGGGTCCGCAGGCTGGAGGCGTGCAGCAGTTCCAGCGAACCGCCCGCCAGCGCCGCCGCGTCGCGGACCTGCTTGCGATAGCCGCGCAGCCGCTGCTCGTAGTAGTCCCGGTTGTGCCGCCGCAGGTCCTCGATCCACACGGCCGCTTCCTGATGGTCCTTGGCTTGGCCGGCTTCGATCAGCTTGTCCTGCCACAAGTCGATCGCCGGCGCCTCGTCATCCGCCCCGCCGCGGTCCGGCAGCGTCACGGACTGGTACGTGAGCGAAGTCAGCAGGGCCGGCTGCTCCGGGTCGGTGCTCACCAGCGGCTGATCCGTCTCGGCGACGGAGAACAGCTCAATTTTGTCCGCCCACTGAGCCTGGATGGCCGAGTTGGGCGACAGCACCAGGGCGGGCAGCCGAACGCACTCGGACCAGAGGTACAGCCCGAGCACGGTCTTGCCGGACCCCGGCGGCGCGACGATGTGCAACCGCCGCTTGCCTGCCGCGAGCTTTCGCCGCGCGATCTTCACCGCGTCGGCCTGCGACGGCCGCAACTCGCCCTGGAACCGGATTTCAGGAAAGTTGTTGGACATCCAATCTGAGGGGCAAGGAGGACCGGCTGTGAGCAATCGGGACAACCAGCAACATACCCTACCGCCACGACCGACGCGAGGGGCGAACGGGCACTGCCCGGATCAGTACTTGCATTCCTTCAGGCGATCACGGACGATTCATCCGGGAGGAAACTCGTTGTTGCCAATCAATCGACGACAGTTTGACGGTTTCGGTTTGTGGGGGCTTGGCGGAGTGTTAGGACTGCCGCGGCCGCTGCTGGCGGCGGATGCAGCGGATGGGTTTGACCCGGATCGTCCCCTGATCGCGACAGGCCGCAAGCTCCGCGTCCAGCCGGTGTTCATGCACACGACGTTCCAGAAGCGGGAGGCGACCAGTTGGCAGTCGTGGAACGCGATCAACACGCCCGAAGCGGCGGCGGAAGAGCGGCAGCGGATCGGCAACGAGTTGGCCGCCTCTGCTGTCGCCAATCAGAGTTGCGCCTCCGGCAGCTCGAACAGGGCCTTCGCGCCCTGGAAATCGCCGGTTTGCAGGCCCAGGCTGAACCACTTCGAGCGTTGGTCGGAGGTGCCGTGGGTGAAGGAATCCGGGACGACGTAACCCTGGGCCTGCTTCTGCAGCCGGTCGTCACCCACCGCGCTGGCGGCGCCAAGGGCTTCCTTGACGTCGCCTGGTTCCAGGATGTCTTTTGTCCGTTGGGCGTGGTGGGCCCAGACGCCGGCCAGGTAGTCGGCTTGCAGCTCCAGACGCACGGACAACTGGTTCTGTTCGGCCTTGCTGACCCGGCCCCGCTGCTTGTCGACCAAGTCCATGTAGCCGACCAGCTTCTGCACGTGGTGGCCGACCTCGTGCGCCAACACGTACGCCACGGCGAAATCGCCGGGCGCCTGGTACTTGGTCTGCATTTCCTTGCAGAAACTCAGATCCAGGTAAACCTTTTCGTCGCCCGGACAGTAGAACGGCCCCATCGCCGCGCTGCCGAATCCGCACGCCGACTCGACTTGATCGGTGTACAGCACCAGCTTGGGCTCGCGGTACTGCTGGCCGACTTGCTTCGCAAACAAGTCGTTCCAGACGTCCTCCGTGTCCGCCAGCACCACGGCCACGAAATCCCGGAGCGGTTGTTCGGCGGGATCGACTTGCTGAGGGCCCGCCGCCGGATCGGCTGCCGGACCGCCGGCCGGAGGCTGCATCTGCTGCAGCACGGCCTGCGGATCGCCGCCCAGCAGGGCGACAATCAGCACCACGACGATGGTCCCCAAGCCTCCGCCCACGGCCAGTCGGCGCGCCGGCATGCCGCGCCGATCTTCCACGTTGTCACTCTGTCTTCGGCCTTGCCATCGCATGGATGTTGCTCCGCTTGAAAATGATTTCCTCGAACCGCCGTTGCGTTCACGCTCGTTTTCGCCGCCGGCAGGCGACGAGATGTATCCGGACGATGATCTCCTTCGATTTTCAGGCGTCGGCGCGAGCCTGTCAATGACGGGCGCAGCGCGATGACACGGCGGGAAGGCCGGCCGTGCCAAACGCCCGCGGCGGGCGAGGTGACGGGCGGTCGGCAGCGGCGCGGTTGGCCGCAAGGCCGCTGGTCTCTCGTGGGGTTCTGTGCGTAGCGCCCGAAAGGCAGTAGGATGGACTGCCGTTTGGACGGCGGAATCCGCTGTGGTTTTCGTCGGAGAAATGTACTTTTGGAGAAGAGGAACAGGAAGATGGCAAATGCGTTGGACGTGTTGGGATCCTTGTTGCAGGGCGGGATGAAGAAGGCGACCGCCAGCCGGATCGAGCATTCGATGGGCGAGCGGGGTGTGGGCGGCCTGGGCGGAATCCTGGGCCAGATTCTGGGCGGATCTCAGCCTGCGGCCGCGGCGCCGCAGCCGCCCGCAGGCGCCAACCGCCCCGGGGGCGGACTGGGGGACATGCTCGGTTCCCTCCTGGGCAACCGCGACGCGCTCAAGATCGGCGGATTGGGTGCGCTGGCCGGCGCGCTGCTGGGCGGCGGCAGCCGGTCGATGAAAGGCGGGCTGGGCGGCGGCGCCTTGGCGCTGCTGGGCGCCTTGGCTTTGCAGGCCTTCCGCAACGCCAGCGGTAAACCGCAGCAGGCGTTGCACTTGGATTCGGCGAGCCAGTTGGCGGCGGGCCTGCGGGCCCCGGACAACGAACAGGAAGAGCAAGAAGTTCAATCGGTCGCCGACCTGATCGTCAAAGCGATGGTCAACGCGGCCAAGGCGGACGGCCGCATCGACGAGCGCGAAATGCAGCGGATTACGGGCAACCTGGAAAAGGACGGCATCACCGGCCGGGAACAGGAACAGCTCGCCGCCGAGCTGCGCAAGCCCCTGGACACGGACAGCCTGGTCCGCGCGGTCCCCAATCCGCAAGTCGCCGCCCAGGTCTACGCGGCCTCGCTGCTGGCGGTCGAACTGGACACGGACGCCGAGCGGCAGTACTTGGCGGAACTGGCGGGCAAGCTGGGCCTGGATGCCGACGTCGTCCGCCACTTGCACGCCGCCGTGGGCGTCGCTTGAGTTCGGAGAGCGGACTTCAGTCCGCTCGGGAGTTTCGTCACATCAGAAGCCCGGCTCTCCAAAAAAACCGGGCTTCGTCTCGTGGGCTTCTTCTCCTCGGAAGAATTCTGGACGTGTGTCTTGCCCTTCCGCAGGTTTCACATGGTCCTGGTCCGTCCGCGGCGCCGACGGGGGGCGGTTCGGGCCATCGCCTCCTGCTGCTTCTGGACCGCCGCGTGGATGTGGGCGATGTAGTCTTCGATCGAATGGTCGGAAAAATGGTCGATCTTGAGCCGCCGCAAGCTGCGGGCGAAACCCGCAGCCGGTCGACCACCCGCCGCCACCCCTCTACGTCCCGCACGCGGCCGTGGGAATCGATGTACATCTCGCGCCCGGCGTGCCGATAGCCCAACCACGCTGGCGGCACGCGGGTGACGATGTCGTTGTTGTTGACCCAACGGTAATGGACCAGCCGGTAGTAGTTCACATACGCCCGGTTGCCCACCCGCGGGCTGCCATAGGTAAACAGCCCCTCTGGGTTTGAAGAGATCTTGGAGACCTTGCAGCGTCCAGCACAAATCGTTGCCATGGCGCCACCCAGCGAATGGCCGGCAAACCACAGAGGCAGCTGATTGTCCGCCAGGACGCGTTCGATGTTCGGCCACAGGTCATCCACCTCCTGCTTGAATCCGCTGTGGACGCGGCCGACCGTTTCGGCCAACGCGGTCACGGCGTTGGCGTCGGCCTTGACGTCGTTCCACTCGTTCGGCTCCGTGCCTCGGCAGACGATCACGCAATCATGCTCGTTCCGGAACTGATAGGCCTGGGCCCCGTCGCGGTCAAAGAAATACGAGTCCGAAAAACCGATCTGCTGCACGCATTTCAAAGCCGGCTCCGGCGGCATGTAGGCAATCTGGGACAGTTCGGCGAACAACAGCGACTGCTGCAGTCGCGTCATCTCCCCGATCGAGCCGGTAAGCCGGGAAAAAAGGTCGATCCCGTGGTACCACTCCTGCTGCTCCGACTGAGCGGCGTCAGTGCTCATAGCGGCTCTCCCTTCGCATCAGGCCCCGATGTACCGGGCGTGGATCGTGCGGGCCTCGGTCACGTCGTCGGTGCCGGCCACGATCGCTCTCCCGTCGGGGAAAACGGTGATCTGATACTTGTCCACTTCCAACCGCAGCAGAAACCGATTGCGGGTCAGCCGGCCCACGCCCTCCAGCTGTTTGGCCAAGGCGTCGAGCGAGACGGCGTGGCGGTCTGGATAGCTGAGTTGCACCGAGTTCCGCCCGCACAGTACGACGGTGTGGCTGCCGCGGCGGCCCTCCAGCCACGGGAAATCGGCTTGGCGGCAGGTCGGGCAATTGGCGGTTTCCCGCAACGAGTCCAGCTTCACTTGCCGCACCCGGTTGTCCCAGAGTTCGAAGACCTGCAGCGCGCGGCTGATGGCCTCGCGATGCCCGCTCAGGATCTTGATCGCTTCGCTGGCCTCCAGCGAGGCGATGATATTGACGATGGGAGCCAGGATGCCCGCCGTATCGCAGGTGGCCGTCGAACCGGGCGGCGGCGCGTCCTGCAGCAGGCACCGCAGGCAGGGCGTCTCGCCCGGCAGGATGGTCATCGTCTGGCCCTCGGTCCCGACACAGCCGCCGTAGACCCAGGGGATGCCGAAGCGGACGGCCGCGTCGTTCAGCAGAAAGCGGGTTTCGAAGTTGTCGGTCCCGTCGACGATCACATCGACGCCTTCCAGCAGGCGGCCGATCGTCGTGTGGTCCACGTCGGCCACGATGGCTTCGATGTCGATCTGCGAGTTGATCTTGCGAAGCTTGGCCTCGGCGGCGACCGCCTTGGGCAGTCCGGCGGCGACGTCCTCTTCGTCGTACAGGACTTGCCGCTGAAGGTTGTTCAGTTCGAGGAAATCGCGGTCCACGATCCGCAGCTGGCCGACGCCGGCGCGCGCCAGCGTGTTGGCCAGCACCGAGCCCAGCGCCCCGCAGCCGCAAACCAGGGCACGCGAAGCCAGCAGGCGGCGCTGGCCAGCAACGCCCAGGCCGGGATAGCGGATCTGGCGGATGTAACGGTCCAGCGAGCTGTCGGTGACTTGGTGCGGGTCGGTCATGGCCGGGAAGCGCTCAATTGCAGAAAGTGGGGTAAGCATCCTGCTTGCCATGGGTGTTGATTCGATCCATCGCAAGCTGGAAGCTTACGCCACAACAACGCCAACGCCAGAACTTAGGTTTGGCGAAGAACTAGAACGGTACCACCATTTCCTTGACTTGCTTCGTCCCCCAGATGTTAACCTCCTCGATGAACGAATCGTCCGGGACGTCGATGCAATGCACCAGGGTGCGGGCGAAATCCTCGGCGCTGGGGAAGCCTTCCACCCAGCTGTCGTCGATGCCGGCCGCCTGGCAGAACGACGTCCGCGCCGCGCCGGGAATGAACGACGTGGCCTTGCCGCCCCACTCGGACATTTCCAGGTGCAGGCAGCGGGTAAAGCCGACCATGCCATCCTTCGCGGCCGTGTAGATCGCCCACTTGGGCCAGCTGTGATACGCACAGCTGCTGGAGACGTTGATGATCTGGCCGCCGCCCTGCCGCTTCATCACGGGGATGACTTCGCGGCAGCCCTTGATGACCGACGTCAGGTTGATCTCGATGACGGTGCGGATGTCCTCGTCGCTCATCTGCTCGACTTCGGCGATCTTCACGCCGGCGCCGTGATTGTTCACCAGCACGTCGATCCGCCCGAAGCGGTCCAGCGTCCGCCGAATGGTCTCTTTCCAGTCGGCGGTGCTGACCGCATCGGCCCGCACGGCCAACAAATTGTCGTGGGCCAACTGCTTCTCGGCCGCCTGCAGGCGTTCGGGATTGCGGCCCGTAATGACGACTCTGGCGCCCTGCTCCAACAGCAATTCGGCGGCGGCCAGACCAAACCCGGCCGTCCCGCCCGTGATGATGACTACCTTGCCGTTAATGTAGTTTTTCATGGCAATCGGTTCCCTTGGGTTCTTGAAGCTTGTCTGCCTAAGTGCTGCATAGATTACCACTTGGACGCGTGATGCGTAAGGCGACGTAGACTGCTGGCAGGAAGAGGAGAACAAGAACGGAAGAAGCTGGCAGAAAAATGGGATGGCAGAAAAATACAGGGCGAGACGGGGTATGATCCTCGGCCGGTCGTTTTTCTGTCACCCTATTTTTCTGTCAGCGAAAATCTGGAGAATGTAGGGTTTCACAGATGGGAGCCCCGCCATGATGCAATTGCGTTTTTCTGTCGCGGCCGTTTGTTTGTTTCTGAGTTCTACCGCCGTCGCCGCCGAGGCGCCCTGGCATCATCCTCTGTACCTGGACGGGGGCGGCTGGTGGCACAAGCGGGTTGCCGTCAAGGTGACGAACGATGGCCCCGCCGCACTGGCCGGCTTCCCCGTGTCCAGCGCGGTCGGATCGGCAGACCGGCAAATTCCCTTGGCAGGCCAGCGGGCGGAGGCGGTGCGCGTGTGCGACGCGCGGGGGACGGAAATGCTGTTCGTGCTGCGAGACGCCGCCGGGGCGGTTGTCGACGAAGGGGCAATTCCTGACGGCGGTACCTTGGCGATTCCCGTCGAATGCCAGCCGCGGACGGCCGCCACTTACTACGTCTACTTCGACAACCCCCGAGCCGGCCGCCTGCCGGACGTGCTGACGGCGCGGGTCGGCCTGGCCAACGGCGATGTCGAACTGGGCGAGGGCGACACGCCGGCCGGCTGGCGGCATGACGAGGGGGACGAGCAGCATCGGGCTTCCTGGAGCACGGAGCAGCCGCAGTCGGGACGCCGCTGCCTGAAGACGGTCGTGGCCGCCGGCGCCGAGCCGACGTGGATCGCCACGCGGCAAGGCGACATCGCGATCGCTGGCGGCGCGAAGTACCGCCTGCAGGCGTGGGTCAAAGCCCAGGGCGTGCGCGGCTCGTGCGGCTGGTACCTTCACGTGGGCAACGAACAGCAGCCGATGCTCTCGGCCCCGATGCTCACGGCGGGCGACGGGACGTTTGACTGGAAACAGGTCGTTACCGAATTCACGGCTCCGGCCGAAGCGGACCGCCTGAGCCTGGGCACCGTGCTGCGCGGGACGGGCACGGCCTGGTTTGACCATGTATCGCTGGAATGCCTGTCGCCCGGCGCGGTGCGCGCCGCGGTGCTGCCGGCCGAAACGATCTCGATCCGCGAACTCGGAACGGAGGCAGGTTGGTACAAGGCGCCGGATGCCGAGCGGCCGGCGCTGCCTTATCGAGCGGCCATCCGCGCGCTGAACCTGGGCGACGCGGCCAGCGAACGGGCTGTGGTCGCAGCTGAGTTGGGACGCTTGCAGGCGCGGATGCGCGGACGGCTGGACCTGGCTTCCGTGGTCGTGACGCGCGATGGGCAGCCGGTCCCGCACCAGTTGCTGGCCGGCCAACTCCTGTTCGCCGCTCCGTTGCCGGCGCGGTCGTCCAGCGTGTTTTACCTGTACCTCGCCGCCGGCTCACGCGCGGACGCTGCGGAGAAGCGCGGCGCGGGGACTTTGGGCGACTCGGCCGTCAACCTGGTCGGCAATCCCAGCTTCGAGCAGGGAGATTTGCTCCCCGACGCCTGGACGGCCAGCAGCCAGTCGCAGCCCCGGGGCGTTAACTTTGCCCTAGACGCTGCCCAGCGCGGTGCGATCGGCAGCCGATGCGTCAAGATGCACGTGCCGGAGGATGCCTCCAAGTCCTGGCGCGGCTGGCGCCAGGATGTGCCGGTCCAAGCGGGCAAGACGTATCTGCTGTCGGCCTGGGTCAAGTGCCAGGACGTGCGCAGCGGCGAAGTACGGGTACACGCCCATCGCCGCACGGCCGCCGGCCAACTGTCCCAACAGGGCGGCTACGCCAGCATCGGGCCGGCGATCAGCGGCACCACCGACTGGACGCTGATGTCGGGGATGTTGTCCGTGCCCGACGATACGACGACCCTCCAGATCCACTTGACGATGGACGCCACGGGCACCGTTTGGCACGACGGCGTGACGCTCGTCAAGGTCGTGCCGGGCCAGTGCGCGGGGCTGGAGACGCAGCACCGCGCGCCCGGCGGCGAACCGGCGGTCTGGCAAGTTCCGGCGGTCGTCAAGGTGTTCCAGGATGACTTGCCTGCCGACGGAGCCGGACTCCGGGAAGACGGCCCAGCTGCCGAGATCTTCGCGGCCCGCAATGAACAGGAATCGCTGCAGTTGGCGGTGCGCAGTCCGCGGGACCTGTCCGGCGTCCGGATCGTGGTCGATCCGCCGGTCGGGCCTCAAGGGTTCGCGCTGAAGGAGTTCCGCATCGAAGTCGTCGGCTACGTGCCGGTCGACCATCCGAGCAGCTACTATCAAACCAAGGCTCCGGCCTGGCACCGCAAGGTCCCGGCCAATGCGGGCCGCGGGGACGGTTGGGCCGGCCTGTGGCCGGACCCGTTGCTGCCGCGCACCGTCGTGGATCTGCGGGGCAATCTGACGCAGCCGGTTTGGATCACGGTGAGCGTCCCGAAGGACGCGCCGGCGGGCGATTACCTGGGCCGCGTGCGGTTGGAAGTTTCCGGCCAGACGCTCGCGTCGGTTCCTGTCCGAGTTCACGTCTGGGACTTTGCGTTGCCGGACGAAAGCCACGTCGCCGCGATCTACGACGTGCGTTTCGGGCCGGACCGCGGCGTCTGGGGCAAGCCGCTGGACGCGATGTATCCGGAGATCATCCGCTTTCTGGCTGCCCGGCGATTGTGTCCCGACACGATCCGTCCGGCACCCGTGTTCCGCCGCCAGAACGGCAAGGTCACGGCCGACTTCACCGACTTTGACCGGGCGGCCGAGGTGTACTTCGACGAGTTGAAGTTCCCCTTTGCCTATACGCCCTGGAACCTGTACCTGTTCGGCTGGGGCCATCCGCCCAAGACGATCTTTGGCGAGCGGCCATACGAAGGCGAACCGCCGTTCGCCTCCGCCGACCGCAGCCGGCTGCGTCCGGAGTACAAGCGGGTCTACCAGGAGTTGCTGCGGCTGTACTGGCAGCACCTGAAGGAAAAGGGCTGGCAGCGCCGCATCGTGCTGTACATCTCGGACGAGCCCTTCGATCACCACGAACACATTCGCCAACAGATGAAAGCGCTGTGCGACATGATTCACGAGGTCGATCCCAAGATCCCGATCTACTGCAGCACCTGGAGACACGTGCCGGACTGGGACCGCTACCTGGACATCTGGGGCATCGGCCACTACGGTTGCGTCCCGCCGGAGAAGATGGCCCAGCTGCGGGCCGCCGGGGACCGCATTTGGTTCACGACCGACGGCCAGATGTGTACCGACACGCCGTACTGTGCCGTCGAGCGACTGTTGCCGCATTACTGCTTCAAGTACGGCGCCGAGGCGTACGAGTTCTGGGGCGTGTCCTGGCACACTTACGATCCCTGCCGCTTCGGCTGGCACGCGTTCATCAACCAGAGCAGCGAGCCGGGCGAATCATACTGGGTCCGCTATCCCAACGGCGACGGGTTCCTGCTGTACCCGGGCCAACCGATTGGGCACGCGGGTCCGGTCAGTTCGATCCGTCTGGAGCAAGCTCGGGAGGGCGTCGAGGATTACGAGTATCTGTTCCTGCTGAGCAGCCGGATTGAGGCCGCCAAGGCGGC
>CAYUFW010000065.1:0-7608 GCA_964443915.1 uncultured Pirellulaceae bacterium
GGTCCTGGATTCCCGCGTGGGCCTTGGCCGAGGCCCAGGCGACGAACTGGCCCGGTTCGTTGCCGGTGGAGAACGTGGCTCGGGGAAACGCCTCGCGGAAGAGGGCCAGCCGGTAGTACAGCGACGTGCCGGTGGCTTGGCTCTCCAACTGGTACACGGCGACCGTTTCGCCGCCGGCCAGATCACCCTCGACGTCGATCTTTTCCAAAATTGCTTTGATCGTCGTCTGGTCCTCGGGGCTGGCGTAAGCAGTCAGGCGGCGGGTGTCTTCCGTGTCGGGCGTGAGTTTCGCCTTGGGCACAGCTTCGGTCAGCACGCTCAGCGCGGTCGTGGCCAGGATGTTCTTCAGCGAGTACACCGTGGCCACGGGCGCTTTTTCCGGCGGCGGACCGGCGTTCAAGCGGTCCACCAGGGCCTTGATCTCCTCCTGGTCCTTGGCGGTCGCCCAAGCCACGAATTGGCCGACCTCCGTGCCCAGCACGAACCGGGCGCGGGGGAAGGCTTGAGTCAACATGCTGATCGCGTAGCTCATCGCCGTGGGCGACGTCTGCTGTTCCAATTCGTAGACGACGACCAAAGGTTCGGTGCCGGGCTCGCCTTCGACGTCGATCTTGGCGAGGATGGCCTTGATCGTCTCGTGATCCGCCGCGCGGGCGCTGGCCGTCAGGCGCTGGGCGTTGACCGCGTCGACGGTCACGACCGCCTTGGGCACCGCGGCCTGCAGGACGGCGGCAGCGCTGGTGGCGGTGATGGATTTCAGCGTGTACAGTTCGACCTGAGGCTTCTGCTCTGCCGGCAGTCCGGCGTTGACCTGTTCGACCAACTTCTTGATCCCCTCGTGGTCCTTGGCGGAGGCCCAGGCGATGAACTGGCCGGGATCGGTGCCGGTGGAGAACACGGCCTTGGGAAACGCCGTGCGGAAGACGGACAGGGTGTAATAGGTCGCGATCGAGCTGGCTTGGCCTTCCAGTGCGTACACGGCCACGGTCTCGCCGCCGGCCAGATCGCCTTCGATATCGATTTTTTCCAGGATCGCCTTGATCGTCGTCTGGTCGGCCGGACTGGCGAAGGCGGTCAGGCGGCGGGTGTCTTCGGTGTCGGGCGTAAGTTTCGCCTGGGGAACCGCGGGGGTCAGCACGCTCAGTGCGGTCGTGGCCAGGATGTGTTTCAACGAGTACACGGTGGCCACCGGAGCTTCCTCCGGCGGCGGCCCGGCGTTCAGGCGGTCCACCAGGGCTTTGATCTCTTCGTGGTCCTTGGCCGAGGCCCAGGCGACGAACTCGTTGGGCTCGGTGCCGGTCAAGAAGCGGGCGCGTGTGAAGGCCTGGGTCAACAGGCTGATCGCGTACGTCATCGACGTGGGGGACGCCTGCCGCTGAAGCCGATAGACGGCCGCCGACTGGCGCCCGCCGCCTTCGCCTTCCACGTCCAATTCGGCCAGCATGGCCTTGATCCGCTCCTGATCCGCCGGGCGGGCAAGGACGGTCAGCCGCTGAGGATCGGCGGCGTCGGCGGTGAACGTTGCCTTGGGCACGGCGGCCTGCAGCACGGTCATCGCGGTCGTGGCCGTGATCCACTGCAGCGGGTACACGGTGATCTTGGGCGTCTCTTCCAGAGCGGGGGCCGCGTTCAGTTGGTCGACAAGGGTCTTGATCCCCTCGTGGTCCTTGGCCGTGGCCCAGGCCACGAACTGGTCGGGTTCAGCGCCCACGGAGAACGTGGCTTTGGGGAATGCCGTGCGGAAAACGGTCAGGGTGTAGTACAGCGAACTGGCGGCGGTCGTGCCTTCGAGCTTGTAGACGGCGACGGTCGCGCCGCCGGCGGCGTCGCCCTCGACGTCGATCTTCTCCAGGATCTTCTTGATTGCCGCCTGATCGGCCGGGCTGGCATAGGCTGTCAGGCGGTGCGTGTCCTCGGCATCGGGACTGAGTTTGGCTTTGGGGACGGCTGTGCTCAGCAGGGTCAGCGCCGTGGTGGCGGTGATGTGCTTCAGTGTGTAGACGGTTGCTTCGGGCGCTTCTTCCGGCGGCGGTCCCGCGTTCAGACGATCCACCAGGGCTTTGATGTCTTGCTGGTCCTTGGCGGTCGCCCAAGCGACAAACTGGCCGGGTTCCGTGCCCAGCAAGAAGCGAGCGCGGGGGAAGGCCTGCGTCAACAGGCTGATCGCGTAGCTCATCGCGGTGGGCGAGGCCTGTTGGTCCAGCACGTACACGGCGACCGACGAGCGCCCGCCGCCTCCGCCCTCGACATCCAGTTCGGCCACCATGGCCTTGATCCGCTCGTGATCCGCCGGGCGGGCGAGGACGGTCAGCCGCTGAGGATCCGCGGCGTCGGCCGTGAACGTCGCTTTGGGCACGGCCGTCTGCAGCACGGTCGTGGCGGTCGTGGCGGTGATCCACTGCAGCGGGTACACGGCGATCTTGGGCGTCTCTTCCGGAGCGGGGGCCGCGTTCAGTTGGTCGACGAGGTTCTTGATCCCCTCGTGGTCCTTGGCGGTGGCCCAGGCCACGAACTGGTCGGCTTCGGCTCCCACGGAGAACGTGGCTTTCGGAAATGCCGTGCGAAACACGCTCAGGGTGTAGTACAGCGAGGTCGCGGCCGTCGAGCCTTCGAGCTTGTAGACGGCGACGGTCGCGCCGACGGCGGCATCCCCTTCGACGTCGATCTTGTCCAGGATCTTTTTGATTGCCGCCTGGTCGGCCGGGCTGGCATACGCTGTCAGGCGGTGCGTGTCCTCGGCATCGGGACTGAGTTTGGCCTTGGGGACGGCGGTGGTCAGCAGGGTCAGCGCCGTGGTGGCCGTGATGTGCTTCAGCGTGTACACGGTTGCTTCGGGCGCTTCCTCCGGTGGCGGCCCCGCGTTCAGTTGATCGACCAGCGCCTTGATGCCTTCGTGGTCCTTGACTGACGCCCAGGCGACAAACTGGCCGGGTTCCACGCCCGGCAAGAGCCGAGCGCGGGGAAATGCCTGCGTCAACAGGCTGACCGCGTAACTCATCGCCGTGGGCGAAACCTGCTGCTCCAGTTGGTACACGAGCACCGACGGCTGGCTGCCGGGATCGCCCTCGATGTCGATCTCCGCCAGGATCGTCTTGATCACTTCATGTTCCGAGGGGCGGCCGGAAGCGGTGAGCCGCTGCGGGTCGGCGGGGTCCGCGGTGAAAGTCGCCCGCGGCACGGCGGCCTGCAGCACGGTGATCGCGCTGGCGGCCGTGATCGACTTCAGCGGATACAGCGCGACCTTGGGGGCATGTTCGGGGGCCGGCGGCGTGTTAAGCCGATTGACCAGGGCCTGGATGCCTTCGTGGTCCTTGGCCGAAGCCCAGGCGACGAATTCGCCGGGGTCAGAGCCCAGGGTAAAGTTGGCTTTCGGGAACGCTGAGCGAAACACGCTCAGGGCGTACAGCACCGACGTCGACGATGACTTGTATTCCAGCTTGTAGATCGCGACGGACGATTTGGCGGCCGCCGCGCCCTCCCCGTCAATCTCCTGCACGATGGCCTGCAACATTTGATGGTCGCGCGGTTGGGCCACGGCGATCACCTGGCTGTCGTCGGCGCCGGCCGAGACTTTCGCAGTGGGCACCGCCGCCGTCAGAACCGGGAGGGCCGCCGTCGCCGTGATGTGCTGCAGCGCGTACGCTTTGGTGGTCGGCTTGGAGGCCGTGACTTCTTCCTTGGACATCTCTTCGACCGCGTTGCGGATCGTTTCGTGCTCGTCCGGCGTGGCCCAGGCGGCCAGGCCGCCGGTCTGGGCATCGACGGCCAGACGGGCCGTCGGGACGAGGCTGGTAAGCATCTGCAGCAGCGTCTGCGGATCGGCCTCGCCCCGCGGGTAAACCACCAGCCGAGGTTTGTGCTGGTCGTCGGCTCCCGCTTGCAGTTGCTCGATGGCCTTGCCGATCACGGCATGGTCCGCCTTGCTGGCCCAAGCCAGGACCCGCTTGGATGCCGCATCGGCGACAAGCTTGGCGTCGGGCAGTTGCTCCTGCAGCATGGGCACCGCCACGGCGGGGTCGACTTTCGACAGCGGATAGGCCTGGAACTGCGGCTGGAAATCGCCCGGGGCGGAGCCGCTGCCGAGTTGTTCCAACGCGGGCTTGATTTTTTCGTGGTCCTCCGGCCGAGCCCAGACCAGGATCCGCCGCGATTTGGGGTCGACCACGAACTTGGCGTCGGGAAACAGGGTGGTCACGAACGTCGAGATCGTCGTGGGGTCGGCCACGGCACACGTGTAGGCGACCAACTGCAGTTGTTCGGTCTCCGGCACGTCTTGTTTCAGTTGCTGGATCAGTTCGGCGATCTTGAGTTGTTCGCTGGGCCGGGCCCAGACCGTCACCGCTCCTGGGTCGTCGCCGCTGAGCAGTTGCAGCCCCGGCATTTCGGTTTGCAGCGACGGCAGGACGGCCTCGAAGCGTTTCTTCTGGGCCGCCGTGACCGGATACACGGCCAGCTTGCGCGGTTCTTCGGGCGGCGTGCTGGACTCGAACTGTTCGATGATCTTCTGGATCGCCTCATGATCGGCCTCCGTGGCCACCGCGATCAGCCGTTTGTTTTCCGCGTCCGACGTCACCTCTGCGGTCGGCACCATTTCTTTCAGGATGTTCAGCAGGCCTTCGGCCGGTTCGCCCACCAGGGGATGGAAGCGGACGGCGGGACCGGCGTCGGCGCCCAGGCCGGGCTGCAACTGCTCCAGCGTGGCGCGGATCAACTGCTGGTCGGCGGGCACGGCCAGGGCGATCAGATTGCGGCCTTTGGCGTCCAGGGTCAACTGGGCGTCGGGCACCAGCTTCTGCAGTAGGGCTAGCGTCGTATCGGCGTCGACCTTAACCAGCCGGTGGATTTCCAACTGGGGCGTGTTCTGCGGAGCCGTGCCTTGGCCCAGCCGTTCCAAGGCGCGGCGGACGATTTCGTGTTCCTTTTCCGTCGCCCAGACGATCAGGTTCTTGACCTTGCTGTCGATCGTAAAGCGGGCGTTGGGCACCAGCGGCTGCAGCGACGCGAGCAAGGTGCTGGCCTCGGTGGCGGCAGCAAAACCGTGCAGCGGATACGATTCGAATCGCGGCTGGTCGGCCGGGTTGGGACGCAGCTTCTCCAGCGTCGTTTTGATTCGCTGATGGTCGGCGGCCGAGGCGACGACGACCAGACGCTGTTGGGCAGCGTCGGCGGTGAACTCGGCCAGCGGGACCACTTGCTGGAGCAGCGTTTGCGTGGCGGTCAGGTCGGCGCCGGCCAAGGGATACGCTTCCATGGTACGGTCGTCCTCGGCCGCCTTGGCCAGCCCCAGCTTGTCCAGCGCTGCCTTGACCCGTTGCTGTTCGGACGCCGTGCCGTAGACGATCAGCCGGCCGGTCCGCGCGTCGGCCGTGATCTTGGCTTCCGGCACCACGGCCTGGAGTTGCGTCACCGCGGTCTCGGCGGACGCGGCGGCACCCGGCCGAATTTCGTGGATCTCGAACTGAGGCTGCTGTTCGGCCGCCGGCTCGGCTTGCAGCTTCTCGATCTCGGCCTTCAGCAACGCGTGATCTTCCGGCGAGGCCCAGACCAGCAGCCGCTTGGCCGTCGCGTCAAGCACGATTTGTGCCTTGGGATAGCGCGTCTGCAGTCCCTCCACCAGTCCCGTGGCCGTAGCGGATTTGAGCGGGTAGGTCGCCAGTTCCGGCTTGCCCTTGGCCGGTTTCTCTTTCTGGAACTGCTGGAAAGCGGTTTCGACGGCGGTTTGACTGGTCGGCGGCGCCACCACCATCAGGCGTGCGTTGTCTTTATCGACCGTGATCTTCGCCTGCGGGGCGATCTTGGCGAGGAGATCGAGGACGTCGGCCGGCGGCTCCAACTCGAAGGGATAGAACCGCAGTTGCGGCGCCTGCGGATCGGCCGGGTTCGGGTGCAGTTTCTCCAGCGCGGTCTTGATCCGTTCGTGATCGGCTGCCGTGGCCAGCGCGTACAGCCGCTGTTGTGTGGCGTCCGGCGTGAACTCGGCCAGCGGGACCAACTGCTGGAGGAGCGTCTGGGTGGCGGTCAGATCGGCCCCGTCCAACGGATACGCTTCCATGGTGCGGCCGTCCTCCGCAGCCTTCTCCATGCCCAGTTTCTCCAGGGCCGATTTAACCAACTGCTGCTCTGCCGTCGTGCCAAAGACGACCAAGCGGCTGGTGCGCGCGTCGAACGTGATCTTTGCTTCCGGCACGAGCGGCTGGACCTGAGCAACCAGGGCCTCGCCCGGAGGGGCGGTTCCGGCAGTGCGGACTTCATACGTCTCGAAATGCGGCTGATCCGCGTCTGCAGCGCCGCCCCCCGCCTGGACTTGTTCCAGCGTGGCCCGGATCGCCTGCTGGTCGGACGGCTTGGCCAGCGCAATCAGGCTCCGCGACCACGCGTCGTAGCTGAGCTTCGCGTCGGGAACCAGCTTTTCGAGCATGGTCAGCAGGTTGGTGGGGTCCACCCGCGTCAACCGGTACAGTTCCAGTTGAGGCGCGGTCAGGGGATCGCCGGTGAATCCGCCGCCCAATTTGCTCATCGCGGCCTTGATCGTCTCGTGCTCCGCGGGCGAGGCCCAGACGATCATCGCCGCGCCGTCTTCCTGCAGCGACACCGTCGCCTTGGGAACGATCGCTTTGAACGCCTCGACCAGTTTCGCCCCCGCCTCCGGCGCCGGCGGGTCCAGCCGGTACACGTCGACACGCCGCTCGCGATCGGCCGCAGCGGCAGAGCTGATCTGGTCCAAGATCGTCTGGATCGTGGTGTGCTGCGCCGCGGTCGCGTTCGCGTTCAACTGGTTCAGGTTCGGATCGTAGACCAACTGTGCTCCCGCCACGAGTTCCTTGAGGATGGACAGCAGCGACTCCGGGTCCGCCTTGTCGATCGGGTAGATCTTCAACTCTTTCGGCTCGGGCTTGGGCGGAGGAGGAGAAGGCGTTTGGGGTTCGGGCAGGGCCTGGACGATCTTGTTGACTTCGCTCATCACCCCCGCCCGGTCGGTGACGAACAGTTGCCTGGTCGGGGCGACGGCAAGCAGCTTGTGGTACGGTCCCAGCAGCGGCGTCACCGCGGCTTTGACCGCCTCGGGATCGCGGCGGCCCATCGACAGTTCGACCGTCACCAGTTCGTGTTTACCTCGCTCGTCGATTTCGTCCAGCGTCACCTTGGGGATCAGACCCTCGGGAAACTCACCCGACAAGTCGATCAGGCTCAACATGCGTTCGCGGCGGATGAGCGTGTAGCCTTTGGTCAGCAGCACGCTGTTCAGCAGATCGAGCGCGTCCGATACCGAGTACTCGCGGTTGTCGGAATAGTTGAAGCTCCCTGGCGGCGGAGCGTCCAAGACGAGCGACAGGTCGGCCTGTTCGGCAAACCACTCCAGGACGTCGGACCAACGTTGGTAGCGGAAGGTGAAACGCAACTGCTTTTCCGTCGCTTCGGTGGTCTTCTTTGCGGTTTTGCGGACGGGTTTCGTCTCGGGCGCTTCGGCAGCGGGCTTGGGTGCCTCGGCCGCCGGCGCGGGTGCTGCTTCGGCGGGCTTGGACGCTTCAGCAGTCGGTGCGGGTGCCGGCTCGGCAGGCTTGGGCGCTTCCGGAGTCGGCGCGGGTGCCGACTCGGCGGGCGTGGGCG
>CAYUFW010000065.1:7708-29572 GCA_964443915.1 uncultured Pirellulaceae bacterium
GATGTTGTCCACCACGGGATCGGCGTTGGGCATGGCGCAGAGGCTGGTGAAGCCTCCGTGGGCGGCGGCGCGGGTGCCGGCTCAGCGGGCTTGGGCGCTTCCGGAGTAGGCGCGGGTGCCGACTCGGCGGGCTTGGGCGCTTCGGGAGTCGGTACGGGTGCCGGCTCGGCGGGCTTGGGTGCCTCTGCAGCTGGAGCGGTTGGAGCTGCCGGGGGCGGAGGCGTTTCGGCTTGAGCCCACGCTTCGGCAGTCGGGCCGAGTGCGAGCAACGTCACGAACAACCACCGACGGCTGACGATCGTAAAGGACTTGGTACGTTCCACGGCAGTGTGTCTCCGGGGGAAGGCTGGAATGCGCCGGATGGTCATCTTCGTATCTCTGTTCTGCGATTTCATGTTTTCGTGCGCGCGTTTCTGTGGGACGGATTGGCAATCCGTCCCACGTTGTCTTGGCAGGCCACAAACTTACGCTCTCTTCCCAAGATACCCTGATTCCCACGATTGGTAAACTCGGATAGTTGGGAACTTGTTCTCGAAGTGAGTCGTGGCGTATACTGCAAAGACGATACAGTTGTTACCCTCGACAGGATACGCGCAGATGACACGAAAAATCGTTTTGCTGGCGGTGACACTTGCCGCGTCTTCCCTCCTTGCCGACGGCGCCTGGGCGCAGCTGTTCGGAGAACGGACCTTGGGCCGGTCGGTGTCGCGGCAGGCCTCGCCTTCGACAGCAAGTCGGACGACGGCAGCCCGTACGACCGGCCGGACGACGAACACGCCAGCAGCCAAACCAGCCCCTGGAGAGGGCACGCCATCGCTGATGAGCGAGGGCGCGCGGTTCATCCGCGGCAACCGCGAGGCGTCCGATTTCGTCGGCGCCGGCACGGCGGAGACGCGGCGGTTTGTGGGCAGCGAGCAGGCCGGGGCGGAGGCCGAAGAGATCCGCTCGGCCATCGACGACTTGCAGGTCGAGGCGGCGCCGGACGCGAATCAGACGGCCGGCGCAGTGAGAGCGCCGCGAGTGCCCATGAATGCTCCACGTCTGAGAGTTGACTTCGTGTTTTCCCCGCAAGCGACGACGGAGGTCAGCGATCAGCTGACGCGCCGTCTGCAGGCGGCGGCGCTTCGGACTGGCCCCAGCCGGATCGAGGTGTCGGTGGCAGGCGGCGTGGCCACTCTCCGCGGTGAGGTTGCCTCCGCACGGGATCGTAAGTTAGCCGAGTTGCTGGTGGGTTTTGAACCGGGGATTGCAGCGGTGAAGAACCAGCTGGCGGTTCGACCTGCTGACCCGCCCCCCCGAGTGCCGCCGCCGGTGCGGGACTGACCGGTCCTCCGCCCGTGGCCGTCTTCGCAGCGCTTCCTTCCAGCGGTTGCGGGATTTCTCGTCCGGGGTCTTGCCGGCCCGATTCGGTGCGCGGTGCCCCCAACAGCCGGTTGGCTTGCCGCGGCGCCACGTCGATGGTCGCGGACCGCAGCCGTGAGGCGTTCTGCGAGGCGGCGGCCTGCTGGAGGGCCGTTGCCGGTGCCTCGTAGGAAGCCGGCTGGATACCCTGCAACACAGCGGGCGCATGGTCCGGCACAGGCAGTGCAACCGGCCCGGGCAGCGTCACGTGGGCCATTTGCGACATGACGATCTTGCCGCTCTTGTCCTCGAATCGGGTCAGCAGACTGATCCGCCGTTGCGGGCCGCCCGCATTGTCCCAGGGCAGCCAGAAGCTGTAAGAAGGCCCCAAGCTGGACTCGCTCTGGTGCTTGGTCAGGTTCTCGGCCGGAAAGACGAACTTCTTGTCCGGAGCGGGATCTTCCTTGTTCGGCCGGTCGTTGTCGTAGCCGTAGACGATCACGGCGCCCTCGACCGGGACCGCCTGTTGCTGGTCGGTGCCGTGGAACAGGATCCTGCCGCCGAACCCGCGGACCACCGGCTTGCCGGGCTGATGCAGCGTCGTTTCCGTCCAGACCGCGGACAGAGTCTCGGGCGTCTGCGGTTTGGGATCGGACTTCCACAGCGCCAAGTTTTCGCCCAGTTCCAGCTTGGCGCAACCCGCCAGGGCCAGCAACCAGCACAGGGAGCAGGACGCCAGCCCGAATCCACGGCCGGCTTCTTTCGTAGGTTGGGACTCCGTCCCGACCCGGTCGGGACGGAGTCCCAACCTACGTTGGTTGCGGCGACTGGCTGCGTACGGTTGCGTCATCGTTGGTTGCGGCTCCTCATGGCAAGGGAGCGGCCGCGGGATCAGGCGGCGCTGCGGCAGGTTCCGCCGGCGGTTCGGCCGGCGGGGGCAACTGCTGCGGGCTCGGCGAAAGCGGCAGCTGACCCAACGGAACCGGCGCCGGCGAGAACTCGCCGGGCCGGCGGCCTTCCGGATTGGTGTCGGGGTAGATAACTTCGCCGTCGCCCATCAGGCAGTCGCCGTTGGCGTCTTCGTACAATCCGGTCGGACCGTGGATTTCGTGGACGTCGGCCAGGCACCAACTCATCCGCGCCGCCTCAGTCTGCTTGATCCGCTCCAGGTCCTCCGGCGAGCGGACGACGTGCGGCGTGAGGAAGATCAGCAGTTCGGACCGGCGGGACTGTTCGCCATCGTAGCGGAACAGATGTCCCACGACGGGGATGTCCGACAGGAAGGGCACCCGGCGCTTGATCACTTCGTTTTCCTTGGTAATCAGCCCGCCCAGCACGATGGTCTCTTTGTCGCTGGCGCTGACCGTGGTCTGGGCCATCGTGACGGTAATCCGCGGCGAGCGGATTTCCCGGCCCTCGACGACGGACACGGGAATCCCCGTTGCCTCGTCGCCCACGCGGGACTTTTCCGCGTCGATTTCCATCACCACCATGCCGTCGGGACTGATCCGCGGCGTGACGCCGAGGATCAAGCCCGTATTCTCGTATTCGATATCGTTGGTCTGCACGCGCCCGTCGAACCGCGAACCCGAGATCCGCGGGACGCGCTCTCCGACTTGGATAAAAGCCGGCTGATTGTCCAAGGTCATCACTTGCGGCCGCCCCAGGACCTCCATCCGCCGCGAATGCTGCAAGGCGCGGATCAGGATGCTGACGCTTTCGCTGGAAGCCGACAGCGCCAAGCCGCCGTAGCCCAATTCGTTGTTGACTCGTCCCATGTTGAAGTACGAGGTTCCCTGCGAGCCTACGCTGCTCGAGCGGGAAAACGCTTTGTCGCTGCCCGCGTTGCCTAGCCCCATGCCGTTGTTGAAGTCGAAGCCCGGCGTGTTGGTGGCGGCGACAATCACGTCTTCCGTCGTCGTCGTCGTCGCCCCGCCCGCCGTTTGTTCGGTAACCGTCTTGGTAATCGTCTCCAGGCCGCTCAAGAGGCTGCGGTCAAACAGCAGCGAATCCTGCAATCCCAACTCGATCCCAAATTCGTCCATGTTGTCGAGTTCGATTTCCGCGATCACCACCTGAATCAGCACCTGGGGCGGCTGCTTGTCCAGGTCTTCCACGATCTTCTGGATCTCTTCCGAGAACCGCGGCGTGGCGCTGATGATCAGCGAGTTGCTGACCGGTTCGGGCACCACGATCACTTCGCGTTCGATCTGCTCGAAGGGGCTGAGCAATCCCGGCGCGGCTTGCTGGACGATGCGTTCGCTGCGGAGGAATTCGTTGATGGCCGTCGCCACGTCCCCGGCGGGCGCGTTTTTCAGCCGATACACCGTGTTCACGCGCTGTTCGACGTCCTCTTCGTCCAGCCGCAGCAGCAGGGCTTCGATGATGGCCAGGTCGTCTTGCGATCCGGTGGCGATGATGCTGTTGGTGCGCTGGTCGACCGAGAAACGGACGGGCACCAGATTCGTTTCGCCTTCGGCCGCCGCCAATTGCGGGCCGGCCACCGTGGCCTCGGCGGGCAGCAGGACGCGGAGCATCTCGATCAGGCTGTTGGCATCGCCGTTGACGATCTTGAAGACCTTGATCTGGGCCACGGCCGTGGGCGTATCGAGTTGCTCGATCAGGGCGGCCACCAGGTCCATGCTGTCGGCTGGCCCCGTGACCAGCAGCGAGTTGGTGTGCGGGTCCGGAGTGACGACGACGTCTTGCAGCAGGCCGGACCTGATCAATTTCTGTCTGGCGACGTCGGCCGTCAGCAACTCCAGCACCGCGGAAGTCTGGCCGCCGATGCCGCCGGCGGCGGCAGTGATGGCGTTCTGCAGCGTGGTGGCCAGGTCGGCGGCGAGCGTGTTCTTCAGTTTGAAGATCCTGGCCTGCCTGACCGCGGCGCTGCCGTCGTGATCGATGCGGCCGATCAGCAGATCGACTTCGGCCAGATCGCCCGGTGAAGCGCGGACGATCAACGAATTGGTGCGGCTGTCGACCGTGACTTCGACGCGCGGGGCCAGACCCTGCGGCGCAGGAAATGCCTGGGCGATCGTCTGCTGGACCGATGTGGCCGGCGCGTGACGCAGGCGGTAGACGCGGATCTGCGATTGCGGCGAAATCGGCGTGTCCAGCTTGTCGATCAGCTCCTTCATGGCCGTGACCGCTTCGCCCCAGCCGATCAGCAGCACGGCGTTCGGTTTGACCAACGGCGTGAGGTGGATCTTGCCCTGTCGGCCGCCGATCAGGTCCTGGGCCACCAGGTCGATGATTTGGACCAAGGACAGGCAGTTCACGTAGCGGAGGCGGTGGATGTGGATTTCCGGAATCGTCTCGGCGCTCAATCGCTCCAGTTCGGCGACGATCCGCGCCACCTCGTCGACATCCGGATCGCGGCCCCGCAGGATGATCACGTCCAAGTCGGGCAGCGTTTCGATTTCGACGTTGTCTCCCAGTTGACGCAGGCGCTCTTCCTGCCGCGCCGGCTCGGCGGGTGCTTCGTCCGTGGTGGGAATGCGGCGAGCGCCTGGCTCGCCGGAGTCAGGTTGCCCAGCCGCGCCGGCGGGCTCAGCGAATTGGACCAAGCGGACAGGCATCCGCGCCGGGTTCTGGCTCGTGTCGCCTGCCGCAGGTTTCGTTTGTGGGGACGGCGCAGCTGACGGTTCTGGGCGCAAGGCGTCCACGGCCTGCTGCACCTTGGCCGGATCCGCCCGTTGCAGCGGGATGATCCGGATCGCCTGCTGCGTCACTCCGGGCACCGGTTCCGTCACGTCGAGCGCGGTCAGCAGATGCGCGACTTGCGTGACCAGCGGCGGGTCGCCGAGCAAGTGTACCGTGTTCTTCGACCGCTCGAACGACATCTCCACGCGCCGCGGGCCTTTGGCCAGCACGTAGTCCGGCCCGTCGTTCCGGCCCGGCGGGCGCGGCTCCAAGCGGGAACCAAGCATCTGCCGCAGTTGCAGTTCGATGCGGGCCAACGGCACCCGCGTCAATTGCAGGGAATTTTCAGCCCTCCGTACCGGCAAAACGGCAGGCAGACCGGCGGCAGTCGCTGAGCCTGGCTCGATGGGACGGTTCAGTTCGTTGGCGACGAGGTCTTGGATTTCCGGCGGCGCCAGCACGATGACTTGGGACGTGTCCGGGTCCGTCGTCAAACGGGCTTCCGGACGCGTGCGAAGGCGTGCCTCCAGTCTGGCCGCCACTTCTGCTAGCTGGCCGCGGGGGACCGGATAACCGCGGACGACAGGCGTGGCCGACGGCGGCGGGGCCGCAGCTTGCGCCGGCGGCCGGACTGGCGACCGCGCTGGCAGCCGGTCGACCGATTCGAGGAACTGCCGCACGATTTGTTGAGCCTGCTCCGAGCCGCGCAGCAAGATCTGGTTGCTCTGCGGCTCGACGATCACGTGCGGCGGCGGCTGGAGGCTGCGCAGCAACGGCGCCAGCAGCGGCTCCACCTCGGCGGCTTTCTTGTGGCGCAGCGGAAAGGCTTGGTACGAGACGCCTTCCGCGCCGATGCTGATCCAGCCCCAGAGGGCGAACAGGAGCAGCGTTCCCAACGCGCCGTAACGCACCGCCACGGACGTAGCCAAATGCTGCAAGAGTCGTTGTATTCGGACCACTGCGTTTACCTACCCAGCGACCAACAGGATAGAACTCCTTCCCCTGGCGCAAGCACGCACGGGAACCAGACAAGATGTCAAGATAAGCGTGGCGGATGCTAGGCACTGTGGCATATCGCATCAAGGCCAGTTGCCAACTCCGCGTGAAAAAAAAACGTGCGAATCGAGCTGGAAACCGGTGCCAGCAGCGCCGGCACCGGCTGGGCCGATAGTCGTTCCTGCACGACCACGTAGCAAGTTTCCCCGTCCTGTTCGGCGTGCTACGGTTCATTCTCCGTGGAGCTCATAGGCGTCCCTCCCGATCGCAACACACTGTCCCCTCACGGTCCTTGCCGTGACGCGGCAATCAGTTGCGCGGCGCCGCGAGCCGAGAGTCCGGCGGCGGCCTGATGCCCCAATGCCTCGGCCTGTTCCGGCAGGCCTGCCACGGAAACCGACAGGCGATCGCGCCCGTCGTGGCTGAGCACCACGGCGTCCAACTGCAAGCGGTCGCCTTCGACCCGAGCCCAGGCGCCGACGGGGGCCAGGCAGCCGGCACGCAAAGCCGCCAGCAGGGCTCGTTCGGCTAGCACCGCGGAGTGCGTGACGAGGTGATTCAGCTGCGCTAGCGTCTCCAGGGTGGAGGCGTCGTCGCCGCGCGCCTCGATGCCCAGCGCCCCTTGCCCGACGGCGGGCAGCATCAGTTCCGTCGGCAGAACCTGCGTGATTCGGTTGCCCAGCCCCAGGCGTCTCAGTCCCGCCTCAGCCAGGACGATGGCATCGAACTGCCCTTCGTCCAATTTCCGGAGCCGAGTGTCCACGTTGCCGCGAATCTCGGAAACCTGCAGATCGGGCCGAGCGTGCAACAATTGAGCGCGGCGGCGAATGCTGCCCGTGCCGACGCGGGCGCCCGGCGGCAAGGCGGCAAAACTGCAGGCGACGCGCGAAACCAGCACGTCCCGCGTGCTCTCGCGCTCGGGCACGGCGGCCAACTGCAGACCGCGAACGGGTTCGGTGGGCAGGTCCTTGAGGCTGTGTACGGCCAGGTCGATGGCTCCCTCGAGCAAGGCCCGCTGGAGTTCCTTGGTGAAGACCCCCTGCCCGCCGATGGCCCCCAGCGGCCGGGACGAGACGTCGCCCTGAGTGGCGACGTGGATCATCTCGACGCAAACGCCCAGTTTGACTAGTTCGGCCGCGACCCAATCGGCCTGCCAGCGGGCCAGGGCACTGGCCCGAGTCCCCAGCCGCAGCCGGGGCGTTGCCGTCTCGTGGCCCGCCAAGTCCGCGGTAGTGCTCGGAGCCAACTTCGCAAGGTCAACGGGTTCGAAGGCCATCGGCAATACGCTCCAAAACAAGGTCTCGCGAAAAGGGGGGCTAGAACTCTTCTTCCGTTGGCCGACCGGCCACGACTCCAGCGGGCAAGGGATAGCCCAACTCTGCGTGGTTCTGCTGCTGGGACGGCACCACGACCCCGCAGCTGATGATGTATTGGAGAGCCTGGTCGACCGTCATGTTCAGATCCAGCACCTCACTTTTCCGGACCATGGCCGTGAACCCCGTGCCGGGCACAGGCGACGTGGGGATCAACAGGCTGAGCACCGGTTCGTTGGCTGCGGCACGGACGTCGAGAATCCCTTCTCCGGTCACAAACGCAATGGCCCAGATGCCCCGCCGCGGGTACTCGACCGCCACGACGCGGTTGAACCCGGCTTTCCGCTCGTCGAACACGTAGTCGGTCACCTGCTTGACGGACGAGTACACATTCCGGACCACTGGCACACGTTCAATCAATCCTTCAAACAGGCTCCAGATCCCGCGGCCGAGGCCGGCGCCGAAGAACTTGCCGAGCAGGTACAGGACCAGCACGAAAACCGCCAGGAAGACGGGAACGACAGTCGTGCGTCGCAGGTACACGAGATCGGCATAACGTTCGAAGCAGGCTCGGGCCGTGGCCGGAAACGCGGCTCCGGGATTCGCCTTCACCACTTCGTAGACGTGACGCGGAATCCACTCGCCGCTGCCCATCTCCTGGTAGGACGTGACCCGGGCCGCCTCGGGCGGTTGTCTGCGGACATCCCAGATCGCCGTCACGATCAAACGCCGGGCGGCGTTTTCCACGGGCGACAGGACATAGGCGGAAATCAAATTCCAGGCCCAAAGAAAGACGATGATCGTCAGCAAAGGCGGCAGCATGACGCCCAGCCCGTGCAAGACGGCACGGCGAAACGGCCGCCGCCGCGGCGTCGATTCTTCGGTCTTGGTGACTTCATCGCTCACAAATATGCCGCTCGCGCTGTTCTCTCGTGAAAAAATCGCCATCTGGACGCCGGGCCGCTCACTGCCGCCGTTGTGCCAGCCCGACGCCGCGAGCGACCACGGCGACCGTCACGCGTGCGGCCCCGGCGCGACGCAGCGTCCGGGCGGCCTCACTGGCCGTGGACCCTGTGGTCATAATATCATCGACCAACAGGACATGGCAACCAACCACATCATAGTCGGAATTGAAGGCAAAGGCGTCGCGGACGTTCGCGGCACGTTCCGAGGGCAAGAGCGTCCCTTGTTTTTGCGTGCGGCGGCGGCATCGAATCAAGTCGTCCGCCGACGGCAGGCGGAGCCGCCCGGCCATCGCCTCGACCAGCAGATCCGGGCCGTTCACGCCGCGCAAGACTCGTTTCAGCCAATGCGCCGGAACGGGCACGAGCAGGTCCGGTGGGGACTCCGTCAGCTGTTGGCGGACGCGTTCCGCCAGCAAGTGCCCCATCGACAGGGTCAGCGGTTCGTGGGCCTTTTGTTTCATTCGGATGACGGCGTCCCGCAGCGAGCCTTGATAGACCCCCAACGCCACGGCCGCCTGAAAATGATAGCGCCGGTCGCGGCAACGAGGGCAATCGTCATCCCGGTGGTCCGGGGCCACGGGCGCCGCACAACGCCGGCATACCCCTTGCTGCAATGTCTGGAACCCCAGGCGGCACTCGGAACAAAACAACGGCGGCTCGGCGAGCGTGGGAAGCGCGGCACCGCAGAAATTGCAGGCGGGCGGCAACAACAAGTCGGTTCCCAGCCTCGCCAGACGCCGCAGTCGCACTCCCAGGCCCATCACTCGACCGGTCACACTCGGCTCCTACCGTGGGGCGGCCGCGCGGGACGGCCTTCCCGGCGTCACGCGAACAGCAGATCTTCGACGGCGTACCCCTTTCCCAGGCCGAAGACACGGTCGACGTTTTCGCGGAGGATGCACTTGCCGAGGGCGACCGCCCGCTCTTCGCTCCAGCCGCGATCGACGACGAACCGTTCGGCCAACACTTTGGCCAGGACGCGTTTGTACATGCGGAATTTGGGCAACGCGAATTCGAGCTTGTACATGTCGCTGTAGTAGCCGATCTGCTTCGTCTGCGGCACCGCCTCCAGACGCGCCGACAGATCGCGTTCGATGAACGCCGGCGTGTTCGAATACCACCAGTGGCCCTGAGTCACGACGTTGGGAAAGATCCAGGCGTAGCTGGTCAACTCCTGATTGGTGACGCTGGCCAAGACGGAAACCGGGAATGTCACCTGCGGAAAGGCGTTAAACAGTTCTCGGTATTGGATCAGCGACACGCGGCTGTCGTACAAATCCTGTCCTTGGTAGACGCCCGCTTCGTAAACGCGGCGGTTGACGCCGATCATCAGGTCAAAGGGAAGATGGAACTCGGAGCAGAATTCGGCCAGAGTCCAGAAGACGAAATGGGACAGCGCCTGCCGGTGGGAGAGGGCCGCGTCCGTTCCTCGCGTGCAGACCTCTCGGATCGCGGTGTCGGCCCGCCCCGCCGAGATCTTCGTCGGCGCGAAGTCCGGAGGCAGGCTGATCGCACACGCTTTCGCGTCCTTGGCCCTGAAGTGTTCGAACAACTTGCCGATCGCCGACCGCAACGAACTGGCATCACCGACCGCCGCGCCGGTCGCGCGGTCCAGCCGCTGGCGGACCTCCGGATTGGCCAGGTGAAACACCAAATCGTCGGTCCGCAGGCAGGGGATGTAGACGGCCGTGTCAAAGCCTTCCAGCGGATCGTCGAAGTCGTTCGTCAGAAACACGGCCTGCAACTTGCTCTGCTCCAGGACCTGCCCGGCCCAGTCGTCGGAACGAAATTTTTCGGCGGCCGCATCGTACAGCGGCTCCCAGTTGTCGGCCGAGATCCGGTCGCCTTGGAAGCCAAAGAATGCCTGGGCGAGTTCCAGAAACCAGCTGTACTGGATGGTGTTCTGCAGCGGCGCCAGGTTGGCAAACAGGCGCCCGCATTTCTCCTTGGCACTCAATCCCGGCTCCTCGATCTGCTCTTTGGGCACGCCCGCCGAGTGGGCCAACTCCGTGTAGTAGTGGTATCCCAGGATGTCGGCCAGGGTGGACGACGCCGGCTGGAGGGCGTTGATGTGCGTGTGCGGATCGATCAGGACGACCGAGTCCATTTCCTCAAAGATGCGTTGACGAAGCGTGTCGGACATGGCGTGGATCACCGTCGAAAAAGGAAGTGAAATCGCTCCCGCGTCGGCTCAGGCGTTGGTCGGAGTTGGATCACTAGCGCTAGGCTCCGGGTCGCCCAGACTACCGGGCAGACCCATGCTTGGCATTCGCCTTGGCAGGGCCTCCGTCCCGCCGCCGCCAATGCCGAGTATAAGCACCGCGACGGGCGGCAGCAAGTTTCCCCCGTTCATTCGTGCGGCAGCGACCACCACGGCAAACTGATCCCGCCATCGACCAGCAGGGTGGCTCCGGTCATGTACCCGTGCCGCGGATCGCACAGAACGAGGATCGCCTCGGCGATCTCTTCAGAGGTCCCCAGTCGTCCCAGGGGGATGAACGATCCCCCGGCTTGCAACGCCTGTTCCGAGGAGAACTTGCGTTCGCCTGGCGTATCGATCCAACCGGGGTGGATGATATTGACCCGAATGCCAAACTTGGCCACCTCCAGGGCCGCTGTTTTCGCCATTTGATCGATGGCCGCCTTGGACATGTTGTACGCCATCGCGGTCGGAAAGGGGATGGACGCGTGCGGTGAGCTGACCACGACGATCGCTCCGCCGGTGCCCTGGCGAATCATCTGCTGGACCGTTGCCCGGAGCAGGTGATAGGCCCCCCACATGGTCACATCGATGGTCCGGCGAAATCCGGCCATGTCCGCTTTGTAGAACAGTTCCCGATCGCTGAACGCCGCGTTGCTGATCGCGATATCCACGGTGCCGAAGTGCTGGCTGGCCCGCTCGATCAGTTGTTCCACGGCCGATTGGTCGGCCACGTCAGCCAGGACCTTGATCGCTTGCGAGCCTGCCCGGCAGATGGTCTTCACGACGTCTTCGGCGTCCGCGTCATGCGAACGGTAGTTCACAACCACGTTGGCGCCGGCCCGGCCCAACGCAATCGCGGCCGCGCGTCCGATTCCCAGACTGGCTCCCGTGACAACCGCCGTCTTTCCGCGCAGGTCTGCTTCCGGCACGCTCACCTCCTGTCGTGAGTACCCGCGAAAGGTCTCCCCGGAGAAAAGAAGCCCCGCTTTTCGAAAACGGCTGGCTTCTGGGACCCCCAAAAAACACCGGGCGGGCCTTGCCACGTATCGTAATCGCGAGGCTGACGCCAGGCAACACACGCAGTGCGTCGGTGATCCGAGTCAGTTTATTCCTTGTTTTTCGCTTAAGCCTCTGGACCTTGCCGTCTGCCAAGTTAAAATTTAGCCAAAGCCCCGGCGGCCAGTTCGCTCCTGCAACGCGCAATCAGCAGTCTACCTCCGCCCCCTAAAGAAGGCATGCGAATTCGCCGTAGCCGGATGCCCGTGGGCGTGATCCTTCCTGGGTGGAAGAGTGGCGAATTTGGGCAAAATGCACGTGGACCCTATTCGCGGATGGCGCGTAATTTCTTTCCAATTTTCCACTTGAGGAAAACACCTGTCCAGCGAGTGGTAGAATTGGTTGCCCAGATGAGATGGGGAGATGTGAACCGTCCGTTCCCAGACGCTCGCTGTTTCGGTTTCAGTCGGAAGGGGGGTGTCGTGCTGTTTCAGGTGTGAATTTCGTTGAAAGGAGGCAAGTTTTTTCGTTTTTTCGTCCCGCTGTTTGTTCTTGAACGGAGTGTAGGTGAGGAGTACTGCCTTGTACGACGCACTGCTTGAAGAGTTTGAAGACGAAGCCATTCGAACCCCGGACGATGAGGAGAGTCTGCGCAGCCTGCCGCTGGAAGAGGTCGACGACAGCGACGACGATGATCTGGTTGAGCCGCCGACGGAGGCGGAGCCGGAAGTCCAAGAATTGAAGGAGGATGAAGACCTTCTGGCTGGCATCGAGGACGATGCTGAAACTTGGTCGGACGATCCGGTCCGCATGTACCTGACCCAAATGGGTGAGATCCCGCTGCTGACTCGGCAGGAAGAAATCCGCTTGGCGAGAAAGATCGAAATCACCCGCCGCCGATTCCGGGCCAAGCTGCTGGAATGCGACTACGTGATCCAGATGGCATTCCGGACCCTGAGGCGGGTTCACGAGGGCGAATTGCCCTTCGACCGAACGGTGCAGGTGTCCGTGACCGATCGCCTGGAGAAGGAACAGATCCTGGGCCGCATTCCGCACAATTTGCGGACGGTGGAAGTGTTGTTGAAACGCAATCGGCACGACTATCGCGTCGCCCTGGGCACGTCGTTCCCCAAGAAACGCCGCCGGGAGGCTTGGGAGCGGCTGTCCCGCCGCCGCCGCCGGGCGGTCCGCTTGATCGAGGAGTTGGGCCTGCGAACGCAGAGGATCGAACAGTTCATCCCCGTCCTGGAGACCTTCTCCAAACGCCTGATCGACTTGCGGACGAAGCTGCAGGACACGAAGCGGGAGCGCAAGCCGCCGGAGGAGCGCGAGCAATGGATCAAAGAGTATCGCAACATCCTCAATGCCACCCAGGAGACGCCTCGTAGTCTGGCCAACCGCATCGCCTTTCTGAAGGTGGTCTATTCGGATTACCAGCAGGCCAAACGCGAATTGTCGGAGGGCAACTTGCGTCTGGTGGTGTCCATCGCGAAAAAGTACCGCAATCGTGGGCTCAGCTTCCTGGACCTGATTCAGGAAGGCAATGCAGGGCTGATGCGGGCGGTGGACAAGTTCGAGTATCGGCGGGGGTTCAAGTTCTGTACGTATGCCACGTGGTGGATTCGCCAGGCGATCACGCGGGCGGTCGCCGACCAGAGCCGCACGATTCGCATTCCCGTCCACATGGTCGAAACCATGTCCCGCGTGCGCAACGTGTCGCGGCAATTGCTGCAGGAGAAGGGCCGCGAGCCGACGTTGGAAGAGGTCGCCCGCCGGGCGGAGACGACGGTCGAGGAAGCCCGCCGCGTGTTGGCGATGAGCCGGTATCCGATCAGTCTCGACCGGCCGGTGGGAAACAGCGAGGACAGCCATTTTGGCGATCTGCTGCCGGACGGCACCGCGGAAAGCCCAGCGGCCGGGGCGTCCCAGGAGATGCTGCGGACGCGGATCAACAAGGTGCTGAAGACGCTCAGCTATCGCGAGCGCGAGATCATCAAGCTGCGGTACGGCCTGGGAGACGGCTACAGCTATACGCTGGAAGAAGTCGGGCACATCTTCAAGGTGACCCGCGAACGCATCCGGCAAATCGAGGCCAAGGCCGTCCGCAAGCTGCAGCAACCCAGCCGCAGCCAGGAACTGGTCGGCTTCCTTGATTGACCTCCGTCGGCTTGGCACGGGTCCAAGAACAACTTCATCGAGCGGAATCCATTCCGCTCGAGCCAACAGGGACTCCGCCCGTGCGGAATGAATTCCGTTCTACTCCGGTCGCGGCTGCGGGGCGTCTCACGATGCTTCGGCCACGTACAGTTGCGTTTCGTCGTCGCTACTGACGTTGAAATAGGTCCGCCGCCCGTCGGCGCTGAACACCGGGTGCGGGTCCGAGCGCCGCCAGGAGCGGGTGCCGCGGCGGTTGTCGAAGCGGTGCAGTACTTCATACCGTCCGCCGCGCGCGTCGGCGACCACCACGCCCCACTCGCCGGGCTCGCCTCCCAGCGTGTCCAGCAGTCCGTCCATGACCAGCAGTCGGCCGCCCGGGCTGACCGCGGGATGGCAGCCGCGCAGCCTGGGCAGGTCTGGGATCCGCGTTGTGGCCCCGTTGTCGGCGTTCAGCCAGATGTTTCCCACCTCCAGGATGCGGCGCGAATCAGGGTGCCAGGCCGGATGGCCCCATTGGCCGCGCAGGAACAGGAACCGGCCGTGCTCCAGATCGAAGGTGATGAGCCCCTGCCGGTGGCTGGCTTTCTTCGACATGTACTCGTTGCCGCCGCTGCCGGCGGCCATTTTGAAGAACACGCGTTTCTGATCGGGACTGAGCACCGGAAAGAAGACCGACACCGGCTTGTCGCCGAATTCCGTCTTCAGCCAGTCGGGATACTGCTGCTGCACGGCGTCGATCGTGACCGCCGTCCGCAACTGGCCGGTGGCCGCGTCGAGCAGTTCCAGGTTGCGGTGCCGGCCCGGATTCCAATGGCAGCCGTAGATCGGCAGCAGATCGCCGTGGGGCTGGCCGAACGCGAGTTGCCGGTCCTCCACCGCGGCAGTCTCGGCACCGGTGTCGGCGTCCACGACGACAACCCGCCACCGACCCTCCCGAACCTCGTGGAATGCGATCCGCCGGCCGTTCGAGATCCACTGCTGGCAAGCGGCCCGATGCGCATCTTCGACGTGGACGTCGCGGGCCAGCACGGTTTCGCGGCCCGTCTCGCGGTCGAGCACGCAGATCTCGCCCACGTAGCCGTTGGCAGCCGTTGAGGCATAGAAGAGCACCCGCCGGCCGTCGGGGCTTTCGGGATTGCAGACGTAGTAGCTGTGGATCGTGTGCCGGCCCGGGGTCGCCGAGACCGGATGGACGCGAACCTCGTGGCGCCAGGGGAGCAAGGGATCGTCGGCCGTGCCAGCGCTGGGACTGGTCGCCACTTCGCCAGCTCGGACGGCTGCGCTCCAGCCCAGCCACGGACCGGCAAGAACCATCGCCGCGTAGCTCAGGACTTGGGCCAGCCAGGTTGGCCGTGTGAGTGAAATCATCGCAGGCACCTTGGGAACCAGGGAGTGGTGGCTGGGACAGACAACAAACAACAAGAACGGACAATGCGTTCCGGGACGATTATCGTACCCGAAATTCGCGTCGGCTGCTGCCCGTTTGGCCGAGAAGACCCGGACACCGGAGCCTGCAGGGGCAGGACGGCTTGCGTTTGCTCGCAGAATGCGGGCTAATACGGCCTCCGGACGGACGGGACCCCGCTCCGGGCGATTCGGACCCGTGTCACTTTGGCGCCGTGCGAGAAATGAGTGAGCGGAATGGCGCTAGCCACCGGTGACCGGCGAACCGCATTACCGGCGGCTAGCGCCTTGCCGCTCACATGTCACCGGACAGATATCTCTCGTACGATCTTCAGGAGTTCGCCATGTCGTACATCTCGACCTGCCTGGTATTGAGCCTGGCGGCCTTGTCGGCAGCCGACGACGGGCTGTCCGTTCGCTTCTTGCTGAAATCGCCTGCCGAACGGGGCGCCACGTACTTCGTCCGCGTCGGCGGGTACATTCACAAGGAGCCGTGGTATCTGCCGGCCGCCGCGGTTCCGGAGGGCGCCGACCGGGATGCCGCAAAGCGGGTACCCGTTGGCCAGTACACGCCATGGTTCGATTTGCGCCGGCATGCGGGCGATCGACTGCACGGCCGTCACCATCGCTCCGGCGGAGTCGCCGAGTTTCCCAATGTGACGGCCGATTTCGTCTGCCAGCCGCCGGCCGAACGCGTGGCGGTCGTGATCGAGCTGGCGACCGCAGCGGACGACCGCCAGGTGGTGAAACGCTGGCAGGAATCGTTTCCGGGCACGCTGACCAGTTTTCTCGTTTCGCCCACGCTCCGCGCCGACATGGACAGCCTTGAGACAGCCGCCGAAATGACGGAGCGGCGGTTGCGCTGGGCCCGCGAAGCCACCGATGGCCGGCGGGCGTCTCCCCAGCGGCTGGTGGTCCAGACCAGTTTCTGGAGCCCGCAACGGCCGGAACTGAACTTGAAGGAAGCGGAAGTCCTGCGGCTGCTCGGCTTCAACGTGGTCGGCAACCAAACGGCCGAGGTGCGGCAGCTGGCGGCGTTCCGCGTGCCGGGCCACACGCACGACGTGGACTTTGCCCCGAGTGCGGCGCGGGAGAAGATCGACGAACTGATGAAGCAGCACGCGGCGCGGCAGCGCGAGCCGCTGGATGCCGGCGCTCCGTTCAACTTCTCCGACGAGGTGGTCTCGCGACCGCCCATCGGCGAGGACGCCGATGCCCTGCGCCACTTCCGCGTCTGGCTCGCCCAGCAGCGGGTTGCTCCGCAGGAGTTGGGCGTCTTGCGACTGGAAGACGTCGTGCCGATCGAAACGCCCGAAGGTCTGAAACAGCGCGAGCCGCGCGACGGGGCGGCGGCGCGGCGAGTCTTCTACTGGACCTCGCGTTTCCGCCAGCACGCGGCGACGGAGCGGATCGCCTGGCACACCGAAGCGTTCCATAAGCACTTCGACCGTCTGGCACGCGCCGGTTCCGACAACGGTGCGTTCGCGGAACCACCCACATCCACGCTGGTCGCCGATCATCCTTATTTCTCCGGCAGCGGCTTGGGGATGGGTATGACGCCCAATCCGACCTGGGGCGGTTATCCGCTGGCGTGCGACTGGTTCGATCTGGCTCGCCGCCGGGCGGTCGACATGATCGGCATCGAAGACTGGATGGGCCTGCAATACATGTACGGCCCGAGCACGACGTGGGAAGGGTTCCAGCTGATGGGCTTCCAAGCGGCCATTTTCCGCAGCGGCAGCCGCGGCACGCTGCCGATCATGGCCTGGATTACGCCCAGCGACGAGACCAACCTGCGGCTCAAGACGGCCTCGGCCCTGTGCCAAGGCGCCAAGCATTTCTTCTATTGGACCTACGGCCCGACGGCGACCAGCACGGAGAATTACTGGTCCGATCTGCGGAGCGCCTACGACGGCGTGGCCTGCATGACGCGGCAGTTAGCCGGCGCCGAACACGTGCTGGCGCCGGGCCAGCCGCGAAAGACGCGCGTCGCCCTGCTGTACAGCATCGCCTCCGATTTGTGGCAGCCGTGGGGCTATGTCCACATGCTGGAGCGGCGCGGGCTGTACCTGTCGCTGGTCCACGACCAGTACCTGGTGGATTTGCTGAGCGAAGAAGACGTAGAGGCCGGGCGATTGCAGGATTACGACGTGCTGTACACAGCCGACCCGTGCATCAAGCTTTCGGCCGCGGGCAAGATCGCCGATTGGGTGCGGCGCGGCGGACACCTGTTTGGCTCGGCGGCGGCCGGCAGCCGCAGCGAATTCAACGAGCCGGCGGAGGGCGTGGCCCCGGTGTTCGGAATCGCCCCCGAGGTCACGACGACGGTCCAGGGCGGCCGATATCACATCCGCGGTGCGTTAAACGATCTGGCGTATGTCGACCGGATCGCGGTGGACTCGGACCAGGCGACCGGGTTGGGCGTGATCGGCGTTAAAGCCTCCGTCGCGCCGACCACGGGCAAGGCCGTCGGCAAGTTCAAGGACGGAACAGCGGCCGTTGTCCAGAACGAGTTCGGCCAAGGCCGAGCGACCTACGTCGCCGCGTGCCCGGCCATCGCTTACCTGAAGGAAGCCAAATTCGTACCCGATGCGTTGCGCGAGAAGTGGCCGGCTGAGATTCGCCGGCGGATCAATCGGGCCACGGAGCAGCGTGGCGCGAAGCGACTGGTGGAACTGTCACACGGCGTCGTCGAGACTGGCGTGTACGACGCGCCGGCGGGCTCGGCGCTGGTGCTGGCCAACTTCACGTACGAGCCGATCCCGGCGTTGAAGATCCGCCTGCAGGTGCCGCGGCCGATCAAACAAGTTCGGTCGCTGGAACGCGGTCCGCTGCCGTTCTCCGTGGAGGAAATGCCGGGGACCGCGGCCCGCGTCGTCGCCTGTGAACTGTCGCTGGGCTTGACCGACATCGTGTTGTTCGAGTAGTAGTGCAAAGGCCGTTGAACCACCCGGACAAGCCGGGTGGCGAAACGGGAGAACTTCAAACCCGATGGTGCAACCATGAAGCGAGCCTGCTGTCTTGCTGTCCTGTTCTTGTCTTGCCTCTCCAGCCCCGTGCTGGCCGCCGAGTCGCCTGCGCCGCCGCAGCCGTTCGGCACGGTGCCGAGCGAGGCCCACTTGGCCTGGCACGAGCTGGAGTACTACGGCTTCATCCACTTCACGCTGAACACGTTCACCGACCGCGAATGGGGCAACGGCGACGAATCGCCGCAACTGTTCAACCCCGGCCAACTGGACGCCGAACAATGGGCGCGGGTGGCCAGAGAATCCGGCATGAAGGGCCTGATCCTCACCGCCAAACACCACGACGGGTTCTGCTTGTGGCCGAGCCAGTACACGGAGCATTCGGTCAGGAACTCGCCGTGGAAGAACGGCCAGGGCGACGTCGTGAAAGCGTGCTCCGACGCCTGCCGCAAGTACGGCTTGAAGTTCGGCGTCTATCTCTCGCCTTGGGACCGGAACCACGCGGAATACGCCCGGCCCGCCTACGTCGAGTACTACCGCAATCAGCTTCGGGAACTGCTGACCAACTACGGCGAGATCTTCGAGAGTTGGTACGACGGGGCCAACGGCGGAACCGGCTACTACGGCGGCGCCAATGAGAAGCGGACCATCGACAACCGCACGTATTACGAGTGGCCGAAGGCCTGGGCCTTGGTCCGCGAGCTGCACCCCGGCTGTATGCGGTTCAGTGACGGCGGCCCCGACATCCGCTGGGTCGGCAACGAACGCGGCCTGGGCTACGATCCGAACTGGGCCACGTTCAACCGCGAAGGCCGCTGGCCGGGCATTTCGGTCATGAAATCCCTCTGGCACGGCGACCAGGGCGGCACGCACTGGGTGCCGGCCGAGTGCGACGTGTCGATCCGGCCCGGCTGGTTCTGGCACGAGTCGCAGAACGACAAAGTCAAATCGCTGGACCAGTTGTTGGAGATCTACTACGCCAGCGTCGGCCTCGGCTGCAACCTGCTGCTGAACATCCCGCCGGACCGCCGCGGCCTCTTCCACGAAAACGACGTCGCCAGGCTGGCTGAGTTCGGCCGGGTGCTGCAGGACACCTTCCGCACGGATCTGGCTCGCGGCAAGCCCGTGACGGCCAGCAACGTGCGCGGCGGCAGCGACCGGTTCGGGACGCAGTTGCTCACCGACGGCGACCGCAACACGTATTGGGCGGCCGACGACGACGTCCGCGAGACGACGCTGGAAGTGGACTTGGGCGCCGCCGTCGAATTCGACCGGCTGCGGATCCAGGAGCACATCGCGCTAGGTCAGCGCGTCGAAGCGTTCGAGGTCGAGGCCCGCGTCGGCGGCCAGTGGCAATCGCTCGCCAAGGCCCACACCATCGGCCCCCGCCGCATCCTTTGCACCGACCGCGTCCAGGCGGATCGCCTCCGCGTCAAGCTGACCAAGTGCCTGGCCTGCCCAACGCTGACGACGATCGAAGTGTACAATTCACCGCGGTGAGGGCCTGGATGGAGGGGCACACGCATGGCAGCACCTGCAATCATCCGTGAACTCGTTGCGCGGTTTGCGGCACATCGCGAGGCGTGTCACGGCGGCGAGTCCTCTGCTCTGCATTTCTTTGCCCGTGGAGCACGATGGTGTACAACAAGGGAAGTACGAGTTTCAAAGTTCGTCTCGAAGTGGACCGGACGGCCGCCGGTCGAGGCTGCCGCGCGGCGGCCTGTGGCGGGAGGAAAGTCCGGGCTCCGCAGGACAGGGTGGTCGGTAACGCCGACCGGTCGCGAGGCCAGGGAAAGTGCCACAGAAAACACACCGCCGATGGCCGTCTGCGGGTGCTCTGCACCCGGGGCGGATCAGGTAAGGGTGAAAAGGTGCGGTAAGAGCGCACCAGCGGCCGAGGTGACTCGGCTGGCTCGGTAAACCCCACCCGGAGCAAGGCCAAACAGGGAGCAGTCCGCTACGGCGGACGGGAGCCGGTCCGGCTCGCTATCGACTCTCGGGTAGGCTGCTGGAGGCGCCGGGCAATCGGCGTCCTAGAGAAATGGCCGTCCCCTCGCTTGCCGAGGGACAGAACCCGGCTTACAGGTCCACTTCGAGGCTTTTTTTGTGAGGAATCCGGCCGAACCCGCCCGGTGACACCGGCGTCTGCGTACGATAGAATGCCGGGCAGTGAGCGATCGCTTCGGAGTTCCAGGACAAAGAGCCAGGCGTTTCCGTAAGCACGGGGTTCTAACGAGCGTAGTCCCGGGGAGTCCACCGGGCCTGCAAGTCGGTCCGATTGTCTGGCAGCGGCATGCGAAGGAAAGGGTTGCGTGGCGAATACCAAAACCAAAAAAACGACGGTGGTCCGGGGCGACCCGCAGCAAAGTCTGCAATTGGCGTTGGCAGCGGCGCGGACGGCGGCCGAGAATCGGGGCCGCGACGTGGTCGTGTTGGACCTGCGGGACCTGACGGCGATCTTCGACTATTTCGTGATTGTCACGGGAACCAGCCGCCGCCAGTTGCACGCCATCAGTGAAGAAATCGACCGCGTCCTGCAGGAGGAACTGGGGGACCAGCGGATGGGGATCGAGGGTTACGCCGAGAGCCGCTGGATCGTGCTGGACTACGGGACCGTCGTCTGTCACCTGTTCGACGATCAGGCCCGCAACTTCTACGACCTCGAGAACCTGTGGGCGGAAGCCAAACGTGTGGATTTGAGCGCCGTGCTGGCAGGAATCCGCTAACATTCTAGCGCCGTCTCCAGTTCGTGACTGCCGCGATCGGGAGGGCGACACGTAGCCCGGAACAAGTCCGCGCAGTTCCGGCAGAGTCAAGCGACCCAAATCCGCAGGAATTCCTGCCGGAACTGCGCGGACTTGTTCCGGCCTACTTTCTGTCTTGGCCGCAAGCAGGGAAGTCAGCCACAGGAAACGGCACCCGCGGCTCGGAGAACACCATGAGCACTTTGATTGAACTACGCCGACGGTTTCGAGCGGCGTTGGATTCGTTGGTCGAGGACGCGGGCGATCTGCTCGAATTGATCCGGCCGGCGCAGGATGCCCGCTTCGGCGACTACCAAGCCAATTGCGCCATGCCGTTGGGCAAGCGGATGGGGCAGTCGCCGCGCGACGTGGCGACGGCGATTGTCGAGCGGCTGGATATCGAGGACATGTGCCACGCGCCGGAGATCGCCGGGCCGGGGTTCATCAATTTGCGGCTGAAGGACGAGTGGCTCGCGGCCGAGTTGGCTCGGCGAATGCACGACGAACGATTGGGCGTTCCGCCAGTCGAGCGGGCTCGGACCTACGTCATCGACTACTCGTCGCCGAACGTGGCCAAGCCGATGCACGTCGGCCACATCCGCTCGACCGTGATCGGCGATGCGCTGGCGCGGACGCTGCGGTTCCTCGGCCACCGGACAATCACCGACAATCATCTGGGCGACTGGGGAACCCAATTCGGGATGATCATCTACGGCTACAAACATTTCCGCGACGAGGCGGCCTACCAACGGGAGCCCGTGACGGAACTCAGCCGCCTGTACAAACTCGTGAACCAGTTGGTCGACTACTACGAAACCCGCCGGAGCGTCCCCGAGCTAGAGCGGCAGCTCGCCGAACGCGAGGCTGCGCTGGCAGGCCAGCGGGATCTCTTGGCCAGCCCGGACAAGGGCCTGCGGAAGAAAGCCGAAAAGACGCTCCGCAAGTTGGAGTCCCAAACGCAGGAAGCACGGGACGAACTGGCCGCGGCCCGGCGCAAGATCCAGGCCGTCGACGCTTCGTCCGTGCTCTCCCAACTGGCGGCCCAGCATCCGGGCATTGCGGAAGCCGCCCTGCGGGAAACGGCCAGGCTGCACGCCGGAGACGAGGAGAACCTGACGCTGTGGCACGAGTTCC
>CAYUFW010000066.1:0-6631 GCA_964443915.1 uncultured Pirellulaceae bacterium
AAATAGTTGCAGGGGTCCATCACCAGCTTCAGCGCCGGTGACGGCACGTCGCGGAACAGCCGCACGGCCCGCTCGATGGAACCGATGACGTTCCGCCAGTAGGCTTCAATGGCGATGATCGCCCCGGTCTTCTCCGCAGCGCGAGCCAGCCGCGCGAAGGCGGCGCGGCATTGGGCGTAACCTTCCTCCGTCTCGTTCTCGGACGCAGCGGCCCACTCCGAATCGCGGTTGAACGTCCCGGTTTCCGTGGCGATCACGGGACAGCCGAACCGTTTCCAGTTGGCGATATAGAACTCCATCCGCGCCTCGCCGTGCCGCCGCTTGGCCGGGTCCGGATGCACGACGTTGTAGTAACCGTACAGGGAAGCGATCCGCACGCCGTTCCGCTCGAAACAGGACATGATCTTCTTGGCCGCCTCCCAGTCGGGCGCCCGGGGGTCGAAACGCACATCGGCAAAGGCAAAGTTTGTCAGCACGTTGCTGAATCCGTCGGCCCGGATGCGGCGGACGGCTTCCTCCAGCGGCAGCTGGCGGTAAATGTCGGCGGCAATGCCGAGCTTGATCTGAGCCTTGTCCTCGGCTCGCGCGTCGGCGGCCGGAGCGCCCCGGACGTTCGTTCCGAACGCGGCGGCACCGAGCACGGCGGCCCCCACATTCTTCAGGCAATCGCGTCGCGAGCAAACACGGTCCGCCGCGGCTTCACGGACGGCAGGGAAGGTCGTCATGGTCGGGTCCTCACGTGTTGTGGGAGAAGATGGAGTCGCTGCACGGGATTCAGCATACACGCCCAACCGGCCCGCCGCTACGGATCATCCTCCCGTCTTTCAGTGCCAATGCTGTCTGGCCAACATCGGCCATTGCGTCGATCTTGGCTCTGCCGGAGTCTATTGCCGCGGCTCCGACATCCGCTTCTGGACTTCCTCGGAGTACATCCGGCCGGCAAGCGATTTTTCGGGGATCGCCTTGTACAGCTCCGGGCGGCGGGCGGCCAACAGGACGGAGCGCAGGTCGTCGCGCCGTTCGGGGACGGTCTGGGGATAGTAGCCAGCCAGGTAGCCCGGTTTGCCGGCTCGGCCCGGCGTGTCGGACCGCGCGAACCAGATCGGACCCGCATCCAGGTCGATTTCGGCCGTACACACGCTGTCGCTCCAATATCGTGAGGCGGCCTGGATGTAACCGTACGGGTCCAGCACGTAGCTCCGCTGGCTGATCTCGGACATCGGCAAGTGGGCGGCCGCCATCCAGACGCCGTTGTCGATCGCGCGGGTCTGCTGCATCCACAAGTTGAACTGGCCGGAGGGGCCCCACGACTGCGACGGGCAAAAGATGATCTCGGCCCCCTGCAGGGCCAGCGCGCGGCTGATCTCCTGCGAGTAGATATCGCCGCAGAGGATGATGCCGATCACGCCGAAATCGGTCTGGAACACCGGCAACTCGACACTGTCTCCGTACTGAGAGATACGGTACTTGCCCACCACCTGTCCGCCGCGGTCCCAGACATAGGCCCATGACGCGCGGCCGCCCGTGCGATAGGGGATTTGCGGATCGCGGAGGCCGCCGATGATGATGTACGTGCGATGCTGCTTTGCTTTCTCCGCGACCAGTGCCAACGTTTGCCGGCCGTTCTCGTTGTCGGTCGCCAGACCGAATTCGGTCATCAGGATCACGTCCGAGTCGAGCTTCCCGGCTTCGTCCAGAATCTTGGCGAACTCCGAGTCGGGCCGCGGGTTGGGACCGTGCTCGAAGCCCACCGTGGCGATGCTGACGCGGATTTTGCGCTGCGGGCCCTTGAACACCGTCCGTTTCACGTCGGCGTCGGCCAGGTAGTGGAACAGACTGCGGTCTTCCTTGAACGTCAGGTGATACACGTCTTTGGGGCGGGCCAAATCCACCGGAGCCACGGCCACTCCGGGGCGGACGCCCGTATCGGCCAGGATGATCCCGGCGCGGTCGATCACACAGCCGCGGCCCAACGGCTCTCCGGTGTACGCCGGATGATTGCTGCACAGGTACGGCAAGTCGCCCGCGTAATTGGCGGCCGCCACCGTCACGTGATCGTCAAACGCTCGCGTGCGCAGCTTGACCTCCAACGGGAATTGCTGCGGCACCGGTTCGACGCCCAGCGACATCAGAATCAACTCCGCGCCTTCCAACGCCATCACCAGCGGGATTTCGGGCCAGTAGTGGTCCGTGCCGATCATCAGGCCGACTTTGCCCAGCGGCGTGTCGAACACGGGCAGTTCGTTGCTCAGCGCGATGTTCTCATCCGGCAGCCGGTGCGACTTGCGGTACTTGCCGATCACGCGTCCGTCGGGGCCCAGCAGGTACGAAGTGGAATACAGCTGGCCGCCGTCCTGCTCCCGGAGGTTCGCGACGACGACCATCTTGCCCTTCGCAGCCGCTTGAGCGATGGCGTCCAGCGCCGCCTGGGCCGACGGGCCGCCATCGGTCGGCACGCAGTCCTGCGGCAGGCACACGATCTCCGCCTGTTGGGCGGCCGCCTGGTCCAGCATCTGCAAGACGTGGTTCAGAGTGCGATCTTTTGCGGCCCACGATTGGCACACCGCACAGACGCGAGTCGCCTTGGCGGGCTGGGGGGCCTCGACGGCGTGCGCCGCCAGTTGCGCCGCCAACAACAGGAAGGCTGCTGCCCACGGAATTGTCGAGCTGAGTCTCATCGCCTGATCCTCTCCAAAGAATCTCGGTTGGATTTGCATCATTCAACTTTCGCCGATCTTGCTAGACGGCACAATCGGGAGGGACCAACTGGATATCGGTGCCGCCGGAAACCAGCAGCGACGAGCCGGTGATGTTGCCGGCTTTCGCGGACGCGAGAAACGCCGCCGCCTCGCCGATGTCGGCGGCGCTGGATTCCTTGCCCAGCGGGACGTTCTTCCAGCGGCGCTGCTTCGTTTCTTCCGGCAGCGTATTCCAGCGCTCGGTGTGGATGTATCCGGGGACGACGCAATTGACGCGGATGCGGTACTGAGCCAACTCGACCGCCAGCGCTCGCGTCAAGCTCTCCACGCCGCCCTTGGAGGCGATGTAGGCCGCGCGGTCGGCCAGCGCGCGGCGGGCGGTGTTGCTGCCGATGTTGACGATCGCCCCGCCGCCTCGCGCGACCATCTGCCGGGCGGCGTACTGGGCACACAGCGCGTAGCCGCGGAGATTCACGGCCAGCACCTCGTCGAAGAAGGCGATCGGCATGTCCAGGAAACGGTAGCCCAGGCCGAGGTGGCAGGCGTTGTTCACGAGCACATCCAGTCCGCCGACCTGCTGTTCGATGAAGGCAAAGGCGCGCGCCACCTCGTCTTCGCGCGCCACGTCGGCCGCGATCGGAACGTATCTCCCCCCGGCCGCGGCAGCGTCCCGATGGAGCGTCTCCACAAGCACTGCGACTTGCTCCGCCGACCGCCCGTGGACGAAAACGGTCGCGCCGTAGCCTGCAAAAACCTGCGCGATGCCCAATCCGGTATTCCGCGCAGAACCGGTCACCAGAACGTTCTTGCCTGCGAACATCATCGTCTTCGCCTTCGTTGCTGGAGGGACACTACCGTCAACCAATCACCGCCGGCGCATTCTAACGTCGCGCGTTGCGTTTGTCGCAGGGGCGAACAAGCCGGCCGGCTCACTCTCCAAAACGCCCGGCTGGGGCCGCAGGCATTCCAACGCGAACGCCCTGTCGAGCCAGACTGCCGAGCATGTGTTGGGCCCCCGGTGCAAGCGGCAGACGACTCTGCTATACTTGGCTGGTAACCTCCAGGTACTTCTATTTCCATTCCCAAGAGGACTTCAACCCATGTCAAATTCTCACCTGGCATCGCGCCGTCAATTCCTGCAGAGTGTGGCCGCCGCAGGGGCCGCGAGCATTTTGCTGCCGTCGGCCGGCCGAGCCCTCGGCTACCAGTCGCCCAACGACCGGCCGGTCTTCGCAACCATTGGCCTTCGAAACCAAGGCTGGGCCATCACCTCGAAGACGTTCAAGTTCGCCGATTTCGCAGCACTCGCCGACGTCGACTCGAACGTACTCGCTGCCAACGTCGAGAAGACGGAACAGAAACAAGGCAAGAAGCCGGACGCCTACAAGGACTATCGGCAAGTCCTCGATCGCAAAGACATCGACGCGGTCATGGTCGCCACGCCCGACCACTGGCACACGAAGATCGTGGTCGAAGCGATGCAGGCGGGAAAGGACGTGTATTGCGAGAAACCGCTCACGCTGACCATTGACGAAGGGAAGTTGATTGAAAAGGTCGTGAAAGAAACAGGGCGTGTCTTCCAGGTCGGCACGATGCAACGCACCGAATCGGGGCATCGCTTCCTGCAGGCCGTAGCCCTGGTGAAGCATGGACGCATCGGCACCGTCAAAAAGGTCACGTGCGGCATCGGCGGCATGCCGGCTTCCCCGGTCATTCCCGTGGCCCCCGTTCCCGAAGAACTCGATTGGGAATTCTGGCTCGGACCGGCGCCGAAAGTCCCGTACCGAGCGCTGCCGGAAATGCGCACGGGCTACGGCGGCGGCGTACCGCTGTACAGCAACGCGCACTACTCGTTCCGCAATTGGCACGAGTACTCGGGCGGAAAGCTCACCGACTGGGGCGCCCATCACGTGGACATCGCCTGCTGGGCGATCGGCGCCAGCGACACGGGCCCCAGCAAGGTGACGCCGTTGGAATACACTTTGGCGTGCGAGTACAAGGACGGACATCCCGTGGTCGACGACCGGTACAACGTCGCGACCAGCTTTACGATCCGCGCGGAGATGCCGAACAGCGTCGAGATGTTGATTGTGAGCGCAGGCGACAACGGCATTCTCTTCGAGGGCACGGAAGGGCGGTTCTTCGTCAACCGCGGCAAGATTGCCGGAGCGCCGGTCGACGCCCTGAAGGACAAGCCGCTGCCGGAGGGAGCGCTCGAAGAGGTGTATGGTGGCCCGATCAGCGAGAACCACAGCGCCAACTTCATCGAATGCATGAAGTCCCGAAAGCAACCGATCTCCGACGTCTGGTCGCATAACCGGATGCTCGAAATCTGCCACCTGTCGAACATCGCGATGCGCCTGGGGCGAGAAGTGAACTGGGATGCGGCTAAACGTGAGATCGTGGGCGATGCCCAGGCGAACTCGTTCCTCGCACGTGCCAGCCGCCAGGGCTACGAAATCAAGACTTAAGGACCAAGGACCATTGTCATGAACGTCAATCTCAGTCGCCGAACGTTTCTGCAACTGGCTGCCGCCAGCGGTGCCGGGCTGACCGTGGCCGCCGGTGATGCCCTTACGGCCGCGGACCCGGCGCCGCGGCGCAAGTTCACCATGGCCTTGTCCTGTGGCCCGATCGGCGTCAAAGCCACCCCGCGCGAGGCGATCGAATTGGCCCAGCGGTTTGGCTTTGAAGCGGTCGAGCCGGCCGCGGATTTCCTGGGCAAGCTCTCGGACGACGCCCTGGCCGAACTGCTGGCCGAGCTGAAGGCCAAGAAGCTGGTGTGGGCGTCGGCGGGACTGCCCGTCGATTTCCGCAGCACGGGTGCCGCCTTCCAGGATTCGCTGCAGCGGTTGCCCGATTTCGCTCGGGGCCTGCAGCGTGCGGGCGTCACCCGCGTCTGCACGTGGCTCGGTCCCAGTCACGGCTCCCTCACCTACATGGCCAATTTCCGCCAGCACGCCCAGCGGCTGCGCGAGGTGGCGAGGGTGCTGGGCGACCATGCGCTCCGGCTCGGTTTGGAGTACGTTGGCCCCAAGACGTCCTGGTCGGCGAGGCGGTTTCCTTTCATCCACACGATGGCCGAGATGAAGGACTTGATCGCCGAGATCGGCTGTTCGAACGTGGGCTTTCTGCTCGACAGTTGGCATTGGTACACGGCCCAGGAGACGCGGGACGATCTGCTCTCCCTCCGCAATGCCGAGATCGTCTGCTGCCATCTGAACGACGCCCCCGCAGGGATTCCGGTTGAGCAGCAGATTGACAACCGCCGCGACCTACCCGCGGCCACGGGTGTGATCGACCTGAAGGCGTTTCTCGGCGCCCTGGCCGAGGTCGGCTACGACGGTCCGGTCATGGCCGAGCCGTTCCGCCCGGACCTCCGGACTCTGCCCCGCGACGAAGCCCTGGCCCTGGTCGCTGCGGCGATGAAGAAAGCGTTTGCCCTGGTGGAGTGAATCAGACTGCCGCTGAACCATCGGCAATCAGGAAGGGACTATGTCATGATGATTGCGTCAGACCTCCAGAAAGCGTTCTGCTCTGCCTTGCTTTGCGCGTGTTCGGCATGGGAGGGCGAGGCGGCCGACTTCTATCAGGTCCGCGGCGGCATTCCCAACAGCCAGTACTATTTCCGGGCGAACATCGTCGGGAACCAGTACCTGTTCTTCATCGGCAACACGGTGCTGGCCGGCACGGGTCTGAAAGACGCGAACCTGCGGTACTCCGCCCAGATGGTCCAGGGCTTCAAGAAGCACTTTCCGGAGGCCACGATCATCGAGACGCGGCACGCGCAGCCGGGCGGCAGTTGGTTCGGACTGTTCCGCTGCAGCCGGGGCCAGGCGGTGTTCGGCGAGGTGATCTGCAGCGGGCATCTGGCGATCTTGGATTTCGCCGCCGACGACCGCGGGGCCGACATCGAACAGGTGAAGACGTCG
>CAYUFW010000066.1:6641-13576 GCA_964443915.1 uncultured Pirellulaceae bacterium
TCACAGCCAGATCCTCGTCTACACCCTGACGCCTGAAATGCTCCAGGCGTATCAGGCGGGCCAAACGCCCGAGTACATCCGGGTCAGCGAGCAGATTGCCGAGCACTACGGCATCCCCAGTCTGAATCTGGCCCGATACGCGGCCGAGAAGATCATCGCCGGCGAGATTTCCGTCGAGGCGTTTTCCGCCGACGGCGTCAACCCGACCGATGCCGGCGGCAAGATCTATGCCGAAGCGGTTGCGAAGTTTGTCGACGCGCTGCTGACCGCTAATCCCATCCCGGATCAGCCCCAGCGGCGCACGCTGCCTCCGCCCTTGTTTCCGGACACGGATGACAACGGCCGGATCGTCGCTTACGAAGATCCGGCGGTCCGGCGGTCCGGCAATTGGAGGCCGGGGCAGACCAGTCCCATCGGCCCGTTTCGTCATGTGCTGGTCTCGGACGAAGCCGGCGCAACGCTGACGCTGAGATTCAAAGGTTCGGAAATCGGCATCATCGACGTGGTGGACAGGGACAGCGCGGACTTCGAATACGCCGTTGATGGCGCGGCGCTGAGCAAGCTCGCCGCTCCGAAGGACGCCGCCGCCCCGACGATGCGCACGGTGTCCTTGGCGAAACGGCTGGACCGACAAGCGGAGCACGAGCTGGTGCTGAAGGTCGCCTCGCCCGGCACCGCGCGGATGGGCGGGTTCCTGCTCAACGGCAGCGTCGCCGACGCCCTCGCGGGCCTGAGCACCCTGGAGCGGATCGATGTGGTCTATGCCGCGATGGATCCGATCGAGTATCAGCCTCCGGCGGGCCGACACGCGAACATTCCCCGCACCATGAGCAAGCTTCGCGACGGCGGCAGACTCCGCATGGTGCTGCTGGGCGACAGCATCATGGGCAACACGTCCGCTTCGTCCTTCGATTTGCTGCTGATGCGCAACTATCCGAAGTGCAAGATCGTCAAGATCGCGTCCCTGCGAAGTTCCACCGGCTGCACCTACTATCGGGAAGACAACCGCGTCCAGGAGTACGTGTTGAAGCACAATCCGGACCTGCTGGTCATCGGCGGCATCTCCAACCGCGGCGACGGCGAGGCCGTCCGGTCGGTGATCCAACAAGTCCGCGCCCAGAAACCGGATACCGAAGTGCTGCTGTTGACGCCCGTTTTCGGCTCGCCGCGCGACGAGCACATCCGGACGTATACCCGCGAGATCGACACGACGACGAGCAACTTCCGCTTCAACCTGCAAAAGGTGGCGGCGGAAGAGCAATGCGCCTTCTTCGACATGACGGGTCCCTGGTGGGCGTACATCCAAGACAGCGGCAAGACCTACGGCTGGTTCATGGGCGACGCCGTCCACGCCAACGCCCGCGGTTGCCAAATCATCGGCCGCTTGCTGGAAACATGGTTCCAGGAGTAGCCGTGCGGGTGCCGGAACGGCGCGCACTTGTTCCGGCCCACAGGGCTGGTAAGATGTTGGCAGCGGGAGAGCTTTAGCACTGCGGGCTGGCAGTACCGAGGAGAGTCAAGCGATGACCGAAAGGGCGCTTTTGCCTGAGCGTGCTACCAACGAGAAGGACAACTGGGTTGCCCAATTGGAGCGGCTGGTCGCCGACGCCGAAGCCTGGTCCGAAGAGCAGGATTGGCTGGTGGAACGGGAAAGCAAGCCAATCAGCGAATCGCTGCTGGGAACCTATACGGCACCGGCCCTGAAGATCCGTAGGTCGGATGCCGTCCTACTGCTGGAACCTTTCGCCCGCGACGTGGTGGGCGCCTTGGGATGCGTTGATTTCAGCGTCTTTCCGTCGTTCGAACGCGTGATGGTGGTGCTGACTCCGAGGGGCTGGAAATTCGCCGCGCCGGAGAAGAAGGGCTTTCAGGGAGCATGGTCCAAACGGAATTTCCTGCGCATTGCCGATGAATTGGCAGCCCGCCGATGAACCGCCGCGAAGAACGACTCGAACGAATCCGCCGTGTCGAGCGGGAGTACCAGATCGCGGCCATCGCAATTGGTGGGCTCGGCCGACAGTTACGTGCCGATCCGTCCGCGCTGGTTGGCGACGAGCTTCGCCAACGCGACTTCCACGCCTGCCGCGACAACCTGGAGGCGACTTACCTGATCCGGCTGTTCGCCGAGTTCGAGGCGGGGTTGCGTCAGGTGTGGCAGACGCTGGTGCGCCCAACCTCTCCGCCTGCGCAGGTCCTGCTGGATTCCATCGCTGCGCGATTCTACATCCCGGCGGTCTCGCTGGCCCGCGTCCACAAGTTGCGTCTCTATCGAAACAGTCTGGTACACGAAACCGATGAGAAAATCGAGAAGATGAGCCTTGTTGATGCGAGGAGCCAACTATGTCGCTATTTCAGCCGCTTGCCCACGGCTTGGTGAACGAGGCACTTGGCAGCCGAAGCCGCTCGCAACTGCTGAGATCGGTTGTCCTCGCGTTGGTTCTCCCCACGGTGTCGGTTGCGGACGGCCCGCCCGCGGCCGTGTTCGCCGACCGCGGCAGTCCGGCGACGCTCCGCGCGGCGATCGGCGATCTCACGGCCGAGTTCGGCCCGCGCTATCCGGCGGGGCACGAGTTCCTCCGCCGACTGGACGCGATCGAGAAAGAAATGTCGGCGGGCACGGAGTCCGCCCGTGCGGAGTTCGGCCGACTGCGCCGCGAGGCGCTCGTCGCCAACCCGCTGGTCAGCGGTGCGCCGATTGTCTTCGTCGAACGGCGGCAGTACGCGCCGGACCATCATAATACGGGCACGGATTTCCAGCCGGGCGAGATCAGCGCGCGGAACTTCCGCACCGGCGCGGCGATCAAGACGGTGGACTTTGGGCAAGACAGCCGGGTGCAAACGTTGCTGACCGTTCCGGACGGCGCGGCCCGCGATCTGGACGTGGACTACGACGGCGCGCGGATCGTTTTCGCGATGCGCCGCAACGCCCAGGACAGTTTTCACATCTTCGAGATGCACCGCGACGGCAGCGGTCTGCGGCAGCTCACGCGGGCGTCGCCGGACACGGACCTCGATGCCGCCTACCTGCCCGACGGCCAGATCGTGTTCTCCAGCACGCGCGACATCAAGTACTGCGGCTGCAACCGGCACATCCAGGGCAACCTGTTCGCGATGAACGCGGACGGTTCCAACATCCGCCAGATCAGCCGCAACAACCTTTTCGACTCCCGCCCGTCGGTCACGCCGGACGGCCGCATCCTGTACGATCGCTGGGAATACGTGGACCGCGCCTACGGGCCGTCGTTCGGCTTGTGGACCGTGAACCCCGATGGCACGCAACACGCCCTCTACTACGGCAACAACGCCTGGTCGCCCGGCGCGATTTTCGACGCCCGAATCATTCCCGGCTCGCTGCACTGCCTGGCGATCTTCAGTTCGTGCCACGACCGCCCGTGGGGCGCGCTGGTGATCGTCGACCGCGAGCGCGGCCTGGACGGCGCCGAGCCGGTCGTGCGGAATTGGCCCGGCGATGTCAGTCCGTATCTCCGCAACAGCACGGACTACCGCCAGGGCCAGGATGTGGGGCATCCGGTCGTGGGCCAGATCGACACGTTCACGTCGCTGCCCGTCAAGTACGAGGACCCCTATCCGCTCCACGACCCCGCGACCGGACAAGGCGCGGGGAAGTACTTCCTTTGCTCGCGGATGACCGGCCGGGGCGAAGGGATGGGCATTTTCCTGCTGGACACGTTCGGCAACGAAATCCTGCTGCACGCTCCCGAGCCGTCGCCGGAGGCCGGCGGCCACGAGACGCTCGGCTGTTTCGACCCGCTGCCGTTGGCGGCCCGGCCGCGGCCGCCAGTCATCCCGCCGCAAGTCGATTATGCGAAGAACACGGGCACCTTCTTCGTCGCCGATGTGTACCGCGGGACCGGTATGGAGCGTGTGCCGCGCGGCTCCATCAAGAAGTTACGAGTGGTGGAAGCGCCGCCAAAACGCAACTGGACCGGCCCGATGTGGAACATGGACACGTACCAGGCCCCGGCGATGAACTACAACTGCACGGTCAACAAACGGATTCTCGGCGATGTGCCGGTCGAGCCGGACGGGTCGGCTCATTTCGAGGTGCCGGCCGGCAAGTTCATTTTCTTCCAGGCCCTGGACGCGGACGGGATGATGGTGCAATCCATGCGGAGCGGCACGACGATTCAGCCCGGCGAGCGCGCCGGGTGCGTCGGCTGCCACGAGTCGCGACTCTCCGGAGCCACGCTGCCGGCGAACCTCCCGTTGGCGCTGCGCCGCGAGCCGAGCCGGCTCGAGCCGTGGTACGGCCCGCCGCGCGAATTCAACTACTTGACCGAGGTACAGCCCGTGTTCGACCGCCACTGCGTGCGCTGTCACGATTACGGCCAGCCGGCTGGCGAGAAACTGAATCTGGCGGGCGACCTGGGGCTGGTATTCAACACCTCCTACCTGGAACTGCACCGCAAGTCGGCTCGGCGCTGGTTTGCCGATCCGCCGGACGGCCCGAAACTGTTGATCAAAGCCGTGCATGACGGACCGCCGGAGGTGTTGCCCGCGTATGCCTGGGGTTCGCATCGCAGCCGGCTGGTGGACGTCTTGCGAGCGCCGCATGAGGACGTGAAGCTGGACCGCGAGAGCATCGACCGCATCGTGACGTGGATTGACATGAACGCGCCGTATTACGGGTCCTACTACAGCGTGTATCGCGACCACGTGTATGGACGCGCGCCGCTGGACGACCAGCAGATGGTGCGGCTGGCCGAACTGACCGGCCTCCCCTACAAGGTGCCATCGGCACACGTGCGGCTGAACCATACGCAGACCGCGGGCACCGAACTGGGCGGTTCGCAGGTGAACTTCACGCGGCCCGAGCTGAGCCCGTGTCTGGCGCAGTTTACGGACAAGAACGATGCCCGTTATCGCGAGTCGCTGGCGATCATCCACGCCGGCAAGGAGCGTTTGGCCCGGCAGCCGCGCGAGGACATGCTGGGGCCGGACGCCGTGCCTGTGGCCGCGCTGGACCAGGAGCGGGCAGACCGTTGCCAGGCGCAATCGCAATGCGAAGCCGCCTCGCGTCAGGCGGCACTCAACGGCGGCAAAGTATTTGACCATTGAGAAAACGAAGCTGCCAATCGGCAACCGGAGGTAACATCGCCATGGATCGCGCTATCGCCTCGAACGTGAAGAACCATCGCCATCTGCCGGCCGTTTTTTGTGCCCTCTGCGGACTCGGCGTGTTAGGCGTCTTGAGCGGTCCAGCGTCCGGGGCGGATCGCCCACGCGGCGCAGCTCCGCCGAACTTCCTGATCGTGCTGGCCGACGACTGCACGCACAACGACCTGCCCTTGTACGGCGGCCGGAACGCGCACACGCCGAACATCGACGCGTTGGCGCGGCAGGGGTTGACCTTCAGCCGCGCCTACCTGAGCATGGCCATGTGCCAGCCGTGCCGCGCGGAGCTGTACACGGGCCAGTATCCCCTCCGCAACGGCTGCGCTTGGAACCACTCCGCCAGCCGACCCGGCACGCGCAGCCTCCCCCAGCATCTCGGTGCCCTGGGTTACCGCACCGGCCTGGCGGGCAAGGTTCACGTGTTGCCCAAGGAAGCGTACCTCTTCGAGCAGGTTCCCGGATTCGATCCGAACTGCACGCGCAATCCCACGCAGCCGCACCAACTCGACGGTGTCCGTGAGTTCATGACGCGCCAGCCGGGACAACCGTTCTGCCTGGTCATCGCGCTGGTCGAGCCTCACGTGCCGTGGGTCATGGGTGATGCGTCGCAATACCCGCGACAGAAACTGAAGCTGCCGCCCAACATCGCGGACACCCCGAAGACGCGGCAGGACTTTGCCAGTTATCTGGCTGAAATCACCTACATGGATGCTCAGCTCGGCGAAATCCTCGACGAACTGCGGGCGTCCGGAGCCGAAGACAGCACGCTGGTGCTGTTTTCCTCCGAGCAGGGCTCGCAGTTCCCCGGAAACAAATGGACGAACTGGGACACGGGCCTGCACACCGCGTTGGTCGCCCGCTGGCCCGGCCGGGTGCCCGCCGGCAAGCGGACCGACGCGCTGGTCCAGTATGCGGACGTGCTGCCCACGCTGTTGGAACTCGCGGGCGGCAAGCCGGCGGCTCCCGGACTCGCGCTGGACGGCACCAGCTTTGCCGCCGTGCTGCGAGGCGAAGCCCAGACGCATCGCACGTGGGCCTACGGCGCCCACAACAACGTCCCGGAGGGCCCCGCCTACCCAGTCCGCACCGTGACCGATGGCCAGTGGCGCTATATTCGCAACCTCACGCCGGCCGAGTTGTACATCGAGAAACATCTGATGGGCATCCAAGGGGGCGGCGCGTTGAACAACCCCTATTGGCCCACCTGGATTGGCACCGCCTGGGACAACCCGGACACTTACCGCCTGGTGAAACGCTACATGCTTCGCCCTGCGGAGGAACTCTACGATACCGCCGCCGATCCGTACGAGATGACCAACTTGGCCGACGACCCTCGCTACGGAAAGACCAAAGCCCGGCTGTCCGCCGAACTCGACCGCTGGCTGGCCGAGCAAGGCGATCCCGGCATTCCGCAGGACACCCACGAAGCCCACCGCGCCGCCCAGCGTGGCGAGCATCGCTACCGGCCGAAGCAGTAGCTGGCCTACGAGCAGTCGTCGATGGCCAACGCGGAGTACTTGAAGCGGGTCGAGCAAGCGATCGTGGAGGGAGTTTGCGCGGCGCATCAATCGCGATCCGAGGTGCAGTGCGGATTCGGCAGCGGCCGCGCGGAGAACGTTGCCTACAACCGCCGTTTCCGGATGAAGAACGGTCTGAGCTACACGCATCCCGGACAGGGCAATCCGGATATCGTCGAGGCCGCCGGCCCCACGGACCCGGAGGTCGGCGTCGTGGCGGCCTGGAATGCGGAGGGGAAGCTCGTTGGCTGCCTCGTCAACTTTGCCTGTCATGCGACGACC
>CAYUFW010000066.1:13586-29540 GCA_964443915.1 uncultured Pirellulaceae bacterium
ACATCTACTACCTGGAGCAGGTCATCCGCGGTGTGATGGGTGACGACGTGGTGGTCGTATTCACGGCCGGCGCGAGCGGCGACGTCACGCAAGTGGACAACCTGTGCCCGTACAAGCGTCCCGCGCCGGAGGCATGGGCGCAACTGGTGGGCGGCAGCGTCGGCGCGGAGGCCTTGAGAGTCATGTTCGCGATGGAACGCAGCGGCGACTTCCCGGTCGACTTCCGCGTCAAGGCGCTGCAGATCCCTCGGCGGAAACCCAGCCCGCAGCGCGTCAAGGAGTGCCTGGCCTTGATCGAGAATCCGCCCGAAGGCGTGGACAAGACCAAGCTCACGTTTGCCAAGGAAATCCTGATGCTGGACGCCAAGCTGCAGAAGGAACCGGTGGCGGACGTCGAGGTGCAGGCGATCCAGTTGGGCCCGGCCGTGTTCGTCAGCAACCCGGCCGAGTATTTCTGCCAGTACGGCTTGGACATCAAGCACGGCAGCCCGTTCCCGCTGACGTTTCCGGTCGAGCTGGCCAACGGCTGCGTGGGCTACGTGCCGACCGAGGAGGCGCTCGGTCCCCACGGCGGCGGCTACGAGACCCGCTTGACCAGCTACAGCAATCTGATCCCAACCGCCGGCACGACGATCGCCCATGCCGGCATCGGACTCACGAAGCAGTTGCAGCCGTCCGCCGTTCCGACGCGCGAGCCGCACGCCCCGTTCTCCGGCAACGGCTGGGGGTATGGCAACGTGCCGCCGGAGGTCGAGTAGCATCCGGGAGAGCAATGGGGGACCAATACCATGATCGATCGTCAATGCTGTAGGTCGTGGTGGACGGATCGAGTCGTTGGGAGAGAGCCGTTGGCACAGAGCCGCGCATCCGCTGCTGGGCGCGGGGCACCCGCACAAGCAGGGCGATCACCAGCAAGCAGTCCAGGCCTGCTTGGACTACCTTGGCAAACACGAGAAGCCCGACGGCAGCTGGCACGAGACGCAGGGCATGATGTACTCCCACGGCCTCGCCGCCATTGCGTTTTGCGAGGCGTAGGGGATGACGCACGACGCAGCCTTGTTGCCCAAGGCTCAGGCGTCGATCAACTTCCTGTCGTACGCTCAAGATCCGGTGGGCGGGGGATGGCGATACGTGCCTCGCCAACGTGGCGATACCTCCGTCACCGGCTGGCAAGTCGCCGCGTTGAAGACCGGCCACATGGCCGCCCTGCACGTGAATCCGACTGCGATCCTCGGCACGAGCAAGTTCCTGGACTCGGTGGAAAAAAACCGCGCGTACTACGGGTACACCGGTCCCGGTCAGGAACCAGCGACGACCGCCGTCGGTATGCTCTGTCGCATGCACCTGGGGCGGGCACGCGACGCCGAGGCAACGAAAAAGGGCATCCAGTTTCTCACCAAGTTGGGCCCTTCGACCGGCGCGGTCGCCAACCTGTACTACGACTACTACGCCACGCAAGTCTTGCGGCAGTACGGGGGCGGGCTGTGGGAGAAATGGAATGCAGCGCTGCGGGACTTCTTGGTTAGCACGCAAGTCGCGGAGGGGGCGGCAGCGGGCAGCTGGCACTTTGCCGGCGGCCACGGAGCTGATGCCGGCGGCCGCCTGTACAACACGTCGCTGGCGACGCTGATCCTGGAAGTCTATTACCGGCACCCGCCGATCTACGCCGAGCCGTAGTGTGGCCCCTCTGTCCGGCACCAGGCTCGTTTAACCGCGACCCAACGGGGAGCGAGTCCGCGGCCGTGGGTGCCGATGACGAGTCCTCGCCCTACGCGCTCCCCGTTGGGTCGCGGTTAAACGAGCCTGGGCGACAAGCAAGCCCTTCTGCCCATCGTCCGGCTCAACCTCCGAACCATTCCGGCCGCGCCAGCCACAGCACGTGCAGCAGTCCGGCGGCGTACAAGGAATCCAAAACGTCGTCCGCCAACACGCCCCACAGGGCCCCGCAGCTGCCGGGCAGGATGGGGCAGTAGCTGAAGCCGCCACAGGTCGCGATCAGCCAGCGGAAGCGGTCCGCCCAGGTCAGCGCGGGGGAACTGCGATCGGGTTCACTCATTCCGTCGACTTCTCACGTATTCACAAGTGCGTGGCTCCGGGCCACGGGTCTGGCCTTGAACCTGACCGGCTGCGCCGGGACTTGTGGCAGTAGCCAAGCCATGATAGTGCAACTGGACCAACGCGGCGAGCACCTGTTGGCCGAGTGCCGTCACGCGCGCCAGCGGCGGGTGTGGGGGATTTTGGCCAACAGACCGCAGGGGTGCAGACGCTTCAACAACCGCGTCACTTTGCGGGCCTGTCGGCGGCTTTGATCGGCGCTAGGGTGTTGGCCCCACAAGGCTTGGAGGATCTGAGCGTTGTTGAATCTCCGCAGCAAATGGTCGCCCGAGAGCACGGCCCGGAACAACTGGGCGTGTTGGGCACGAGCCGGATGGAAATCCGCGTAAGATCTCAGGGGCGGAAGAATTCACCGTGGCGTGGTTCAACACCCGCGGGTACAATTCGCGCAGCTTGGCGAACCGATCCGCCAGTTCTTGAGCCCGCTGCGGATGGTCCAGTTCCAGGAAGGCGTTGTCGTGCTGGACGAAGCCCAGTTTCCAGTGGGTCATCTGCCGCGCCAACCAGCTGTGGCCGTTGACGTAAACTTGTTGGCCCATGCGTTTCCAATTCACCATCCGATCGATGCTCCTCGTCACCGCGCTGGTAGGAGTGCTCCTGGCGATCCGGCAACCGGCGGTCCGCAAGTACGGAAGCCAGAGGATCGCCGCCGAGAAGTTGCTAGATGTAGGCGCGCGGATCACGGTCGAGCCGATTCGGCCGGCCCCCTTGCGGTGGCTCGTCGCCAACGGCGATCTCGGCCCCATCACCACAGTCCGACTCGAAGGCTGCCGACAGCCCGGGGATAGCCTGGCGGCTCTGGCCGACCTGCCCGACCTGGAACACCTGTACCTGCCGAAGTCCGCCGTGACGGACGACCATCTCCAGCACGTCGCCGGTCTGGGACGGATTCGCCGACTTGCCCTGTGGCGGACGCAGATCACCGAACGTGGGTTCCGCCATCTTGAAGGCCTCGAGAACCTGGAACTACTCGACATCCACGGCAGTCGCGTGAGCGAGGACGCTTTGCCGCACCTGACCCGTCTGCCGCATCTCCGCCAGATCATCACCACGATGACGCTCACCGACCGCGGGCTTGCTTGCCTCCGTACGTTCCCCCATCATCCGAGAATTGTCCGCGGCAAGATTGTGGTAGAAGGAGTCACGGACCGAGGAATGGCCGACCTGGGCGCGTTGACATCGATCCAGGAACTGGAGATCCGCAACAGCAACGTTTCGGCGGAAGGGTATGCCCAGTTGGTTCGGCTGAGACGTCTCGCTGGCTTGAACGTCTCTGGGGCGACTTGCGACGATGCATCGCTGGCGCAGATACATCGCATCGCGTCGCTCCGCAGCCTCAGTGTCCACAGCCGCCCCGCGCAAGTTTCTCTCGGGGGAATCATGCGTTGCTGGGGCGAGCAGATCTCGCGGATGAGAATGCTGTTGACGCCCGGCCGACGTTCCGTGGAATGTGGGGGGCGAGAGGGCCTTTCCGTGTCCGTCAGTTTTGTGGCCGCCGACCTTGGAAGTCTGACGCTGTGCCGAAACTGCGAGTCCATGATCCTGCGGACCGACGAGCTTGACGAAGAGGTTCTCGCCGGCATCGGCCGGATGACGAACCTGACAACCTTGGTGCTGCTGTACAGCGACGGCAAACACTGGGTCGGGCCTGGGCCGGGGGCACGGCCGGACCTGACCAGCGCGTCGAATCACTTCGCCGCGCTGACCCGTCTGAAACATCTTCTCCTGGAATGCTGGTCGCTGGACGACGATCAGTTAGGCTTCTTGAACCACCTGCCGGCGCTCGAACAGCTCACATTATTTCAATTGCCGATCAGCGGCGCCGGGTTTGGCCAAGTGCGCGAGAACTGCCGCGTGCGCCGCGTGGATATTGCGATGTGCCCGGCATTCGATGATGACGGGCTCGCCGAGTTGCTCCGCCTGAAGAGCGTCAAATGGGTCAACCTGGTGGAGACGGGTGTCAAGACGCATCCCAGCCGGGCAACCATCAAGCGATGAAAGAAGATCCTGCTCTCGGTTTGGGTTGAGGTGAAAACGGCCCCGAGGTTCTCTTCCTGCTCATGTCGTTGCGCGTCATGACCATGGCGTTCTAGCTTTCTCGCGGCGGGGCGTGTTGTTGCGATGCGGTGACGCTCATTCTGGCCCGGGCTCTTGCGAGTCCGGCTACTCCTCGAAACACGCCGGACAACGCACTTGAACGTCCTCGTCGTTGACTTCGGGCAGGCCGAGCCCAATAATGAGAAGGAATTTCAAAGGAGCCGATGTGCCATGCGGAAAACAACTTGCGCGCTATTTGTTCTCTCGGCCGCGTTGTTCGGCATACCGGAGTCCGCGCCGGGGCAGACCGGCGGGGCGACCGTTCGCGGCATGTTCGGGGAGCGCGAGCTGGGTCGCCCGCTCAAGCCGGGGGCGAGAACGCTCCTCGGCCCCAGTATGACGGACTCGTACGGCGGATTCCGGGGGAGAGGCCGAGACCAATCGCTGCAGTTCCGGGGCATGCCCTGGCAACGGGCTGCGGCGGCGCCGGCATGGCCAAGCCGGGGAGATCAGCCTGCCGAACCGCTCCCGGCGAAGATCAGCCCCCGCCGCCCGCCGGCGGTCAGTCCCCCACCGGCGGTCAGTCCCCCACCGGCGGTCAGTCCCCCACCGGCGGTCAGTCCCGCGCCGCTCCGCCCGGCCCCGCGCGAGCCCGAGCCATCGATCTCGCCGCCGGCCGACCAATGGTTGCGAGTCCCGACGAGAGGGATTCCGCGGACGCGACGGGGACCATAAAACGCGCCCTGCAGTTGACCCCAGGTGTTACGGCTCAGCGTCAGGCCCTACTTCGTCACTTCCCAGCTACACAGGTGCAAGCCGCTGACAAAGTACATCCGGCCGTCGAGGATGTCGCCGCCGACGCTGAGTGTGGCAGCTCCACGATCGCGGAAGCCGTCTCCAAGGTCCTTCGTGGCGCACCGTGCCGCACTGGCTGCCATCAGAATCATCATCGCCATCAGAGGGCAGGACACAATACGGGTCATTGGCTTCCGTCCTTGTCATGCTCGATGAACGCGAATTGTTTGATTTTGCAGCATCTCGGTGCATTTCAGCCACGGCCACGGACCTTGGCGAATTCGGCCGCGAAATGCAAGCGTCCCTGTTCGGTCAGCGCGTGTTCCATCATGGCGGCAAACACGGCGAACGGGACGGCCACGCAGTGCGCGCCGGCCAAAATCACGTCGATCACCTGCGTCACGTCCTTGATGCTCGCGCCGATGATCACGGTCTGCGTGATGCCCCAGGCGTCGTAGAGTTGGCGCATCTGGCGGATCGCCTCGATGCCGTCGCTGCCTGCCATGCGGGCGCGTCCGATGAACGGGCTGATGAACGGCGACCCGGCCAGCCCCGCCAACAACGCCTGCGTGGGATTGAACATCAAGGTGGCATTGGTGCGAACGCCTTCGGCCACCAGCGGGCGGATGGCCGGCAATCCGTTCCGGTTGGCAATCACTTTCACGGCCAGCAAGGGATCCATCTGGTGGATTTCCAGCGCGTGCTGGATGATCTCGTCCGTCGTGTTGCCCATGGCCTGGAAGGCGATCGGGCCCTCGAAGAACTGCCGGATTTCGTCCAGCACCTGCCGGTAGGTCTTGCCGCTCTGAGCGATCTTGTTCGGGTTGGTGGCGATGCCGTCTACGAAGCCGGTGCTGACGGCGTCCTTGATCTCCGCCAGTTCGGCCGTGTCGAGGAAGATACGATACTGACTCATGGTTTCTCCTTCGGGTTGTTCAGGGCCGTCCACTCCGCCAGGCAGAGGCGGTGGCCTTCTTCTCCGGGCTGCAACTGACAGATCCTCGCCAGCACGCCGCCGGCGCCTTCGCGACGGATCAGCGTCTGCAATCGCTGGCTTTCTTCATCGCCGGGGTCGTCGTATCGCAGCGCTGCTGCGACCGTTCGACAAACCGGCTGCAAAGGCAAGTCATGTTTCTCGAGTTTTCGCAGCAACCCGATCAGCCGTTCCTCCGGCCCCAGTTTCCGCAACGGTTGCCGCGCCACACGCTGGACGCGATCGGCCAGCGCGGCGTTCGCGAACCGGAACCGCAACAGACAATCCACGTGTTCGACCAACTCGCGTTCGGCCAGTGCGTACTCGCGCGCCAGCATCTTCTGCGCCCCTGCCAGCAAGGCCTCCAACCGCGCCCGAATCGCCGGGTCGGCCAGCGCCGCGCACAACGTTTCGCGGCCGGCCAGAAATCCCTCGTACGCCAGCAGCGCGTGGCCCGCGTTGTTCGTGTACAGTTTCCGTGCATAATACGGCATCAAGTCCGTGCAGACCAGCAGTCCCGGCAACGTCACGGCCGCCGGCACCCAGGCCGATTCGCCACTTTCGCCGATCAAGTCCAGCCCCGTCCCGGCCCGCCGTACCATCCGCTCCACCGAACACGGGATGCACGCAAACGCCCCGTCTGCCACGCCGTACTGCCGCAGCGCGTCGGCCAACACCGAGTCCGCGTGCGGCCAGTTCTCGCACACCAGGACCGGCAACCGCTCGCGCCGCTCTGCTAACGCCGGCCCCAAGAGCGCCGCCACCGCCGTCAAATTGGCCCCGCCCACCGCCGTCGCCGCCAAGGGGCAACCCCGCAAGGCTGCCGCGACCTCCCGCCGGTCCGTCGGCGTCAAGACCCGGTAATCGGTCACCCGCGTCACCGATTCCCCGCGTCCGACGAGCCGCACCGTGTACTGGCCGGCGGCCGCCAAGTGCCGAGCGGACTCCCGGTCCGTTTCGACAAAAGTGATCGGCCAGCCCGAGCGCGCCGCCAGTTCCCCCAGCAGCCCGCGCCCGCTCGCACCGGCGCCAAACACCACCATGCTCATGGCTGTCTCCGCGCGCCAGAGACCGCCTCGTGCGGCGATCGAGGCGTTCCTGTTATTCTCCAATCACGGGCAGGCGGATGCACGAGGCCCGCAGGATCACGCCGTCGCGCATCGTCGCGGGCGCGTTCTCTTCCACGACGACCTTCAGAGGCCCGGCCTGCGGCTTGGCCGCCCAAGTCACCAAACAGTACAGGACCATGCTCAAGTGCATCGCTGTCCCCTTGTCGTTCGTGGTCCACTGCGAGACCGGAAAGCGAGTCTCGGAGAGACTCGGCTACGTGTTCGCTCCCGTCAGGACTTTCCGCACGGCGGGGATGCCGAAATAGACGCGCAGCAGATTATCCATCGCCCGGGACTGAATCAGGCCGCCGTTCAGCCAGCGCGAGAGCGTTGCTTCGGCAATCCCCAAGCAGGCCGCCATTGGTCCCGAGTCTCCCTTACTTGGTCCATCTCATAGGCTTTCAGTTTGCGTCTGTCAATTCCAGGGCGAGCGGGGGCGCGTCCTGGAATTCAACCTTCGACTGCCACTCGCGGGAAGCCACAGCCTCAAGACCTGCACCCATTTTCCGTAAGAAAGCAGGATACCCGGTGGCGACCAAGTTCCGCGTGCAGTTCCGAGGCTGCTGGCACTGATAGCGTTCCGCCACGTGACGGTCCGAGCGCTGAGTCGCGTCAACATTGCCCGGTTTGGCGGGAATGGATAGAATCCAGCCGCCGGAGACCCGCGTCGTTGCGGGTCTCGGTCGGTCCCGTTGAAGTCACGTCAAGGACGACGTCACCATGAGCACGGAAGCAGCCGCCCGACTGGCACCCCTCACCCGTTTCGAACAACTTCGCCTGGCCCGCGAGATCCTCCGCAAGGAAGGGCAAGCGGTGCTGGCACTGGCGGACAACCTGGGCGAAGATTTCTGCCGCGCCGTGGACGTGCTGTTCCACTGCTGCGGCAGCATCATCGTCAGCGGCATGGGCAAGGCGGGCCTGGTGGGACAGAAAATCGCCGCCACGATGGCCTCCACGGGAACCCGCAGCCATTTCCTGCACCCCGGCGAAGCGATCCACGGCGACTTGGGACGCGTCCACCGGGACGACGTCGTGCTGATGCTGTCCTTCAGCGGCGAGACGGACGAAATCACGCGGCTGCTGCCCTCGCTGCGGGCAGTTCCCCTGATCGCCATTACCGGCAAGCCGGGCAGCACGTTGGGCCGGCAGGCGGCCGTCACGCTCGACTTGGGGCCGATCCGCGAAGCGTGTACGATGGGGTTGGCGCCCAGCACAAGCACGACGGCGATGCTAGCCCTGGGCGACGCGCTGGCGCTGGTCCTCAGCCGTATGCGCAGCTTCGGCCCCCTGGACTACGTCCGCTTTCATCCGGGCGGCAGCTTGGGCCGCAAACTGGCCAAGGTCGACGACTTGATGCGGCCGTTGGACGAGTGCCGCGTGGCGCTGGACCACAAGACGGTCCGCGAGGTGTTCGTCGAAGTCAGCCGGCCGGGACGGCGGACCGGGGCGATCATGTTGACGGGCGAAACCGGGCTCCTGACCGGGATCTTTACGGACAGCGATTTGGCGCGGCTCCTGGAAACGCGGCGCGACCGCTCGATCGATGGCCCGATCCGGGACGTGATGACCCACGGTCCCCGGGCCGTTCAGTCCGGAATGCTGATGAGCGAGGCGCTGGAGGTGTTCGCGGAACGCAAAATCAGCGAACTACCCGTCGTCGACGCGGACGGCCGGCCGCTGGGATTGCTGGACATCACCGACGTCGTGGGACTGCTGCCGCGCGAGGTCCCGGCCGCAGATTCCCCGCCAACGGTTTCGCCGGACGATTCCGACGATCCGGCCACGGTGCCGTTGGCGGGCTAGTGCCTCTGGCCCCGACCGGCCAAACGTCGACAGCAAATTGGTGACGTTGCCAAGAGCGGTAAGGAGAAAGAGACGGGCGGGAAAATTGGGGGCAGGAAAATACCCGCAGGGACATCTCATTTTTTTGCCCCCATTTTCCTGCCAGCCTTCTGAACATCCGAATTCGACTGCCCGCGAGTGCCTTGAGTTCAGCGCGATTGGAGAAAGCTCGCAGGAAATGACGCTTTTGCCGGCCCGTGATTTTGTGGGCATCCCCTTGCCGGGAAGGCAGAATTGACAGAGCAGGCGAGATGACGCTCCGGTTCCGCAGTTCGGGTTCGGGCGAAACGGCGAGAAATACGGACTTGGTGCGAACCACTTCAGGAAGGTCAAACGTAGATGAAGATCGAGGATCGCTGCAAGCGGATCGAACTGATCCTTTCGGACGTCGACGGCGTGCTGACGGACGGCGGGATCTATTTTGACAACCAGGGCATCGAGATCAAGCGGTTCCATATCCGCGACGGGCTGGGAATCAAGCTCTGGCAGAAAGCCGGCTTCAAGTTCGGCGTGCTGTCGGCCCGCACGTCGCACATCGTCAAGGTGCGGGCGGCCGAGTTGGGCGTGGAGTTGGTGCGTCAAGGGTTCGAGAACAAGCTGCCGGTGGGCAAGAAACTGATCGCCGAACTGGGGCTGAAACCGGAGCAGGTCTGCCACATCGGCGACGATCTGACCGACCTGTCGCTGCTGCAATACGTCGGCTTGAGCGTCGCCGTGGCGGACGCCGTGCCGGAAGTCCGCGCGGCGGCGCAGTACGTGACGGCGGCTCCCGGCGGCCGCGGGACCGTGCGGGAAGTTGTGGAGTTGTTGTTGAAGGCCAAGCATCGTTGGGAGGATCTGATTCGGAACTACACGTTGTGATTCCGGACCGGCAGTCATGTTTCCCCGCTTCGTCCGCTTCGTCTCGAGCCTGGCGATCGTCGTGTTCGCGTTTTTCGCGTACCGGCTGATCGCCGTGCCGTTCATCGAGCCGGCGGCCAAACCGCGCGCGGCCGCCGCAGAGGCGGAGTGGACGACCAGCGCCGATACGCGGACGCAGGAATTGCAGGCGTTGTTTCCGCCCGGCAGCTGGGAACTCGATCGGCCCAAGGTTTTGGACACGGACCGGGCTGTGCTGCTGCTGCGGGACCTCCGCGAACTGGATCCGTACCGGATCGAACTGAAGCCCTGTACGTTGATTCTCTTCTCCGGAGGCGGCGAGGACCGCCAGGGAACGCGGCCCGTGATCCTGCAGGCCGCCCAAGGCGCGGTGCTGACGTTTGCGGAGCCCGTGAACCTGGCCCGCGGCCAGATCGGCCATTTGGACCGCGGCTTGCTGCCCGGCGCGGTCACGATCCGCAGTCCGGAGAGCCAGCCGGGTGCCGGAGATCAGCTCGAAGTCGTCACGCACAACGTCCAGATAACGCGGGACCAGATCGAAGCGCCCCAGCCGATTCAGTTCCGCTACGGCCCGAGCTACGGCAGCGGCCGGGATTTGATCATTTCCCTCACCACGCCGGCCAGCGTGGACCCGGCCGGAGGCGGATCGCCGCGGAAGAACCGTGTGCCGGCGGTGTCTGCCGCGGAACTCGTCCACGTGGACCGCATCCGCCTGCAACTGGACAACCCGCGGGAACTGACGCCGGCCGCCGAGTCCAAGACCAAGACGAAGACCCCCGTGCCGTCCGTGCAAGTGGAGATCACTTGCCAGGGTCCCTTCAAGTTCGATTTCACCCGCAAGGTCGCGACGTTTCACGACCAGGTCGATGTGCTGCGCGTACCCACCGGCGGTCCCGTGGATCAACTGAGTTGCCAACAACTGTCCATCTACTTCGCCACGTCTTCAGATGACCCGAAACCGGGCGGCAAGTCCGCCGATTCGGCCACGCCCGATCTGCAGGGTCTGCAGGTCGAGCGCATCCAGGCCCAGGGCTCGCCGGCCGTCTTGCAGGCCCCGTCGTATGCGGCGACGCTGCGGGCGGAGATGTTCGAGTACAACTTCCTGACGCGTCAAGTGCGGATCGAAGACCGCCAGAAGCTGCTGCTGCGCTACGAGCAATACGACATCGAGGCACGGCAACTGGAGTACCAATTCGCGGCCGGCGGAGGGCTGGGCCAATTGCGGGCCCGCGGCCCGGGCCGTGCCTATGGCACGCTGCCCGGCAAAGCGGACCGTCCCAACGAACCGGGCCAGGCGTTTGAAGCGTCGTGGAACGACCGCGTGATCCTCCAGCCGCATCAAGGCGACCACGCCCTGTCGCTGCTGGGAGGCGGCACGCTGCGGCTGCACGGCGAGGGCGAATTCGCCGCCCGCGATCTTCATCTGTGGCTCAACGAGTCGCCCGATCCCCGAGCGCCGAGCGGCAAACCGCGTTTCCGCTACCGGCCCCTCCGCATGTTGGCCGAAGGCGACGTCCGCGTCGACTCCTGGCAACTGGCAGGGACGACGCAGCGGGCGGAGGTCTGGATTCGCCACGAAGAGGGGGCGGAAGCCGACGCCGCGGCGGCCCGTCCGGCAACGACTCAGGACCCGGCCCAACGCCAGCGGTCCGGTCAGAAATTCGAGCTGGCCGCCGACCACCTGCAAACCCAGCTGGTGCGACGGGGTGAAGAGACGATCGTCGAGCACCTGATCCTGGACGGCCAAGTACGGTTCCGGGAAGTCCGCACGGAGAAGGTGGGCGATGTGCCGTTGGCGATTGTGGGCGACGTGGTTCAAGTCGATCACGCCAATACCGCCTTTGCCCGCGTCCACGTGCAAGGCCGGCCATCGGAAGTGTCGGCCCGCGGCATGACGGTTGTGGCGGACGCAATCCGGCTGAATCGCGGCGACAATCGCATCTGGATCGACAGTCCCGGCAAGATGCTGCTGCCGGCGACGGCCCGCCGGCGCGACGCCGGACCGGCGCGCGAGTCCGCTCCGGCCCAGGCCATGCCGCTGAGCGTGGCGTGGGGAGGCCGCATGGACTTCGATGGCCGCACGGCGCGGTTCCTCCGCGACGTACACGTCAGCGGCTCCCAGCGGTCGCAACAAGGCGAGGTCTTCGACCTGCTGGTCATGGGCCACGAACTGGCCGTGACCCTCAACCAGGAAGTGAACTTGAGCCGGGACAAGCCGCCGCAGGATTTGGACGTTCAGGAGTTGGCTTTCGCCGGCGGCGTGTACCTGCAGAATACCGGCCGCCTGGGCGGCGGACAGACCTCGTACGATCAGCTGCAGGTGCGAGACCTGACGATCGATCAGCGCAGCGGGCGGCTGCACGCCTACGGTCCGGGTTGGGGCAGTTCGGTGCGGTACGACAAGGGGTTGACGGAACGCAGTCTGAATCCGGCGGCCAGCACCGACTCCGCGGAACCGCGCTTGGTCTACCTGCGGGTCGACTACGAGGACGAGGCCGTCGGCAACGTGCTGACGCGGGAACTGGAATTTCGCGGCCGCGTGCGCACCTTGTACGGACCGGTCGACGCTTGGAACCAGACGCTCGATCCCGCGCCGGTGGCGGGACTGGGACGGGGGCAATACCTGTTGACCAGCGATCAACTGGCCGTCGCCGACGTCGCCGCACGGGTCAGCAGCCCCGAGGCCGGCATCGAAATGACGGCGCTGGGCAATGCGACCATCGAGGGCGAGGCGTTCTCGGCCCGCGCCTGGCGGGTGGCCTATGCCCGGGCCAAGGAACTGGTCATCTTGGAAGGCGACGGCCGCGCGGACGCGGAACTGTGGCGCAAGGGCAGCACCGCGCCCGATGCCGCCGCCCAACAGATTCGTTTCTGGACGAAGACCCAAAGCATCCAGGTCGACGGCGGCCGGTTCCTGAATCTGAGCCAAGTCGCCGGGCCGCTCTCGCTGCCGGGGCGCTGAATCGGCATCGTTGACGCCAATCGACTTTTGCCCCATACTCTGCGAAACGGGGTATCGCCGCCAAAAGCAAGGGCTTAAGATCCAGGAACGTAGGCCCGAACAAGTCCGCGCCGTTCCGGCAGGGATTCTCGCGGTGGCCGTGGACTTCGAAGTGCCGGAACGGCGCGGACTTGTTCCGGCCTACTGGTCCAGAATCTGAAATGTAAAATCTGAAATCTGAAATGTAAGATCTGAAATCCGAAATCAAGAATGAAAATGTCCACGATCCCGCAAACCGACCTGAAGGCTTACTGTTTAGGTGTCGCGCAAGCTGCCAAAGCGGCGGCCGGCGAATTGGCGCTGGTCAGCGGAGCCCAGAAGGACCAGTGGCTCAAGCTGTCCGCCCGTTTGCTCCGTGAGCGAACCGATCAAATCCTGGCGGCCAACGCCCAAGATCTGGCTGCCGCCCCCGGATTCGGCCTGAGCGACGCTCAAGTCGACCGTTTGCGATTGACCACCGCCCGCATCGAGGGCATCGCCGCGGCGCTGGAGGAAATCGCCATGCTCCGCGACCCCGTGGGGGAGATCATCGAGTCGTGCGTGCGGCCCAACGGCTTGGAAGTCAGCAAAGTCCGCGTCCCGTTGGGGGTGGTCTTTTTCATCTACGAGTCGCGTCCCAACGTGACGGCCGACGCGGCGGCGATCTGCGTCAAGAGCGGCAACGCGGTCATCCTGCGCGGCGGCAAGGAAGCGGCGCACTCCAGCCGGGCGATTGTCGAACTGCTGGCCGAGGCTGCCGTCGTCCACGGTCTGCCGGCGCAGGCGGTCCAGTTGGTAGCCACCGCCGACCGCGATGCCGTGGGGCAATTTTTGTCGCTGCCGGAGTACATCGACGTGGCGATCCCGCGCGGCGGAGAAAGCCTGATCCGCCGCGTGGCGGCCGAGGCCAAGATGCCGGTGATCAAGCACTTCACGGGGAACTGCCACGTGTACGTCGATGCCGCCGCCGATTTGGACATGGCGGAAACGCTGACGATCAACGCCAAGTGCCAGCGGATGGGCGTGTGCAACGCTTGCGAGTCGTTGCTGGTCCACCGCGGCGCGGCCGGGGCGTTCTTGCCGCGCATCGGGGCGGCACTGCAACAACGCGGCGTCGAACTGCGCGGCGACGAGGCGACGTGCCAGCTGGTTGCCGGCGCCAAACCGGCCACGGAAGAGGACTACTACACCGAGTACCTGGGTCCGGTGATTTCGGTCAAGGTGGTCGAGTCGCTGGACGAGGCGATCGCTCACATCAACAAGTACGGCTCGCAGCACACCGACGCCATCGTCACCAAGGATCTGGCCGCGGCCCGCCGGTTCACCAAGTGCGTGGACAGCTCCGCCGTGATGGTCAACGCCAGCACGCGGTTCAACGACGGCGGCGAATTCGGCCTGGGCGCGGAAATCGGCATCAGCACCGACCGCTTCCACGCCCGCGGCCCCTGCGGCCTGAAAGAACTGACCACCTACAAATACGTCGTCTTCGGGGACGGACAAGTACGGACGTGAGTGCCATGAATGAACCGCTCGTTTACCTCAGCGGCCAGATGAAGCCTGCCTCGCAGGCCCACTTGGCCATTTACGACGCCGGCATCGTGCTCGGAGCCACCGTCACCGATATGACGCGCACGTTTCATCGCCGGCTGTTCCGGCTGGACGATCACCTGGATCGGCTGTTCCGCTCGTTGCGCTACGTCCGCCTCGACATCGGGATGACCAAGCAGGAGTTGGCGGCGGTTTCACAAGAGCTGGCGAGCCACAATGCGGCTCTGCTGGAAGAAGGCGGCGAACTGGGACTGATTTACTTTGTCACCCCCGGCGAGTATTCGACCTACGCCGGCTCGGCCGCGCCGAACGTGCGCATGACGCCGACCGTCTGCGTACACACCTTTCCGCTGCCATTCGCCTTGTGGGGCGAGCGGATCCGTTCGGGAGCACACGTGGTGACCCCTTCCATCCGGCACGTGCCGCCGCAGTGCTACGACCCGAAGATGAAGTACCGCAGCCGCATGCACTACTACCTGGCGGACAAAGAAGCCCAACTGGCCGACCCCAACGCGATCGCCCTGCTGCTGGACCTGGACGGCAATGTGACGGAGACGAGCGGTGCGAACTTCCTGATGGTCGAACGCGGCACGATCGTCTCGCCTACCTTGCGAAACACGCTGCCGGGAATCAGCCGCGCCACGGTGATCGAATTGGCAGCCAAGCTGGGCATCCCGTTCGTCGAACGCGACGTGCAGGTCTACTCGGTCATCAACGCCGACGAGGCCTTTCTGGCGAGCACGCCCTACTGCCTGATGCCCGTGACGCGGATCAACGGCGTCGCGATCGGCGACGGGCGGCCCGGCCCGGTGCTGCGGCGACTGCTGGAGGCCTGGAACGAACTGGTGGGGCTGGACATCTACGCCCAGATACAGGGCGCGGCGAGAGCGTAGAGCCGTTTCCCGTTGCTGACTTCGCTGCTTGGGGGCAGCACAGAAAGTAGGCCGGAACAAGTCCGCGCAGTTCCGGCACAAATCCTCGCCGCTCCCCGACCGCTGGCGATGCCGGAACGGCGCGGGCTTGTTCCGGCCTACTGCTGGCTACTTCTCGGCCCTGAGTTGTTCCAGAGCTTCCTTCGCCTTGGCGTGGCCCTGGGCAGCCGCCTTTTGATACCACTTCTCGGCTTGGGCCAAATCGGCTTTCACACCGATGCCGTAGGTGTAGTTCATGCCCATGGCGTATTCCGATTCGGCGTGGCCCTGTTCGGCGGCCTTGCGGTACCACTTGATCGCTTCGTCGTAGTTCTGCGGCACCTGAATCCCGTAGGCGTGGCAGGTGGCCAAGGCATGTTGGGCGTCGGCGAAGCCTTGCCGCGCGGATTTCTCGTACCACTTGCGCGCCTCGGCGAAGTCCTGCACCACGCCCCGGCCGTCTTCGTAACAGCGGGCCAGTTTGTATTGAGCTTTGGCGTCACCCTTGCCGGCCGCGGCCCGGTACGTGTCGGCCGTGTCCGACTCGGCGCCGGCCTCCGCCTCGGCTTCCTTGTGCCGGCGTTCGCGGGCGAACGCCTTCAGGGCCTCCCTTTCATCGCTGACAATCTCCGCCAGCGTATCGAGCCGGACGATGCGCAGCACTTCCCGCATCGTCGGGTCCACATCGCACATCTTCAGACCGATGTGGTGGGGGGCGTGACTGCCATACCGCCGTCAGGCAGCGGTTTGGTACAGGGTCGCCTG
>CAYUFW010000067.1:0-5871 GCA_964443915.1 uncultured Pirellulaceae bacterium
CTCCTTCGCGATCGATGGGGATGGCGTTCACGAAGCCAATCAGCCAGCCGAACGGGCCGAACCGGAACAGCGTGTCCCGCGCCAAGTAGTTGCAGGGGCGCATGAATCCCAGGCCGACCAGGACCGGATCGAGGTAGCTCTGATGATTCGAACAGATCAGCACGCCGCCCTCGGACGGCACATGCTCGTGGCCCGCACACCGGACCTGAAACATGGTGACGCCAACCAGACGGCACAGGGCGCGGGCCAGTGTATAGCCGTAGCGTTTGAATCGAGATCGTTCCACCATACGCTGTATTCCTGGCGAACGGTGGGCGTCAGCCCACCGGTTTCCCCAGGCTTGCCCTGCTACCATCCGAGGAACCGGTGGGCTAACGCCCACCGTTCGCCAAAGTGCGGCAGTCGAACTGAGCCGCTGTTGTTTTACCGCTCCTGCCGCCGCTTCTCCACAGTTTCGACCAACCGCTCGACCACCTCGTCAATCGACATGCCGTCCGTGACGACTTCGACCGCGTCCGGGGCCCTGACCAACGGCCCGACGGCACGGCTGGAGTCCCGCTCGTCCCGCTGGACTTGCTGGGCCAGCACCTCGTCCAGCGACGGCGTCTCGCCCCGCTGCTGCAGGTCGTGGACTCGGCGGCGAGCCCGCTCTTCCGGACTGGCCGTCAGAAAGATCTTGCATTCGGCGTGCGGAAACGCCACGGTGCCCTGATCGCGGCCTTCGGTGACGATGTCGCCCGTCCGGCCGATCTCCTGTTGCTGTTTCACCAGGTGCTCGCGAACTAGGGGATTGTCGGCTGCGTAGCGGATGTAGGCCGTGACTTGACTGGTGCGAATGGCGTCGGTGATATCCTCGCCGTCTAACAGTACCTCTTGGTCCTGGAAGCGGATTTCCACTTGCCGAGCCAACTCGGCCCATCCCGCCGCGTCGTCGCACGCCAGCCCGCGCCGCAACGCGGCCAGCGTCACGGCCCGGTACATCGCCCCCGTGTCCAGGAAGCGGAACCCCAGTCTGGCCGCCAGCAATTTGGCGATGGTGCTCTTGCCCGCGCCGGCAGGGCCATCGATCGTGACAATCATCGCGATTCCGCCGGCGGTTGCGGTCTACAATAGGAGAGGGTCAGCAGCGCGTACGCAGTCACCAGGTTCGGATCGCCTTCCATCCAGCGGTCGGCTTCGTTCACCCACGAACCGTCTGGCAATTGGCGGCGAGCCAATTCCGCCCGCAATTCCGCCCGCCAATCGTGCTGGACGCCCTGCTGATCGACAAACACGTCCTGCTTCAGGGCATCGAGGGCTTTGGCAAAGGTGTGGTAGTAGTAGTACAGCCCGGCGGCTCCCATCCCTGGATTCGAGGTCAAGTCGTAGTGCGTGCGGATCCACTTCACGGCGGCCTTGACGCGCGGGTCATCCGCATTCAAGCCCGCGTAAATCATGCTCTTCAGGCCGGCATAGGTCATCGATCCGTAGCTCCGCAATCCGCCCTCCGCCGTAGTTCCCGCCATACTGGAACCGCCGGCGGCCGGGGTGTAGTAGAAGCCGCCATCGGGGTTCTTGGCCGCGAACGGCGTCGTATTGTGCTCGGTTTCCAGGTTTTGGCAGCGGGACACGAAAATCAACGCCCGCTTGACAGCATCGTCGTTAACATCGGTTCCGATCGCCTGCAACGCGTCCATAAAGAACTGCGTATTCGACAGATCAGGTCGCTTGTGTCTGCCGTAGCCTGCCCCACCGTAGGCTGGGTCTGACGAATCCTTGTTTTCGCCTTCGTCCCATTGCAGACCCTTGATGTACGCTTCGGCTTTCTTCAACCTCTCCGTGTAACGCCCGTCCTTGTTGGCCTCGGTCAGACATAGGATGGCGATCGAAGTCTCGTAATTGGCGTACAGCGAGCCGGCCCCAAACACGCCGCCATCCGGCCGGATGAACTGCTCCAGGTACCCCAGACTCCTCGCAACCAGCGGATCGCTGGGCGTCCGCCCGTGACGCATCAGTGCCGTCGCCACCAGCGCCGTCACCCCCGGACCGGCCTGACTGCTGAACGAGCCGTCCTCTGCCTGCCCCTTGGTCGCCAAGAAGCCGATCGCTCGGCCCACCATCTGTTCGTAATTCGTGGCGTCCGGGCGAGCCGGTTCCGCCGCCGTAGCAGTGGTCGCCCCGCCAGCGATCAACGCCAGACCGAGGAAAAACACCCAACAACGCTTGTGCATGGTTTCTCACCTGAAAGAATGTGTTCGTTGCGGCGGGCACACGCCGCTGGGCAGCGTACCGGGGAGAGGCCCTCAGCCAAGCGACGCCACGACGTTCGCAGCGCCGAGTCGGAAGTACTCACCGTTCATTCAAAAACCGCGAGGATCTCGTCCTCGTTCATGATCAGCAGTTCCTCGTCATCGACCACGAGTTCGGTGCCCGCGTAACGGGAGAATAGGATTCGGTCCCCCTCACTGACCTGATGCGACACCCGCGTTCCGTCCGCCAGCAATCGGCCGTCTCCCACGGAGAGCACCCGCCCTTGCTGTGGCCGCTCCTGAGCGGAGTCGGGCAGCACGACGCCTCCGGGAGTCTTTGAATCCGGTTCCAGAGGCTTGACTGCGACCTTGTCCCCCAATGGCACGACTTTCATCTTTTCGACTCCTGGATTGAACCACTCGGCCCGACGGAAGACGCAGACCCCCGTCGCCGCACGCGGCCCGCCACCAAACCGGCTGACCGCCTGTGCGAACATTCTCGCACGCCGCTCGCATCTCTTCAAGGATGACGACGGACACGAATGCGACAGGTTCTCACGATCGGCAATAGGCTCGGAGCGTATGGCACATGAATTGCTAAGGTGTTCTTTCCCGACGATCGGGGATCGCGTCTGAAGATGATTTCTGTGCGGCAGGCAAGCAAGATGCTCCAGGTTCATGCCGCAAGTCGTCGACGCTGCGATGCCATTTCCGCAGGAGCCGAACAAAGACCGTCAATAGACTTATCCATTTGTAGCATCGGAGCTTACGTTTCTGCGCCGCATGCCCTGGAAGCATGCAGGCGATCACGAGTTCAGTTCCCCAAGCTTACCAGCGGCTGGGCGAATACGTTATCATGTGGCAAGCATTTCGTCGTCAACGTCTCATTCGTCGTGGAGGGCATCATGTCTGGGCAAGTCGCTGGAGGCGAACCGAAGGGGACGCGAGTTACCTTTCTCGATCAAACCGGCGCCAAGTCGGTCGAGGCGGTCATTGCCGACACGGTCACGGTCAAGCGAATTCTGCCCAACGTCATCACCAAGATGAATCTGCCGGTGACGGGCCCGGATGGCCAGCCTATGAGCTACAGTCTGGATCACAAAGAAGGCGGCAAGCGGCTGCGCGAGGAGCAGACGCTGCCCGAAGCGGCAGTGCGCAGCGGCGATCATCTGATCATCTATCCTGAGATCGTCGCCGGTTCGCGTATCGGAGAGCCAGTCACGTAGCACGGTCTTTGACCCCGTTTTGCACGGCTCTGGAGGGTCATGCTACAGAGGGGGGGTACAGAGGGAGTCAGAACATGCGACGGTCACCGCGGCTGCGCCGGCTGGAAAGCGACTGGAGGGCGATGCAGCAGTTGCAGGCGGAGAGCAGCCTCATCCAGATCACGACGCCCGCGACGCCGTTTGCCGGCCCGCCGGACGTCTACGTCGTGCGGTTTCGCGGCCAGGGCGTCTGGAAACCGGATGGCTCCGACGCGGTCTTGCTCCGCGAGGGGCACGAAGTCCTGATTCGCTTGGGAGCGTCCTACCCCCGGATGATCCCGGAACTGGTTTGGCGGACGCCCATCTTTCACCCGAATATCTCGGCCAACGGCGTGGTGTGTTTGGGCGGCTACAGCACGCACTGGGCGCCCGGACTGCGGCTGGATGAATTGTGCGTCATGTTGTGGGACATGGCCCGCTATGCCAACTACGACGTGGACAGCCCATACAATCGAGCGGCGTCCTATTGGGCCCGCAACCAATTGCAGTACCGGTTTCCGATCGATCCCCGCCCCCTGCGCGACCGCGTGACGCGGCTCATGACTGCCGAGCCGGTGTTGGTGGACGACGAGATCGTCGATGCGGAGATTGTGGCTGAAGACCGTTGGCCCAGTGAATGTTCTGACGTCCTATACATCGGCTAATATCGATCGAAAGACCGGCATTCTGAATGAAGCCTGATTTCTAGGCCGTCTCTTGGAATGGCCAGTTGGTTCTCATGTCCGACGCAACGCTACACGTGGACGACGACGACCGCTACGCCCGGCTGCGGCTGATTCCGTGGTGGGACCAGGAACGTCTGCGGCGAGCCTGTGTGTTGGTCGTCGGGGCCGGGGCGTTGGGGAACGAAGTGCTGAAGAACCTGGCGCTCGTGGGTGTCGGGCATCTGATCGTGGTCGACTTCGACATCGTGGAACCCGCCAACCTGACGCGGTCCGTGTTGTTTCGGGCCCGCGACCGCGGGCGTCCCAAGGTCGAAGTGGCGGCGGAGGCGATCCGGGAGCTGAATCCCGATTTGACCGTCACGGCATTCCACGGAAATGTGCTGACGTCCGTGGGCTTGGGAGTCTTTCGAGACGCCGACGTGGTGATCGGCTGCCTGGACAACCGGGAAGCCCGGCTGTGGGTCAACCGCGCCTGTTGGAAGGTGTCGACGCCCTGGATCGACGGCGGCATTCAGGAGTTGAACGGCGTGGTCAAGGTGTTCACGCCGCCGGACGGTGCCTGCTACGAATGTGCGATGACGGAAAACGATTACCGTTTGATCAATCTGCGTTACAGTTGCCCGCTGTTGCGGCAAGAGGACTTGACGGCCGGGCGCGTGCCGACGGTGCCCACGATCGCCTCGCTGATCGGCGCCTGGCAGACCCAGGAAGCGCTGAAGCTGATTCACGGCCTGCCGGTGACGGGCGGAGAAGCGTTTGTGTTCAACGGAGTGGTCAGCCAATCGTACCGGACGCGATTTCAGCGGCGCGACGACTGCCTGAGCCACGAAACCTACCCCGTACCGGTCGAACTGCCGCTGCAAGCCGGCCGGCACACGGCGGCCGAACTGTTCGCCGAGATCCGCCCGTTCCTTGGCGACGGTGATTTGCAGTTGTCGCTGGACCGCGACCTCGTGGTTTCGCTGGCGTGCCAGCGCTGCGGCGTGCAGCAGAGGGTCTTGCAGCCGCTGCCGCTGGTCGGCATGCGCCAGGCGATTTGTCCCCAGTGCGGCGAGCTGTCACGGCCGGAGATCGTCCACGCCGTGGAGCCGAACGGGGCCCTGGCCGGGGAACGGCTCGCGTCGCTGGGCATCCCGCCTTACGACATCGTGCGGGTGGCGAGCTGCGACACCGAAAGCGTATTCCTGCTGGCAGGCGACCGGCGGGAAGTCATGGGGAGTTCGGCAGAGCCATGACCGCAGACACTCGCGAAATCGAGTTTGGCGAAGTCGAGGCGGCACGCCACGAGCGGTACTTGCGTCCCGACCGCAATCGGCAGTTTCGCGTCGTGGCCTGCGGACATCCGGCGGAAGACGATTTGCCGATCTTCGTCGATCTGGACGCACTGGGCGATATGGAAGCTCACGCCTTGTCGAATCCCCGCGTGGAACTGGGCGGCGTCGTGCTCGGCGGACAATATGAGGACGAACAGGGCCGGTCTTTCGTCGTGATCGCCGATGCGCTGCGGGCTCAGCACTACGAGAGCACACCGGGCAGTTTCAAGTTCACGCACGAAACGTGGGCCGAGTTCACACGGCAGCGGGCGAATCTGCCTGCAGAACTGCAAATCGTCGGCTGGTATCACACGCATCCGAACTTGGGTGTGTTCCTGTCCGAGATGGACCGCTTCATCTGCGAGCACTTCTTTGCTCGGCCGGGAGACGTGGCCTTGGT
>CAYUFW010000067.1:5881-29470 GCA_964443915.1 uncultured Pirellulaceae bacterium
GGGGGTTCTTTCATTGGACCGGGGAGGTTCCGAATCGAACCAGGCGTACCGGCGGGTTTTATCTCTTCGCCTCCCGGCATCGAGAACTCGAACTGACGTGTTTCGCCGCTTACTTGGAGGGCAAAATCATGGGCGCCAACGATCCCCGGTCGGGAGCCTCTCCGTTCCCCGGAATGCCGTATCCAGGGCCGCCAATGCCGTACGCCGATCCGCGCGGCTTATGGCTCGGACCGGCCGTCTTGGGGATGCTGCTGGTGCAGTTCCTGCTGCTGGCGCTGCTGGCGTGGAAAACGCTCGTGCCGGAGTCAGGCGAGCCGGTCGCTGCTCCAGTTGCCGGGGGCCGCACAGTCGCCGTTGCCACGGGCTCGGACGCTGCCGGCGATGCCTCCCGAGTGGCGCGGGAAGCCGAGATCCAGTTGCAGCTTCTGGATCGAATCGTGGATCAGTTGGGCCAAGGGACTCCCCGCGGCCTTGTGCCGTTATTAGAGCAGTTGCAGCAAGAGAACGAAGTCCTGAAGGCCGACGCCCGCGTGTACCGAACGCTGGAGGCGAAGGTGAAGGCTGAGAACGAAGCGCTGTCGCGCGCCCTGGCTGCGGCCGAAGAGAACCGGAGCGAATTGAGCGAAGAGGTGGCCCAGTTGAAGCACGCGATTCGGCAGAAAGACTTGGCCGAGGAGGACTACCGGCGGCAAATCGCGTCGCTGAACGAACGGCTCGCGTCCGCCGTTCCGCCGGACGCGGCCGTGCTGGTCGGCGACTGGCTTCGCCAGCCGAAAGTCCTGGTTTTGGCCGCCATCGGGCTCGTCGTTGTCGGCGTTCTGGTTTGGGCCGCGTTGGCAGCCCGGAAACGCCCGCGAGGATTTCCGGCGGGAGAGGAGCCGGGGCAGGACCTGAACGCCGTCGCGGCGTCCGAGGAGCCAAGCCAAGCCCGGCCGACGGCCATCCGGTAGCAGGGCGGCCGCCTGTGTCCGGGCGCTGCCGTCGCAGGGCTGGCTGGTCAGGGACTTAGTTCGTACGATGCGCGCGTCCCGCGTGCATCTTTGTAGGTTGGGACTCTGTCCCGACCGGGTCGGGACAGAGTCCCAACCTACTTGAGTTGCGGCCTGCGTCCGCGTTTGGAATCAAGCCGATGGAGTGCCTTTTCGTATTCTTCGTTCTCGTCGCCCTGCTCTTCGGGCTCGCGGTGTTCGGCCTGGGACGAGCAGCGGGGCGTGGCGGTCTGTCGGCGGCCTATCGTCTGCTGGCGCAGCGGTTCCACGGCGAGTGTTCCGGCACGGGCTGGTTCTCGCTGCCGCGCGTCGGATTCGTGTACCGCTCGGTTCACGTGCTTGTCGAGGCCCTTGCCCACGGGCCGCCGCACTTGGGCCTGGGGGAGGCCGTCTGCGTACGTCTGCCTTGGCCTGACCTGAACCTGCGGGCGGAGATCCGCTGTCCCGCCTGGCCGCCACACATGGTGCCGCGCGACGGCTTGCAGACGCTGTCGCCGGCCTCTGACCGGTGGGATCCACGGTGTTCCGTACGCGGAACCGACCCGCGCGCCGTGACCGAAGTGTTCGGCGAGGTCGTCCGCTGGCACGTCGAACAGCTCCGCACGCGCCCCGCCGTCTCGCCGCTGTGTATCCAGTTGGACCGAGGCACGGTGACGATCACGAAGGTGATGCCCGTTCAGCACGGCCCGGACCTGGTCCGCTTCGTGGAGACGGCCTTGGAGCTGTACGACCAGGCCCTGTTGACGCGCACGCGGGGCATTGTGTTCGTCCAGCAGCAGTCAGCCCAGGTTCTGGAGCAGGTCGTCTGCCGCGTTTGCGGCGAGGAGATTCACGAAGGCTTGGTGTTCTGCCGGCGCTGCAAGACGCCGCACCATCGCGAATGCTGGCAGTACGTCGGCCGCTGCTCCGTTTTCGCCTGCGGCGAGACCGAATTCCAGACGCCGCAAGTGGCCCCCCGGCTGCCGGGCGACGGCGACGGGCCGCGTTCTTGAGACGTGATAGTCACCGGCCGGCCGATGCGGTGGCGTAAGCTCCCAGCTTGCGTTTGGTGTGACTTTTCCCGAGGCAAGCAGGATGCTTGCCCCACTTCTTAGCCTTGACGGCGCACTTGGCGTTTCGTGCGCTTGGGGTGGAGTTCAAGGGGCGGACACGGGCACCCGGCGTTCGTCGGACTGAATGAGACCGTCGCGGAGGCGGACGATCCGTTTGGCGTGCGCCGCGACGTCGTCTTCGTGAGTGACCATGATGATCGTGCGGCCCTCGCCGTTCAGTTTCTCGAACAGCTGCAGGATTTCCAGGGCCGTCTTGGTATCCAGGTTGCCCGTCGCCTCGTCCGCCAGAATGAAATAGGGATCGTTTACCAGGCTGCGGGCGATGGCCACACGTTGCTGCTGGCCGCCCGACAGTTGCGTCGGCCGGTGCCGCAGGCGCTCTCCCAAGCCGACCATGGCGGCCAGCGCGTGACAGCGCTCCTTGGTCTGCCGGTTGACGCGGCCCTGGTAGTACAGGGGCACTTCGATGTTCTCGACGACCGTCAGCTGAGGAATCAGATTGTACGACTGGAAGACGAAACCGATGCGGCTGGCGCGGATCCGCGACAGGTCGCGGTCGTTCATCCTGGCGACGTCGTCGTCGCCCAAGAAGTACGAGCCCGCGGTGGGCTTGTCCAAACAGCCCAGCAGATTCAGCAGCGTGCTCTTGCCGGAGCCGGAAGGGCCCATGATGGCGACGTAATCGCCTTCCGGGACTTCCAGCGAAACGCCGCGCAAGGCGTGTACGGTTTCGCCTTTGAGCACGTAGTCCTTTCTCAAGTCGTGCAGACGACAGGCCAGTCTCACAGCGCACCTCCGGCGGTACGCGGTGATCCGGCAGCCCCCCGCTCGGCAGTCGTACCGCGAGCCGCGTCGCTCGTGGTGACCTCCGGGGAACGATCCGTCTTGGCCTCGGTATCCTGGCGGGGCGGCTTGCCGTCCGCTCGGTCAGGCGGCGGCTTCTTGCGCAACGTTTCGACAGCCGCCACCACGGACTTGACGTCCGGCAAGTCGGGCAGCGTCAGCCGGTGGGGCAAGCTGCGCGGATTCATGACCACGACTTCGCCTTCCTGCAGGCCGCTCTTGACGGTCATGAAGCTGTCGTTGCTCGAACCGACCTGGATTTCCCGCGTTTCGAAACGCTCGCCGCTCTTGACCAGGCAGAAATAATGTCCCTTGGACTCGCACAAAGCCTGGACGGGAACCTGCAGAGCCTCCGGCAGACTTTCGACGAAAATCCGGACTTCCGCGTTCATGCCGGTGCGGATTTGCGGCGGCGGTTCGTGGATCTCGATGAAACTCGCGTATTTCTGGATATTGCCGCTGGACCAACTGCCGGGCTCCGCATACTGATTCACCTTGACAACGGTCCCGCTCAGCTTGCGGTCTCGCGCGGCGTCCACCGTGATCTGCGCCGGCATTCCGACGCGGATCAGGGAAATGCGCGACTCGTTCACGGTGGCTTTGACCTGCATCTTGCTGGGATCCGGCAGGCGGATCAGAGTCTGGTTCTCGCGGACCGTTGCCCCGGCTTCCAGCACAAACTCCGCGCTGCCGCCCCGGTGGCTGTAGATATTGGCGTACACGACTTGGCCGTCTTGGGGCGACGTGATATTGCAGGCGGCGATCTGTTTCTGGATGTCCTGGAGCCTGGACATTTCCAGCTTGTTGCTCTCCTGCTCCGACTTCCACTTGGCCTCCGCCGAGGCGATGTCGCTGTCAAACTGCTTGAGCATTTTCGCCTTGGTGTACTTGCGGAGCACTTCCACCTTCGTCTTGCCGGTGTCCAGTTCGTTCTTCGCCTTTTCGACGGCGAACAGATCGCCCTCCAGTTGCAGCGCCGTCACAATACCTTTGGCCGCCAGCCGTTCGGTGGACTGGTACGCCAGTTGTGCGCGGCGGAGGTTCTCTTCGGCCACAAAGATCTCACTGAGGATCGTCTGCTCCTCCTGCCGAAACGTCCCCTCCTCGTACTCCCGCCGCGCGATTTCCGCAGCCCGCAAAGTATTCTCCGCCTGGATCACCGCCGCCTGACTCGTGTTACAGACGATCTGCTGTTTGATCAAATCCTGTTCGAACGCGGAGGAATCCAACTGAATCAGCCGGTCGCCCTTCCGGACGTGCTTCCCTTCCTCTTCCACCCACAAGACCTTGACGCCTCCCGACGTGGCCGCCTTGACCTCGCACCGGATCTCGACGCTCTCCGAACTCTCGATCAGACCTTGCTCCAAAACCACGTGCTCGAAGGGCCCACGGATTACCGACTGTGTGATGACGTTCTCGACTTGCTGCTGGCCTTCCGGGCGAAAGTAAAAATAAGCAAGACCGCCCACGCCGGCAGCCACGGCCAACGCAATCAGAACCAGCACCAGTGTCGAACCCGCTCGCCCGCAAGCGTGGTAGTGCCCAGAACGCTGGCCGCTTCGTGCTTTGGAAACCATGTGCCAACCCTCAAAACAAGCACCATCGGCGGAATCGAAACCGGCAAGTCCGGCCGCCTCACGCAAAAAACGCCGGCCAGCATCCGCCTGGCCACGCGGCGCCTAGCGTAATCTTAACCCCGGACGAAGCACGCGGCAATGAAGTGCTGGGGATCGAGCCAGCCGAACACCCGAAAAAGGCGAGATTACCGCCAAAAACCGGAGCCACGACCAACGGAATGCCAACTTCCCGGTGTTGAACGTTGACGCCGCGGCACTAAAACACAAAGCGTTAAAGAGTTAGAAGTTAGAACGCCAGCGAGACCCGTTGTTCTCTTGACCGGTCCGCGGGGGCGTGGTACGTTTGCAGCCGCGCTCAGGACTCGTCCACGAAAAATATCGTCTTTCGCTCCCCGAAAGAACGCCCTTTCGCGGAGCGAAAGGAGACCATTGTCCGAGCCGCGTTAGTCCTTCCCGCAGCCACTGGCCCGATAGAAAGGTTCTCCTTCATGGAAAGCACGACCCACGAACAGACGCTGGTCCTGATCAAACCCGACGCGTTGAAGAATTCCCTCACCGGTTATGTCCTTTCACTTCTGTCGGAGTTTCACAGCGGTTTGCGCTTTGCCGGGGCCAAAATCGTCCACGTGCATCGAATGCTGGCGGAGGAACACTACGCGGAACATCGGGGCAAGGTGTTTTACGCCCCGCTGCTGGATTACATCACGGGACTGGCCCATTATCCGGAGGAACCACACAAGCGGAGGGTGATTGCGCTGGTCTATCGTGGCCCGGGTGCCGTGCAGAAGATCCGCGATATCGTCGGCCCCACCAATCCCCACGTGGCCCGCGAAAAAAAGCCTGGCTGCATCCGGGCCCTGGGCACGATTGTCCCCGTCACGGACGCGGCGGGGAACGTGGTGGGCGAGCGCATGGACAACCTGATCCACGCCTCGGCGACGAATGAGGATGCGGAACGGGAGATCAAGCTCTGGTTCCGGCCCAACGACATTCCGCCGGCCATGCGTGCGTATCCCGTCGAGGCCAGCGATGCTCATTACTACTATCGCGACGGCGAACTCCTGACCACCCACGAACCGGGCAGCATGTTCTTGCTGGCCCCCGGCAAGGTGGCCTGGAGTTCGGACCTGCAGACGCTGCGTCTGCTGTCCCGCGGCTTGCCGTCGCCCTGCCCGCTGGAGACCGTGGCGGCGAAGTACCTGATCAACGAGCAGAGTTGAGGTCCGCCTCGCGAAGGGACCGCAAAAAAAAGAAGCCCGGCTTTGCTGAAAACCGGGCTTCTTCGCTCACCCGCTGCCAAGCGTCGTTGGGCAAACAGGTGAGCGGAATGATCTAGGTGAGCGGAATGGCGCTAGCCACCGGTGACTGGAGGACCGCATGACCGGCGGCTCGCGTCTTGCCGCTCACCTGTCACCAGTCAGTTGTTTCTCGAGCGATCCGAAAACCCGTTCTCGCCGCGCGTCAAGCCTTTGCTTTCAGGCCGCTGAGCACGACATCCGCGGCCAGCAGTTCACCAAACCCGTCCTCCACGTCCCCGGCGAAATCATCCAGGCCGGCGTCCCAGGCGGCATCGAGCAGTTCGGACGATTCCGAGCCGATGCGTTGGAACCAGGCGTCCTGCCCGGAATCTTCGACATCCGCCAAGGGCTGTGCCGCCAGTACTGGCTCGCTGCGGCCGGCAGCCGCGGAGGCTTCGTGAGGCGTTGCCGGAACCGCCAAGGCGGCGCCGCCCGTGGCGCGGGCCAGGAGCGTGTAGTCGGGAACCGCCAGCAAGGGGGCACTCAAGGAGGCGCTCGCCAACGGCGTCGTTTCCGCCCGCAGGTCCCCGCCGGTGCGGACGGCTTCCCCTTCGCCTCCCGCAGCGGAACCGGACGATCGGTTCAAGATGTTGACAATCGCCAGCACATCCCCCGCATCGCACACGCCGTTGCCATTGACGTCGTAGTAGAACTCAGGCGTGGCCGGCGGTATCGGGTCGGGCGGCAGGACGCCGCCAGCCGGCCCGTTGATGTAGTTGATGTCGATCAGCGCATCGAGCGGTGTCACGGTTCCCGACTTGTTGACATCGGCGTTGAGCAGCGGGTCCTGGTAGTCCGGCACCTCTTGAACGGTGATGGAGACCGTGGCCGGCTGCGACACAAAACCGTCGTTGTCCTTGACCGTGTACTGGAACGAGTCGGAGCCGGAGAAGTTGGCATTCGGCGTGTAGGTCACGACGCCGTTGGCCATGGTCCAAGTCCCGTGCGTCGGCCCGCTGCCCGCCACGATCGTCACGCTGTTGGGGTCGATGACGCCATCGACGTCGCGGTCGTTGTTCACCACCGCAATGGCCACCGCCTGGTCCTCTTTCGTCGTCACGCTGTCGGGATTGGCGGTCGGCCGCGCGTTGACGATCACCGCAAACGTGTCGGTGACGACCTGGCCCGTCGAATCGGCCGCACGGACCGTGATGTCCGCCCGGCCAAAGGCGCCGGCCTTCAGGTTCAGCGTCAGCGTCTGCCCGCTCAGCGTCCCGCCGATGACCAGCGCCGTGTTGGTGTTGTCGGTGCTGTTGTTGTACGGGGCCAGCGTCAGTACGTCGTTGGGCAGATCCGGATCGCTGAAGACTCCTGCCAGATTGACCGTGACCGTGGTCGTGCTGCCCAATTGCACCGTCTGGTCGGGAACCGGATTGGCGACAAACGGCGAATCCGGCACCGGGTTGACGGTGACGACGAACTCGTCTTCGGCCGAGCTGACGCCGTCGGAGGCCCTCACGCGGATGGTCGCCGAGCGCCCGCTCTGGTTGGGCAAGTAGCTTAACGTGAGCCGGGTCCCGGCGATCGTGGCTGCCACCAGACTGGGGTCGGAGTTGGACGTCACGGTCAGCGTCAGCGTGGCGTTGTCGGGATCGGCGAACACGCCGGGAAACAGCTCGATCAGGGTGTTGGCGGCGTCCTCGTTGACCGCGAAGTCGGCGACCGGCTTGGCGACGATCGGCGGGTCGTTCACTGCCGTGACATTGATCGCAGCGGACTTGGCCGCCGTTTTCACGCCGCCCGTTCCGCTGTTGCCGCGGTCGTCGGCCGTCACGGTCAGGATGTCTGTGCCGAAGTAGTTCAACTTGCCGAGGTACTCGATGCCCTGGGCATCGTCCAGGAGGGTCCTGATGGCCCCGACCGGGCCGACCAGGGTGACTTTGGCCGTGCCGCTGCCAGCGACGTTCAGACTCGCCGGCACGGTCCCGCCGACCGTCAACTTGCCGTTGCTCACCTGCAACACAACCGAGATATTGGCCGGGCCCGAATCCACGTCCCAGAGGTCGAGGGGCCGCACGTCCTGCAATCCGGTGAGCGGCAGCGCCACATCCTCGTCGGTCGTCAGCACCGCGGGCAACGCGATTTCGGGAGCGTCGTTGACGCCGCTGATCGTGTACGTCAGCGTCGCTTCGTTGGTGGCGTCGTCGGTGGGATCCGCCGGCAGGCCAGGATCCACGATCCTCACGGTCAGGATATCGGTGCCGGCAAAGTCCTGCTCGCCCTGGAACATGACGCCGTTGGAGGCCGCCAAGGTCGTCTGGATCTGCTTGCCCGTGCCTGTGAGCACCACGTTCCCCGAACCGTTGTCGGTGATGTTCGCGGCGGGCACACCGCCGCTGATGCCGCCCGCCACCGAGAAGGTGCCCAGATCGGCGTGGAGGGTGACGGTCCAAATGACGTTCGCCCCGATCGGCACGTTCAGTTCCGCGTCGTTGACGACGATGGGCAGCGCGACCGGCGTGTCTTCGACAATCTCCGCCGGCGCCACGATGTTGATCGTGGGCGCGTCGTTCACCGGAGTGATGTTGATGGTGACGGTCTTGTTGTCCACGCCTTTCAGCGGTCCCGTGTTGATCACGCCGTTGACTTCGTCTTCCGCATGGATCAGCAGCGTCTCTTCGCCGGGATCGGTCGTGAAGTAATTCGGATTCCCCCGGTAGACCACGCCGCCGGCGGCAAACGTCGCATTCAACTGCTGTTGCGTGCCGACCAGGGAGATGGCCGTCGTGCCGTTGCCGGTCACACCGCCCGCCCCGACGCCTCCGGAGACCGCCGTGTTCACCGTCAGGGTGCCGCGGAAGACCTGCAGCGTCATCTCGAGTTCCCCGGTGCTGTCGGCCTCGGCCGCGTCCGCGTCGGAGATTTGCACTTGCAGCGGCAAGTTCTCATCCTCGTTGACGGTGAGGCTGGTGCCGGGCACGGTGAGCACGGGGGCGTCGTTGACGGCGACCACGGTGACCGTCACCGTGCCGCGGGCGGTCAGCGGATTCATGAGACCCGCATCCGTATTGCCGCGGTCGTTGACGGTGACGAGCACCGTGTCCTTGCCGTTGTAGTTCAGATTGGGCGAGTACTGGACGCCCGTGAGCGCGGACAACGTCGCGTTGATCGCGGCCAGCGAGGCCGTGAATTCGACGGTGCTGCCGCTGTTGCCGCCGACGAAGTCGCCGGCCGTCAGGCCGAAGTCCGTGCTGACCGTCAGCGTGCCGTGGCCGGCGGACAAGGTGACCAGCAGTCTTCCGTCCCCCGGCGACTCGTTCACGTCCACGTCGACGACCGCGTTGGCCGGCCACCTGACGTAAATGGGCACATCTTCGCTGGCCAGCGGCGCCGGCGGCACGGCGGGCGGAACCGTCCAGGGCAACTGCGGTGCGTCGTTCACGGCGGTGATCGTGATCGGCACCGTGGCCGTCGTCGGCGGCACCGCGCCGCCGGTGTTCCCCTTGTCGTCTGCCACAATCGTCAGTGCGTCTGCCCCGTTGTAGTTCAGCGTGGGCTGGTAAGTCAGCCCCGACAGGGACGACAACGTCGCATTGATCAGGTTGGGACTCGCCTTGTCGATGGTGACGCGGCTGGTCCCGTTCCCCGTCACGTTCGCCGCCCGCAGGCCGCCGGGCACGGACAGGTCCAGGGTCAGCGTACCGTGGCCGACCTGCAGGTCCACCTTCAACTCGTTCGTGCCTTCGTCGACATCCTCGTCGCTGATCGTCATCGAGCGGATGACGTACGCCGTGTCCTCGTCCAAGTGTGGTTCGTCCGGCGGGTCGATGACCGGCGGATTGTTCACCGGGGCGACGGCGACGACGAACGAAGCCGTCGAACTCCGCGGCGGCTCCGGCCAGTTGCCCAGATCGTTGGCCGTCACCGTGACCGTGTCGTTGCCGTTGGTGTAGGGCAGTCCCAGGTAGGTGATCCCGCTACTCAGCAAGGCATTGACGCCCGTCAAAGGCCCTTTGACCTCGACCGATTGGGAAGCGTCGTTCTTGACCGTGACGCCCGCCGGAAGGGCGTCGTTCAGGTCGATGGTGCCGCGTAAGGCCGACAGGGTAACCGTCAACAGTCCCGAACCCGTCCCGGCCGGATCGCTGGTCGTTTCGGAGATGTCCACGTCGGCGATGGAAATCCCCGTGATCGTCTTCGGTTGGTCCTCGGTGGCGGACTGAGGGCTGGACGGGAGCGTAATGGTCGGCGCGTCGTTCACCGGCACGACCGTGATCGTCATCGTGGCCGTGGTCGATTTCGGGCCGTTGGGCGGCGCCGGCGTGGCGGGGCTCTTGCCCTCGTCATTGGCCGTGATGCTGAACAGCACCTTGCCGCTGGCGTTGGACGCGCCGCGGTACTTCAACCCGTCCGGGTGCGCCAGCATGGAGTTGATGTCCGTCAGCTTGCCGCGCACCTGGACGTTGGCCCCGGGGCTGCCCGTGACGGTCAAGCCGGGCACGACGGCCGGATTGACCGTCAAGGTGCCGGCCTGCGTGTTGGGGGCGATCGGCGTGACGGACAGCGTGACGGTGATGACGCCGTCGGCGCCCGCTTCCGTGACATCGGGGTCGGAAATCGAGATGTCCGGAATCCGCACATCGGTGTCTTCGGCGACCGACGGGGGTTCATCCGGCAGCGCGATCTGCGGGGCGTCGTTGACCGGGTTGACCGTAATCGTGATCCGCGCGATGCTGGAGGCCGCGGGCCCGCCCGAGTTGCCCAGGTCGTTGGCGAGAATGGTCAGCACTTCCGGACCCTGGGTCGTGTTGACGTTGAGGAGACTCTGGTAATTCACGAACGAATCGAGGAGCAGGTTGATCGCAGTCAGCGAGCCGCTGAGGCCGACCTGCGACGTTCCGTTGCCGGTAATCAGCGGCCCGTCCAGCACGGTCGTGTCGACGGTGATCGTGCCGCGGCTCACCGACAACTGTACCGAGACCACGGCGCCGTCGGCATCGGCGTCGGTGATCTCGATGTTGCCCAGGCTGCTGAGGTTGAGGACGAGGTCTTCGTCCACCACCGCCGGAACGGCGGGCACCGTGATCAACGGTGCATCGTTCACTTCGCTGACATGCAGCGTCACCCGCCGCGTGTCCGATTTGGCGCCTCCGCTGCCCGTGGCCCCGCCGTCGTTGGCGAAAACCGTCAGGATCTCGTACTTTGGGTTCTCCGTGTTTCCGGCGAAATTGCTGGGCGGGGTGTAGCTCCAGCCGTTGGGATCGCTCAGCGTGGCGGCAATTTGAGCGACCGGTGCAGTGATCGTCACGTAGGACGTAAGGTTCCCGCTCACTTGCAGGCTGGAACCGGGATCCACGCCCCCCGCGACCTGCTTGATGGTCAGGATGCCGTTCGGGTACTGCGGGTTCTGTGGGTCCGGTTCGTCATTGCGTTCGGTCACCGTCAATGTGACCGTGACGGGGGTCATGTCCGAGTCGACGTCGACCAAGCCGAAACCGCTCATGTCCAACGGCGTATCTTCACCGGCCGTGACCGATTCCGGGGCGGTGAGTTCGGGCGCATCGTTCACAGCCGCGACGTTCACCGTGAACGAGCGGGAAGCCGTTTGCGGCGGCGGCGGCCAGTTGCCGAGGTCGTCGGCGCTGACCGTGACGACGTCCGGGCCGTTCCAATCGGGCAGGCCCTGGTAGACGACGCCGGCCGCCAGGATGTCGTTGATGTCACCCAGACTGATGTCATCCAGATTACCGTGCAGCGTGACCGACGAGGTCTGGTCGCCCGTCACGGTCACGCCCGTCGCGGCGCTCTCGTCCACATCCAAGGTCCCGTGCTCCGCCGCGATCACCACCGTGATCAGGCCCGTGCCGGTGCCCGTGCCGGTCGTCTCGGAAAGGTCGACATCGTCAATGGAAATCGCGTCGGTTCCTGCGATCGTCAGGGGTTCATCTTCCGTCGCGTCCAGCGTACCGGGAACGGTGATCACGGGGGCGTCGTTCAAAGCGACGATCGAAATCGGGATCTGTTTCACATCCTGCTGCGGACCGCCGGTGCCGGAGTTGCCAAGGTCGTCCACGACGATGGTCAGTCGGTCGGGACGGTTGTCATCCAGCGCATTGAGGTACGTCAGTCCGGCCAGCGTGCTGTTGATCTGGGCCAAGGTTCCGGTCAGGACGACGCGGCTGGAGCCCGAGCCGGTGATGCCTCCCGGCAAGTAGATCGACGGGACGGACAGCGTGCCACTGCCCTCCGGCATGGACAGCACGGACAACGTGACCTGGATCGTCGCACCCGCCGCGTCGGGATCCACGATCTGCACGCCGGAAACAGCCAGTTGCACGTCCTCTTGCGCCGTCAGTTGGTCGGGGCCGGCAATCCTCGGCGGGTCGTTGGAGATGATCTCCAGGCGATAGTCTTCCACTTCGCCGTCGATGGCCAAACCGGTGGGCGCCAACCCGCCTTCGCTGCCGAAGCGGAACCGGGCGTAGGTCACGCCGGTGCCGGTCGCCGGCGGAATCCAGATACTCAACGAATTGGCTCCCGCCCGCACCGGGACGCTGTCGAACACGTGCTCGTACTGGTCGTTCCAGTCGCCGTCGCCGTTCAGATCGAGCCAGCCGTCCAGGTATCCGTCCTGGGAGGCGGTCACCACGATCGGCACCGTGGAACCCGGCGTCAACACGCGGTCGAAACGCACGCCGTCTTCGTCGTCGCCGTCCAGGGCGATCCTGCCGTCGCCGAGATGAACGACGTTCAGGCCATATCCGGAAGCGCGAATGACCGCTACCGTCGCGCCGGCGATCTCGGCGGCCGAACTGGTAACTTGGAAGGACACCGTGATATTGCCCTGCGTCGCCTGCCCGTTGGCGTCGAACTCAAAGCGGCGGACTCCCAGGCTGTCGATCAGGTGGAAGGTGTGGCCGTCCAGCACGCCGCTGGGCGAGCCGTAGGCACCCAGCGCCGGCGTGCCGCTGGCGTAGACCCCTCCCGGGCCGCCGATTTGGATGTTGCCCGCGCCGAGGTTCTTGGGCACCAAGCCTGCGGTGTCGCTCAAGCCGCCGCCATCGGTGACCGACTTCTGGACCGCCGCCACCATCGCGTTGGCGATATCGTTAGCGGACGAGGCCAAGCTGACAGTCACCGGCACGTCAACCGCAACCGCAGTGTCGGGGAAATCAAATTCGAAGGTCACGGTACCGGTGAGATCGTTGACTCGGAAGGTCTGACCGTCGCGCACGGCGGTCCACTGCTTTAGGCCACTCAACGACGCGTCCAGGCTGTGTTCGATCCCGGCGTGCAGGTCGATCAGGACGAAACCTGGATTGGACGTAGCGTCCACGGTCGGCGTCAAGCCGCTGAGGGCCCCCTGATCGACCGCCAACTGCACCGCAGCCCGGATCGATTCGGCCACCTCGGCGCCCGAACTCAGGGCGTTCACCGCCACCGGACGCGCTCCGGAACGGGTCAAACCGCCCCCTGTGTCAAATTCGAAGACCGCCGTGCGGGTCTTGTCGCGGACCGTGAACGTTTCGCCGTCCGCCACGCCGCCGCCCGCCTTCTTTTCCACGAGGATCGTCAAGCTCGGCGTGAGTTGGAAGCCCAGTCCGGCCGCCGGCACGGTCAGCGTCAGCGGTGTCTGGTCGGCGTACGTCATCATGCTGCCCAGGAAGTCGATCTGGTGGCTCGGCTCGCCGAACACGTGCAGACTGCCGTCGCCCAAGTCCGTCAACTCGACGGCCGTGTGATACTCGGACGAATCCGGCCGCCGCCGCTGGGCGTCCAGCACGGCCTGACGGAGCTTCTGTGCCACGTCGGCCGGCTCGTCGTCGGACGCGATTGAGACTGGGAAGTTGCCAGCCGCGACGGTGCCGTCGTGGTCGAACTCAAAGGTCCAGGGAACCACGTCCAACCCGTCGGAAATCGTCAGCGTGTCGCCGTCGTGAATCTGGTAGCCGGCGGCCGCCGTGATCTGATAGGCGGGCTGGCCGGCTACCTGCACGTGGCTGCTGGTCGTCTCGATCCGGTGCAACTGCGTGCCGCCCAGGAACACGGCGCCGGCGCCCAAATGGGCCGGAGTCAGGCCCAGGCCGGCCGCCTCGACGGCCGCCACCAGGGCTTCGGCAATCTGCGGCAGCGTCGCCCCGGCGTCGTAGGGCACCGCCTGGCCGGCGATGACGCCGTCGCGGCCCCGATCGAACTCGAAGCGCTGGACGCGTCCGCCGGCCGTGACCACGTCGAAGACCCTCATGTCCAGCGCGACGTCCGGATTCGCTACGTCGGGCAATTGCACGGACAGCGGCGCGTTGCCCTGAAGCGTCAGCGTGCTGTCCCGCAGATCGACCGAGTGATCCAGGTCGTCGCCGAACCCCGCCGGCACGATCTGGGCTTGCAGTTCGCCGTCGACACGATTTCCGAGGTACCAACCGGGGCTGACGACGTGCCGCGCCCCGTCCTCTTCGAACAGCGTCGGGTACTGCGCGGGCCGGCTCTCCACCCGCGCGTCGCCGAAGTCCAGGTCCGCACCGGGCAGCAGGATCGTGAACCGGGTCTCGCCCGTGTACTGATTCGATTTCAGGAAATTCCCCGGCAGATCCTGAATGGCCCGCAGGAAGTAGTTCGAGATGCCCGTGATGTTGGCCAGCCCGGAAACAAAGTCCGCCGGCTTGTTGGCCGCGGTCAGGAAGTCCACGAACAAGGTGTTGCCGCCCCGCAGCGAAGCGGTGACGTTGGTCAGCGGACTGGCGTTGATCGCGTCCACAATCAGATCGGCGAACATGGCGCCCGTGAACTGGCTCCAGGGCTCGAACGGCAGACGCACCGCGCCGCCGGGAATCCCGTCCAGCTGGAGGCTGTTTTCAGGCGGGTTGGAATCCGGCGGCAGGACCGTGACGTGCCGCGAGGTATCGTGGAACTCGATCACGCCCCGGCCGGCGTATTCCACGTTGGGCAGCCCCAGCAGCGGCTGCGACTTGATCGCCGCCACCGTACTGGAGCCGATCTCGTCGTTGCTGCTGGTGCGCGTGAACAAGATGGGCAGGTTGGCAGAGGAAGCCAAGCGACCGTCGACGTCGTACTCGAAGGTCCGCGTCACGCCGTCGAACGTAATCGAGAACGTCTCGCCATCGGCCAGACGCCCGCCGGATTGCGTCAATCCCGGTGCGGAGACCGTGCTCATGCTGTGGTAGCTGTTAGCGCCCGCCAACGTTACCGTGGCCCCGGGCAGCACGGCCGGCTGGAGCACTTGGCCGGCGTTGTAGCCCGGCAGCACCAGGGCGTTGATGGCGTCGACGATGGCCTGGGCAATCGTCTCGGCGGTGTCCAGGGTAGTGTACTGGATCAGCTGGTCGGTGCCCGCCTGGTTGGCCCCGCCTGCCGATGTGAACTCAAACTGCAGGACCTGGTCCACGGGAGCCAGCGACGTGTCGATGATTTGGAAGTAGTCACCGTCGTTGATGGCCCCGCCACCCAGCGGATCCACCGTGATCGTCAAGGAGGGCGGCAGAATCAGGCTCGTCGTGGGCGTCACGGAAGGCTGGCTCAGCAAGGTCAGGCTGGGGCTGTCGGTCAGGTCGACGCTGTGCTCGATGGTTCCCCCGAGGAAGACCACGCCGTCCTCCAGGTGTTTGGCGTCGGTCAGTTCCAGCGGCAGTTGCGTGGCGATCGCCAGCGCGATCTTCTCGCCGATCTCCTGGTGGGTGTCTCCGTAGCCGAACGGAATCACCACGTTGCCGGGCAGCGTGGTGCCTTCGCGGTCCAGTTCAAAGCTCACTTGGATCGGCGCGGTGCCGTCATTGCCGTCGTCGTCGAACGAAATCAGGAACACCTGCGGATCGAGGGGATCGTCCGGCACCGGGCGCGAAACGTAGCCGTCCAACAGCGCGCTGGTGTCCGGATCGGTCGCGGCCTCGTCGCCCTCGTGGATATAGATCAGTCCGCCGCCGACGTGCTGTGTGCCCACGAGCAGCCCCGCCAACGGAGTGCCGGCCAAGACCGTCACGATCTCGTCCGCCACCTGCTCTGGCGACGCGGGAATCGGAGCGGTCGCCACCGCAATCCGCGTGTTGGCGGGGTTGTTGAGGGAGCCGTTGGTGTCGAACTCAAAGGTGACCGTCGTGGCGGGCCCGGTGTCCGGCGTGTACGTGATGCTGAACGTCTGGCCGTCGTTCACGTCGGCAAAGGTGGGGTTGGCCGCCTGGGCGGGAACGGCCAACGTCATGATCGTGGCCGCTTGCAGGAGCGTGCTCAGGTCCGTGTTCAGCGTGTAGTCTTCCGGGGCGCCCAAGTGGACGAGCCCCCCGCCCACGTTCTTGGCCGCCAGGTCCAGTCCGGCGTCTTGGGCGTCGGTTCCGGTCAAGGCCGCCGCAATCGCGTCGGCGATCTGCTCCGGCGTGTCGTCCAGCTCGAACGGCACGGCGATGTTGCCCGGCAGGATGTAGGCGTTCGCATCCAACTCGAAGGTCAATGCCGGGTGCGTGGGGTCGCTGGCGTCGCGGACCACGAACCGCTGGCCATCGGAGACCCCGCCGGCCGGGACCTGAATCGAGAGCGAATGGGGTACCTGGATCGTGTAGCCGCTGTCGTACTCGAACGTGACGCTGATGCCCTCGGCGTCCGTGATGCGGAAGCGGCGCTGGGCGGGGTCCTGCAGGGCTGCGGCCATCGCCTCCCGCGCCTCCGCACCGTCTGGAGCGTTGATCACATACCGGTCGCGGTTGTTCAGCCGGATCAGGTAGACCTTGTCGCTTTCCCAGACGCCGGACGTCGGCGTCAAGCGGATGGTCTTCCGCGTGGCGTCGTAGCGGTAGGTGTAGTCGATGTCTTCCTCCAGGAAAACGCCGTCGGCAAAAACCGTCACGGCGGCGCCCGGCAGACGGCCTTCCGGACCGTTCGGGCCGAGCACGGTCGCGTCGTTGACGCCCACACCGGGGAAAGGATCGGCCGATTCGTAACCGTCCTGAATCTGGATCAGGAAGTGATCGTACGAGCCGCTGGTCAGCTGCACCACGGTCGCTGTCGGGTCGATGTCCAGCCCGCCGGCGTCGCCGTCGCGCGGGTTCAGCAGCACCGCCGCCGGTCCGATGAAATCGCTGCGGTCCAGCGAGCCGCGGTCCTTGAACACGTCGCCGCCCTGTCCCTGCGGCGGGGAGACGTTGGGATCGTCGACGCGCAGCTGCCCGGTGACGTCCCGTGATGGCGCCAGGATCGGCGAATTGGAAAGCCCCATCGCGGCTTTGACCGTGATGAACTGCGGCCGGTCTTCGAGCGAATCGACGGAACTATCGATCGACGCCGCCAGGGCCGCCGGGAAGAAATTCCGCGCCCCGGCGTTGACGAACAAGGGGGCGGTGTTGGACAAGGGCAGGTTAAAGTCGGCGTCGTCCTGACGCGACACCAACTGCTCCTCCGGATTGATCAGCGCTCCGGTCTGGTTGCGCCCCAGGGAATAGCTCCAGTTGCTCATCTGGGCGGCGGTCTGCGACGCGTTGAACGGCGCGCTGTGCTGGAAGATCTCCGAGCCGACGATGGCGGTCCGCGGGCTGACCCCCGTGGCCTGCTGGCTCGCCGGCTGGTTCTCGGTCTCTACCACCGCGTTGCGGAGGTTGGAGAGGACGTTGTTCAGCAGCGTGGGAGTGGCTTCTTCGCTGATCAGGATGCCCGTCTCGCGGAGCAGTTGGCTGTCCACGTTGTTCTGGCCCACGATCGGCGACAGCGCGGCGGTCGGACCGCTGAGCCGGACGATCTTCGCCGCCCCGTAGACCTCGACGTAGCGGCGGCCGTCGCCCTGGTTGCGCTGATACGAGGGCCATTGCCCGCGCGGGGTGATCAAATAGGGCGTGTAATTGTAAATGTTGGCGTAATAAGGAAACTCCGGACCGCCAAAATCCTCGGCGGCAATCCCGCCGAGGGTCAGAGCGCGGAACGCGTTTCGTATTTCATACGCCATCACCGGCGTGTTTTCGCGGCGGTCGGACGAGCCGGTATAGCTGATGGTCTGGGTGTTGCCATCAACATCCGTCACTTCCCAGGTGGCGGAGGAGCCGAACAGCGGCTGCGTATCGATGACCCACCGGCGCGGCGCCAGGACGTTGACGCTGATCGAGTAATTGCCGGTGGCGGAGGGAGTCTGCCGGCCGCCCAGGCTCAGCGGACTGTACGCATCGTTGCCGGGACCGCTGATCGCCACGTAGTACGTTCCGCCCTCGCGGGCATAGCTGTAACCGGGCTGTGCGGTGGCCGGATCGGCGACGTAGAAGTCGATCGTGTACTGATTGGGGACCGTGGCGCTGGGCGTGACGCGCGGCACGCCCAGGGCCGTCCCGCTGCCGTCCGCGATGAACTCTTCGCCCCGCTCGTTGAACAGCCGCCACTCGGGCAGGAATTCGTTGCCCGTGATCGTGATCTGCACGTGGTCGCCGATCTCCATCTGGAACTGGTAGAAATCGACGTCCCGGTCCGGATCCTGAAGGAAGCTGACGCTGTCGCCCAGCCGCACATTGTTGGCCGTAAACATTTCGGGGCTGGCCTGCCGCCCCTGCCGCGTGTCGACGGCGTTGAAGATCGTGTCGTTGGGCTCGCTGACGGCGTCCGGGAAGAAGCCGGCGTTCCCGTCGTTGCCGACGATCGTGTTGTTGACGATGCGGCCGAAGGGCTGGGCAGCCTGCCCGATCGGCACCACGCGGGGCGACGTGGCAAAGGGACTGTGACCGTTATTGTCTCCCTGCAAGACCGTGACATCCCGTGCGTGGTCCACGTACGCCGCCCAGGAGCCGCCCAGCGAGCGGGACAAGCCGACGTTCGCTTCGGCGACCTGCGTGGTGCCATTGTCCACGAGAATGCTCCGCGTGATCGCATTCGCCACCGCTTCGGCCAATTCGGTCTGCGTACTGATCGCATACGGGTATTGCCCTGGGGTCTCATTTTCCATCAAGTAGTAGATCGGCACTCGTCCCGGCGTCCAGCCGTCTCCGTGCATCGGGTTGGCGGGGCAGGCGCCGACGCGTGCGTGATCCGACAGATCCTCGAATTCAAACTCGACCGTGGTCCGTCCGACGGTGACGCTGAAGACGTCCCCGTCGCAAACCGAGGCACCGTCCAAGGGGACCAGTTCATACGGCCGCAGGTCGCCGCTGAAGTGGATGCCGCCCAGCCCTTCGCCGGAGATCGTGTTGTTGACGATCGTGGCCCCGGGGGTCATTCCGCCGGCCGCGCCGGTGCCCGTCCGGTTGTTCAGTTCCAGCAGGTTCCGCGCCGGGCCGATGTGCGACTGTCCCAGCCGTGGCGTATAGCCGGTGGGAGAGAAGAAGGAGAACACGGAGTCGCGGGAGTCGATGTCATGGACGCCCGCGTCGGCGACGATCGCGAAATCCGCCGAGTTGGTGATCGTGTTCGAGTGGATCAGGGTCTGGCCCTGGTCGCGGAAGTGGTTCGAGTCGCCGTAGCCATCGTGCAAGACGGCGACCAGACCCACGGGATCCGGGGCGGGATTCGCGCTGCCGAGCGTCCCCGCTTCAATGAACACCGCGCTGTCCACCAGGCGGTCGCCCGCATCGCCGATGGCGAACTTGATTTGGTACTGGCGCCCCTCCTCGACGGCGAACTGGGCGGTGAACACGTCGGTGAACCCGTCATAACCGAGTTCGCGGAGATAGGCGCCGCCCTCGCGCAGATCGTTGTTGTTGTACCACCGGGGATTGGTGGCGCCGGCGCCGTACGGATTGCCCCCGTTGACGGTGTTCCGCGACACGCGCGTCGTGGTGCCGGGGAGCAGCGCCACGTTACGGGCCGCCGTGCCGGCGGCGAGATCCGTGACGAACACGGCCAGCACGTCGGCTTGGGACGACGTGCCCACCAACTCGTTGTATTCCTCCGAGGCGAACACGAAGTTGAAGTAGGCCGTTCCCGAGAAATCCGCCCGGACCGTGAACTCCAGGGACGTGCTGTCCTTGGTCTGCCGCGCCGGCGGCTCCAGCGGGAAGAACTCGTTGTCCAAGTCGGTGTCACCCGCCATCGACGCGTTGCCAGACGAGGCGTTCGAAAGGTTGGGGCCGGCCGCAGCCGTGGCCTTTCCCGTGGACAGGATGATCCCGGACTCGATGCCGAGCGACGACAGGCCGCCGGTAAAGAGGCCCGCCGAGGTGAACGTCCGGTCGGTCGCATCGACCCCGCCGACAAACTCGACATTGCCGCCCTCGGGAACCGTGAAGCCCGTTCCCAGAATTTCGTCCCGCAGCAAGTTGGCAAAGTCGGTCGCATCGGTGGTCGCCGACTTCTCGACCCGCAACACGGTGTCCGCAGGCTGGATCGCAAATTGGCCCACGGCATTGCCGAACAGATCGATCCGGTTGGCCCGGCTGCTGCTGCCCTGCTTGGTGCCGTCCGAGAGCGCGGCCTGCAAATCCAGCTGGCTCTGCACCGACGAGCTGTTGATGGCGTCCCGGATCGCGGCGGCGACCACGTAGTCGGCGTCCGTCGCGCGGAAAGGCACACGCACGTTCCCCGGTTGGATCACGCCGCTGGTCGCCAAGTCGAACTCGAAGGTCAGGTCGCCGGACCCGTCACCGAGTTGGAAGGTTTGGCCGTCGCTCAGGGCGCTGCCCGCCGGGGCGATCAGCGTCATCTGCTGGGCCTGCCGCTCGTTGGTGTCGTAGGTCTCGTTCAGAACCAGCGCGGTCGCCGTCCCGAAGGCCCCCAGACGGGCCTCGACCGAAGTCCCGTAATCCGTCGCCCGCCGCATCTCCAGCTGGTACTGGCCGGTAAGCATCCGGCCGGTGGTGTTGTACCCGGGCCGGATCGAAAACGTCGGATTCGCGTCCGCCTGGGTGATCATCTCCCCGCGCTCGGCAAACCCGATGAGGACGTCATCGATGTGGACGCCGGCCAGTCCGGCAGGGACGACGGCGTCGGCGGCACGGAACTCGAACCGCAACTTCAGCAAGTCCAGGCCTGCAAACGGCGCCAAGTCGACGCGGGCCTGCCGCCAGACACCGTCGTTCGTCAGGCCGAGCACGGCGCCGGTCACGTCCAGCGGATCGCTGGACGCCACGAGGCGTTCCGTGCCATCGGGACGCTGGACGTACGCGCGGAAGTAGTCGCCCGCATCCGCCTCCAGGAGGTAGTTGAAGTACAGGACCGGCAGATCCTGGGCGGAGTAGTTCTTGAGGCTGAAGCCGGTGGAAATCAGGCTGCCGTTAGCGACGCTCCCGCCGCCCAAACCGTAGCTGCCGGTGCCCTCGCGGCCGAAGTAGAACGTCGAGCCGCCTTGGCTCGTCGTCGTCACCGCCGCATGATCCTCGATCGAGACCTGGAGCGTATACGTGTCGCCGTTGCCGATCGGCGTCCCGCTGATGCCGCCCGACAGCCCGGTCGACGGCGAGGCCGCGACGCCGATGATGTAGGTCCCCGACTTGTCGAACTGGTAGGCCAGGAAGGAGTCCCGCGTGCTGGTGCTGCCGCCGGAGCCCAGCGCCAGGGCGGAGTCGTTGTTCGACGACAGAAGATTGCCGGCCGAGTCGTACAAGAAGACCTGGGAATCCATGTCGGTCGAGGGGGTCCCGGTCGTGCCGTAGTCGATGTCGAAAATGCCCCACGCAGGCACGCTGCTGACGACGAACGAATAGTAATCGAAGCTCTCGTTCCCGTCGGCCGTGACGGTCAAGTGCGGGTAGACCGTCGAAGTATTGCCGAACGCGTCCCCGATGTCCGGCTGAGAACTCAGGCTCCAAATGAAGCCCTCCAGGCTTTGGGCCGACGGCAGCGTGTCGTTGGGTTCCTGCTCGGTGACTTGCCCCGCCGTCGGCGCGAACAGCCGGCTGCCGTCGAAGGCCGCGGTCAGGCCGTGGCCGCTGGTGGACGCCTCCAGACTGGAGACGTGCCAGAGGTTGGTCGGCGACAACGTCGTGCCGTCGAACGTGGGGTCCAACAGCACCGGGACCACGGGCGCCGCCGCCGTGGAGCCGCCGAAACTGCCGATTCGGTCCTCCGCGATGCGGATCACCGAGTTGATCGGTTCCAAGCGGACGGCCGGATTGTTCAGCAGTTCATCGGGCAACATGCGGTCCGAAGTCACCGCGACGTAGTAGGTGCCCTGCGGCATTTCCACCGTCCCGACGAAGGGATCGAACTCCCCGACCGTCCCACGGGACAAATCGTACATGCCGGATTGATCCAAAGGATCGACCACCGGGGCGGGGCGGTCCTCGGCGATGTTCGAGTCGCGCCCGATCAAAACCGGCCGGCCGTTGGAGTCGAAGACCGTGACGGTCGTGTTGGCCCGGCTGAGGCCGTCGGCATAGTCCAGGTCGAAGGTTAGCGAGCCGTGATGCGCGGACGGATTGGAAATGTCTTCGTAGGTCACGTCGAAGGTATAGAAATCGACGTCCAGGCTGCTGGACAAAGCCCCGGCGACCGACAGCGTGGCTTGGTCCGTGGCAAACAGATTCCCCAGTTCCTGCGGACGGTTGCCGGGTGTGGTGGCGCTCATGTCAAACGCATTGTTGCTCGCCAGCGACGAGTCGGTGCCCTCATCCTCGGCCGCCTCGCCCAGCAGCGGCGAATGCTTGGGCAGACCGATCAGTTCGACGCCGTTTTGGGCGTAGCGGATGTCGGCGTAGCGGACGGTGGAGCCGGGAACTTCGTCCGCCTCGCGCATCCGCACCTGCAGCCGGTAAACCCCGGTCGTCAGGCCGCCGTCGAGTTGCTCGGGATCCAGCAACTGGGAAGCCGCGTCGCCGGCCGCCCGATTGCTGCTGCGGATGCGGAACAGGTAGGGGCTGCGTTCGCCTTGCGCGCCCGGCAAGACCACCCGCAGGCCGGCGTCCAGGGAATTCGTTCCCCAGATGTCCTTGGGCAACCCCGAAGCGTGGTGCGGCTGGTAGCGGTCGTTCAGTTTCTGCAGCGGATTGACGTCGCCCACCGGGATCGCGTCCGTCTGGTACAACAGGCCCGCGTCCGCCGTCTCGTCCTGTGCGTTGTCCGATTGGGCGATCAACACGCCGTCCGCGTCCAGCAATTCGAACACCGTGTCCAAGCCGTAGCGCGTGCGATCGACGTCAAACCAGATTTCCGTGCCGCCCGGCGCGGTGAAGCTGTAGTAGTCGACGTCGTCGCGGGCGTTCAGGAAACCGTGAATCTCGAAGCCCAGCCTCAGATTGTCGTCACCGCTGACTTCGTCGGGCGCCAGATCGCCGAGGAATTGGGCCCGGTCCGGGATGCCGTTCAAGCCGGGTGCCGTCTCCTCGGGGGCCGACAATTCCAGGACGATCTCCACGTTGCGGTCGTGGCTGTTCTGATCCAGCCGCACGCTCCGCCAATCGCCCGCCTGCGGCGTCGACCGGGAGCGATTGTTGTTCGTGTCCTTCTGCGGCTGTCCGTCGGGCTGGACGCCGGCGCCGACCGTGTCGTCGTGGATCGAGGTCAGCACCACGGGGAAGCCGGGCTGCCCCAGCACGTAGACCGTACCACCGATCCGGTCGGAGGTGTCCGACGGATTACCTGTCGCTGTGAACCCCGCCCCGATCGTCGGATTGCGGTTGTACACGTCGCCCAGCACGCCAGGGCCGGACATCTTCACCACCAGGCTTTCGTTCGAGCTGCTTTGCAGCCGCAAACCGCCCTCCACGTGCAGGTTCGAAACCCGCACTTCGTCGTACAGCATGTGGACGATGTCGGTGTCGTCCCACACGCTCTCGGTCGACAGCGTGATCCCCACGGGCCGCAGGGTGTCGTCCCGCGTGTCGGCCGACGTTCCCGCGTTCCAGACGGCCGCCGTGCGGATTTCCATCCCGTTGGTCCCGCGCCAGTCCTGGAGCAGGTTTCCATTGTTGTTGGGGACCAGGTTGCCGTTCTCATCGGTCTGGTTGCCGTTGTCGGCCAGGCGGTTGCCGCGGATCAGCGG
>CAYUFW010000068.1:0-29372 GCA_964443915.1 uncultured Pirellulaceae bacterium
AGCCCGAAAACGAAAGCTGCGCAGTTCAGCATAGTCCATTGCGCTGTACTACTAAGTAGGCCGGAACAAGTCCGCGTGGTTCCGGCAGGCAGAAGGGAACGGCAACCTCGAGAACGTCTGCCGGAACGGCGCGGACTTGTTCCGGCCTTCTATGATCGCGTGGGTTTTGTCAAGCCCTGGGTTGAATTAGGACATACTTTTCTTCCTTTGGAATCTTCTTGTCAGGGATTTTTGGGGGTCAGTATTTGTCTGTCGGGTGAGCGTCGGGTATCCTTGCTGTGCCAGGTGAAACGGAGTCGGGCTCTGCTGGGAAGCAACCCGACAAGGGATAGCCTGGTGAGGGCGACGGGAAAATGTCGCCAGCCCTGGCGTCTCGGCGACCAGGGCTTTTTTGTTTCTTGCTCGGCGATATTTTTCTTCGAGCCCTCCCATGCCTGAAAAAATCCCAGGGGGTCTGGGGGACGGCTCACCGTGGCTCCAGGGGCAAGCGCGCCAAGCTGCGTCAGCCGCGTCCCGTCACTGAGCCTCAGGGAGTCGGATTCCCGCAGCGGCTTGCCGAACTCGTCCAGCCCCGACTGGCAGGCGTAGGTCCAGGAATGCCCGATGCGGACCACGGGGCTGCAAGTCGATTCGAAATCCACGATCCCGTTCCCGTAAGGCCCCAGCGGATCCCAGGATACGGTCCCCGCGAAAGTGAAATGGTCGTTCAACTCTGCAGGTGGCGAGTTCATCGCCCGGTAGGCGTCGCCGACCATCAACTCGTAGTGCAGCCGTTCTGTCGGCTGCGCCACCAGCCACACCCCCACGGTCCGGTCCGGGCGAAAGAAGTCGGCCGCCAGGGGACGATCCACCAGCCGCGTGTCGAAGGCCGGCAGCAGCCAGTTGCGGACTGCGGGCACCTTGCGCTTGCCGACCTGGATCTGGCACGTGTCGCTGAACTCGTACCCCCACCAGAAGTCAAAGAAGTCGACCGTGTGCCCGTCGTCCGTATCGCCGTCCAATTGCACGAAGTACTTGATCTCGGGCGCGAAGACGTGGCCCGAGAAGATTATTCGCGTTCGCTCGTTGTCGAAGTAGCTCCGGTTGTGGATCTCGCGCACGATCCCTGCCTGGTCGGTCCACGACTCGTCGTCGCGGCTGAACGCGACGTATCGGAATTGAATCCGCGCGTTCAGCTTCAGTTCAAAGGATTGGGATTCCTCGTTGGTGTAGCGGACGTAGAACCCTTTCTCGTAGCCGACTTGCCGCGTCCGGCTCGACTCGAGGACCGGCGGATCGGCGGTTCCCACGGAACCGGGATCGGAAGCCAACTGCAGGTCCGCATCGTCTTCGCTCTCCAACAGCGAGTCCGACAACAGGATCACGTCCTCGGCCAGAGCGGACAGGGTTGGCCTGAGGAAGGCGGCCAGCCACGCCAGCATCGCCACCATCGCCAGCAGCCGACCTCGTGTGCGGCGTCGCGATCGCGATGCTGGCAACTCGCCGCGGTGTCGATGTCGGCATCCCATAACGGCCACTTGGTTTCGCGGTATCTGAGAGAAGGGCAAGAGAGGACGCGGCGGCGTTGCCTGCCGACACAGCCGTCTTGCATCCCCTTTGAATCGACCGCAGCGATCGTAAGGGTTGAATCAAATCTGCCGGCTGGAGAATCTTGGCGGTTTGGGAAGGGCGCACCGCTTTCCGCACCATCCCGAGTCCGGCACAAGGGAGCGCGTGTGCCTTAGTCCAGCGTGAGCGGACCTTGAGGTTCGTCCTTCCACTGGCGTTCGAATTCCGTCATCGTCTCCGGGCCGCGTTGCCGCCTTTCCCACGCCGCCTGCCAGAGCGAATACACTCCGGACAGCACGACGCCCACTCCGCCAGCGATCAGCAGTACACTGGGCGGGATCGACAACGCGGCCAGCGCCATCCCCGCGGCCGACGCCAGCAGCCGGGTCGCGCCGTACAGAAATACCATCACGCCCATGTAGCGGCTGGTGTCCTCGCCGGGCGGGGCAAAATACGTCACACCCACCTGCCACCACATGATCCACCATCCGCCTTGCACGCTCCCGCGCAGAACTCGGCCGAGCACCGGCAGAATCAGCAGGGCAGGCGGGAACAGAATCACACACGCCGGCGTGACCGCCAAGAGGAGCGCGTCCAGGCCCCATAAGCAGCGAATGGAGCCCCAGGAAATCCACGGATTGGTGCGATCCAGCAGTCGCCCCAGGGCCCCGGTGGCGACGAACGCCGCCAGGGCGGGGAGAGCGTGCATCAGGGCGCTGCAGCCCACGTAGCCGAACCCCAAGTCCCGGCTCAAAAAGGCCCAAATCAACGGGAAATAGAGCATCTGGCAGAAGCCGTCCAGGAAACAACCCAGCAAATATCGCCGGAACCGGCCGTTGCGGGCGGCAATCACGCCCAAGGCATCGCGAAAACCGCTGCCGATCTTCGCCCTGGGGGCGTCGCGGTGGACGCTCAAATCCTCATCCACCCGGATTTGGCGGAAGCAGAGGAAGCTGGCGAGACTCAGGAGGCCCGCCAGCACCATGAGCATCTGGGCCATGTGGTCCGCAGACCACTGCAGCCATCCGCCTCCCAGGACGCTCGCTTCTTCGCCGCCATCGCCGCGGTGTCCGGCCGCCCAGTGCAGCAGTACGGCCGACGCAACGCTGGACGCGACAAACGCCAGCGAGGACCATTTCCGGACTTCGCCCGTGGCGTGCCCGCGGTGGGCGACCGGGTAGTTGATCCGCAAGATCGACGTGACCGCAGGCCGAGCCACGATTTCGAACATCGCCCCGACGCCCAACAACGTGAGAAACCAAAACGCGCTGCTGCTGGCCGCCGCCATCGCCACGGAACAAAGGCCCGCCAGGACCCCCGGCACGAACACGAACGGCATTTTGGCCCGCCGGGCCATGTGGGCGCCCAGGTACAGGCTGGCGATCATGCCGAGGCCTGCGTACAGTTCGCGGAGGGGCAGATGCCAATTCGCCGCCGCAAACGCCTTGACGGCCACGATGGGGGCGTTCAGCAAGATGCCGCCCGCCGTCCCGTCCAGCACGGCATACCCCAAGTGCAACTGGTACGTCCGCCGCGCATTGCCCGCCAGCTCCGGACCACGAAAGAAACGCCAGACTCGTTCGACCCAGGATTGCATGGCTAGTGGTGGAGATGCCAAATGGTGAGCGGAGCACGCGGCAAACCGAATTATGCATTCGCCCACGCTGCCAGCCAAGGGCAGGGCCCCGGCCCCAACACCCGTGTCTCGTGTGGCCTGGTTTGTGTGGCCCGGTTTGTGTGGCAAGGCCTACTTGTTGTCCGTGCCCGCCGCGTCGACACGGCTCGCGGCGTGGCGTCCAGGCAAGCACGGTAAACAAGTAAGCAAGCACGGCCAACAAGTAGGCCGTGCCACACGCTGACCTCGCCGGCGCCCCCTTGCTTGCCGGCGGGGTGCGACGCTGGTACGCTGATGAACGTCAGGCCGGGAAGTCCGCGGAAACCTGACGGAGAGGCATCAACAAGCAACCTGGAACGAGGACCTGAACCGATGAGCAAGACCAAAGTCGCATTGCTAGGGGCCGGCTTCATTGCCGACATTCACATCGAGTCCTATCATCGCTTCGTGCCCGACGCCGAAGTCGTGGCGCTCTACACGCGCGATCTCCAGAAAGCGGCTGCCTTCGCCAGCAAGCACGGCATCGCCCAATGGTACGACGATCTGGAGCAGGCGATCACGCAGTCCGGCTGCGACGTGGTGGACATCGGGCTGCCCAACTTCCTGCATCACCGGGCCGTGCTGGCGGCGGCGCGGGCCGGCAAGCACGTGATCATCGAAAAGCCGCTGGCGTTGAACCTGCAAGAGGCCGACGAGATGATCGCCGCCTGCCAGGCGGCCGGGCGGAAGTTGATGTACGCCGAGGAACTGTGTTTCGCGCCGAAGTACGAACGGGTCCGCAAGCTGGTCAACGAAGGCGCCGTCGGCAAGATCTTCCAGATGCGTCAGTGCGAGAAGCACAACGGGCCGCACACCGCCTGGTTCTACGACATCGAGCAATCGGGCGGCGGCGCCATCATGGACATGGGCTGTCACGGCATCGCCTGGTTCCGCTGGATGCTGGGCGGACGGCCGCAGGCGGTTTCCGTGTACGCCCACATGCAACGCGGCCTGATCCACCAGGGCCGGACGAAAGCGGAAGAGAATTCGATGGTGATCGTCGAGTTCGAGGGCGGCGCGATCGGCGTGGCCGAAAACAGTTGGGCCAAACACGGCGGGATGGACGATCGCGCCGAGGTCTACGGCACCGGCGGTGTCGTCTACGCCGACCTGTTCGTGGGCAATTCCGCGCTGACCTACAGCGAAGCCGGTTACGGCTACGCCATGGAAAAAGCGGCTTCCACCAAGGGCTGGAGTTTCACGGTTTTCGAGGAAGCCTTCAACCAGGGCTATCCGCAGGAACTCAAGCATTTCATCCAGTGCGTGCGCGAGGACCAAGAGCCGGTCGTGACCGGAGAAGACGGCCGCGCCGTGCTGGAGATCATGCTGGCCGCGTACGAGTCGGCGGGCACCGGCCGGAAAGTTGCCCTGCCGTTCGAGCCCCAGGTCAAGAAGCCGATCGACCTGTGGCTCGGCGCCTAAGTCACCGTTCCGGTGCGACGCACCAACGTCAGGGATCGCCGCCGGGCCGGCTTCATGCCGGAGGCGGGAATCACCGGCAGACGGGAGCATCCCTGAATCGTGCCCGCTGACGGCCTCGGTCAGTACGGAGTTGCGCTGGAGACGAAGTCGGTTCCTGAACGGCTGAATTGGTCTTGTCAGACAATTCCTGGCCGTTCCCTTCCGGATTGTCCATTCCACGCCAAATCATCGAGTCAGGTGAAGTCTCCCCAAGGCGAGAGCCGATGCTTGGTTGGTGAGTTAGCGCACGCATTGCGCGCCGGGGACATGTACCCCGCGGGAGTCACGCTAGCACCCGGCGCGCCAGGAAACAGCGGGCAGCCGGTCCCGCCCCGCTTCGGTCAAGGATTTGACTTGCAGCCTCAAGCCGATGGCAAGTCCAAGGATGGAGGAAGCCTTCGATGTCTTCACCTTTTTCTTTTGTCAAACGTTGGCTCCACGATGCCGCCCGCGCCCGCCAGTTGCGTAAGGTCCGGCATCGCCGGCAATTGCGGCTGGAATCGCTGGAATCCCGCACGCTCTTGGCCGCCGACACGCTGGCCGCGATCGCGGGTACGGCCTTCGTCGATCTGACCGATGACGGTTTGACGCCGGACGACCAGCGGCTGTCCGGTGCCGCCGTTCAACTGTATCGCGACGGCGGCGACGGGGTGCTGGACCGGGGCGTCGGGGGAGGTGATGACACGTCCCTCGGCTCGCAGTTGACGGACGCCTCCGGCCGCTACCAGTTCGACAATTTGGAGGCGGGGACCTATTTCGTCGAACAAGCGGCGGTTTCCGGCACGCTCCAGCGGCCGGGCGAAAACGTCCACCAGGTCACGATCACGGCGGCGGATGCGGCGGGAACGAAGGGCATCCCGATCGATCCCTTCGACACCACCACGCAGCTGATCAGTGTCACGTCGACCGTGCCCGCGAGCGATTCGGATTACGTAGCCGCCGGTGAAGCGTTGGGCGGGCAACGCGATCTGTTCGTGGAGTTGACCTCGGGAACCGGGAGCGTCGAACTGGAGGTCAACCTCCTCGATCTGGATCTCCTGACTTTTTCGAACAAATTGGGCGCGGTCGGACGCGGCCTGGTGACTTGGGACGGCGCCGATGACGATGCCGATCAGCTGGATCCCGTCGGGCTGGGCGGCGTCGATCTGACCGAAAACGGCACCAACGTCGGCATTTGGTTTCGCTTCGGCGCCGACTTGCCGGGCGGCGTCTTGACGATGCACGTCTACACCGACGCCGGGAACCATTCCGCGTTGAGCCAGGCGATTCCTCAGACGCCGACAGGCACGTCCGAAGTCGTGGCGCTCCTGCGGTTCTCCGACTTTGCGGTCTCCGCAGGCAGCGGCGCCGATTTCACGGACGTGGGCGCGATCCAGTTGGAGATTCAGGGAGTCCCGAATCTGGACGCCGAATTCAAAGAACTGGGAACGATCGGCCCCACGGTGAAAACCCAGAACTTCACCAATCTGAATCCGCTCAGCCTGGGCGATACCGTTTGGCGCGACGCCAACAACAATGGCCAACTGGATGCAGGAGAACCGGGCCTCGCCGGCGTGGCCATGACGCTGTACGAAGACACCGATGGGAACGGGGTCTTCACGTCCGGAGTCGATCTCGCCGTGGCCACCGACACCACCGACAGCAACGGCCGCTACCGGTTCGACAACCTGTTGCCGGGCGACTATGTCGTCGGGGCCGACGCCGCGAACTTCACCGGCGGCGGAGCGCTGGCCGGCCTGGTCAGTTCCACGGGCAATGAACCCACGCCGGATCCGGACAACGACGCCGACAACGATGACAACGGCGATCCCGCTGCAAGTGGATCGGTCTTTGCGCGGACCGTGACGCTAACCGCCGGCGGCGAACCCGTGTCGGACGGCGACCAGGACCCCGATTCGAACCTGACCGTCGATTTCGGTTTCACGCCGATCTCCGATCTGCTGGTCATCAAGTCCGACGACCCCGATCCCGTTGTGGCCGGCGAGGAGCTGACGTACACGCTGCACGTCACGAACCTGGGGCCGTCGCCGGTCACGGGAGTGACGGTGACGGACACGCTGCCCGAGGGCGTGACGTTCCAGAGCGTCGCGGCCACCCAAGGCAGCGGCAGTCACGAGGCAGGCACGGTCACCGTGAATCTTGGCAGCCTGGCCAGCGGCGGGACCGCGACCGTCACGATCGTCGTCGGCGTCGATCCGTCCGCCACCGGTCCGCTGCAGAATGAGGCCGTCGTCACCGGCGACAACATCGACCCGGTGCCCCTCAACAACTCGGACGACGAACCCACGCAAATCATCCAGGAAATCGATCTCGCGATCGACAAGACGGACACACCCGACCCGGTGGTCGCCGGTCAGCAACTCACGTACACCCTGCTGGTGACCAACCACGGACCTTCGGACGCCAGCGGCGTGACGGTCACCGATACGCTGCCGGCGGGAGTCACCTACGTCTCGGCGGCCACGACGCAAGGCACGGTCTCGGCGACGGGCGGAACGCTCACCGCGACCCTGGGCGATCTGGCTCGCGACGCTCAGGCAACCGTTACGGTCGTTGTCGCCGTGGACCCCGCCGCCCGCGGCACGCTGGTCAATTCGGCTCAGGTGAGCGGCAACGAGACGGAAACCAATCTGCAGAACAACCTCGATCAGGTGTCGACGGAGATTGTCCCGCAAATCGATCTGGCCATTGAGAAGTCGGACACCCCCGATCCGGTCGTGGCGGGCGAACAGTTGACGTACCAGTTGCTGGTCACCAACGCCGGCCCGTCCAACGCTACCGGGGTGACGGTCGTCGACACGCTGCCGGCTGGCGTCAGTTTCGTGACGGGCACGGCCAGTCAAGGCACCGTGACCGCCTCGGCCGGCGTCGTGACCGCCAGCCTGGGCAATCTGGCCGTGGGGGCCCAAGCCACCGTGACGCTGACGGTCGCCGTCAGCCCGTCGGCCCGCGGCGTCTTGCTCAACCAGGCCGGCGTCACGGGCAACGAAACCGAAACGGACCTGACGAACAATGTGGACGAGGTCTCGACGCAGGTCAGTACACTGATCGATCTGGCCATCGACAAAACGGGCTCGCCGGAATCCGTCACTCCGGGACAGCAGCTGACGTACACCTTGACGGTGACTAACAACGGTCCTTCCGACGCCACCGGCGTGCAGGTCGTGGACACGCTGCCGACGGGCGTCACGTTTGTGTCCGCCACGTCCAGCCTGGGAACGGTCAGCGGTTCCGGAAGCACCGTGACGGCGAACCTGGAAAACCTGGCCGACGGGGCGCAAGCGACGGTGACGGTCGTGGTTGCCGTGGCGGAGACGGCCAGCGGCACGCTGGTCAACTCGGCCACGGTCAGCGGCAACGAGACGGAAACCACCCTGACCAACAACACGGACCAGCTGTCCACCACGGTCCAGCCGCGGATCGACCTGGTCATCTTCAAAGCGGATTCGCCCGACCCGGTCGTGGCGGGTTCGCCGTTGACGTACACCTTGTCCGTGACGAACAACGGCCCGTCTGCGGCCACCGGCGTGACGGTGGTCGACACGCTGCCCGCGGGCGTCACCTACCAATCGGCGACGGCGACGCAGGGCACGGTCAGCGCGTCGGGCAGTACGGTCACGGCCTCCGTCGGTCAACTGGCCAGCGGCGCGTCGGCCACCGTCACGATCCTGGTCAACGTCGATCCCGCGACGCGCGGCACGATTACGAACACCGCCACCGTCACCGGCAATGAGACCGAAACCAACTCGGCCAACAACCAGGACGATGAACCTACTACGGTTGGGGCCCAGGTGGACTTGACGGTGACCAAAACGGACTCGGCCGATCCCGTCCAGGCAGGCGGCCAACTGACGTACACAATCGTGGTGACCAACAACGGTCCGTCTTCCGCGACGGGGGTCCTCCTGACGGACACGCTGCCGTCGGCGCTGACCTACGTTTCCGGAACCAGCACCCTGGGCACGGTGAGTCACGCTGGCGGGGTGGTCACCGTCAACATCGGCAATCTGGCCTCCGGGCAAAACGCCACCATCACCCTGGTGACGACCATCGACAGCCAGTTCTCGGGCACCATCAACAACCAGGCCGCGGTCAGCGGCAACGAAACCGAGACCAATCCCAACAACAACACGGCCCTGGAGCCGACGGTGATCAACCCGCTGCTGTCGTCGATCTCCGGCGCGGTTTACGTCGACGCCGACAACGACGGCCAGCAGGACCCCGGCGAGCAGCCGATCAGCGGCGTGGTCATCCTGCTGTCCGGCACGGATTCGACGGGAGCTGCGGTCGAGCGCCAGGCGACGACGGGGGCCAACGGGACTTTCAGCTTCACCGGCCTGCCGCGCGGTACGTACCGTCTGACGGAGCAGCAGCCCGCGGCCTACCGGGATGGCCGGGACACCGTGGGCAGCCTGGCCGCCAATGCGGACACCAACGACCAGTTCTCCGCCATTTCGTTGCCGGCCGGCACCGACGCCGTCGACTACTTGTTCGGCGAGCGCACGCGCACCTTCTCCAAGCGGCGGTTCCTGTCATCGACTCAATAGCCGTCTCAGGGCGAACTGCTGGTCTGACCGGGGCGTTAACGCGACCCCGTTCGCCAAGCATCAACGCAATGGCCGTCCCAGGACGAACTGCTGGGGCCGTGCCGGAACCCCGCGTCAGAAACCGCTGACCGCGACTTCCGCGTTGTAATCGTCGAACTCCTGCAGCCGTTCCGGGACCGGATTCTGGAAGCGGGTGAACTTCTTCTCCCAGCGGAGTTCGACTTCGCCCACCGGGCCGTTCCGCTGTTTGGCGATGATGATTTCGGCCTGGGCCTCGTGCTCCTTCTGCTCCTCGCCGCGCAAATAGTACTCTTCGCGGTGGACGAACATCACCACGTCCGCGTCCTGCTCGATAGCGCCTGACTCGCGGAGGTGACTGAGCCGTGGGCGATGATCGCGAGTATCCTCCGCTTGGCGGTTCAACTGGGCCAGGCACAACACCGGGACCTGGGCCTCGCGTGCCAGGCCCTTCAGACGCCGCGCGATGCGGGCCACCTGTTCCTGACGGGAATCGTCCGGGTTGTCCGGCTCGATCAGCTGCAGGTAGTCGATGGCGATCAGTCCCAACCCACCCTCACGGCGTTTGATCCGCCGCGCGGCGGCCGCAATCTCGCTGACGGTGCGGGACGGCGAGTCGTCCACGAACAGCGGAGCTTGACTGATCTCGCCCGCCTTCTCCACCAACCGCAGCTTGTCAGCGTTGGACAGCGTGCCGTTGCGGAGCCGATGACCGTCCACTTGCGCGGCCGAGCACAGCAAGCGGTCGGCCAGTTCGATCGAGGCCATTTCCAGACTCACGAACAGCGTGGGCCGGCGCAGTTCGACGGCCACGTACTCGGCGATGTTCATGGCAAAGGCCGTCTTGCCCATGCTCGGCCGGGCGGCCAGGATCACGAGTTCCGAGTTGTGCAGCCCGCCGGTCAGCCGGTCCAGTTCGGTGAAACCGGTGTCGACCGCGTCCTGCGTCTGCTCGCCGCGCATGCGGGCGTCCAGGCGGTCCATCGCCTGATGCAGGATGTCCCGGATGGAACTGACCGACGAGGCGGAGCGGTGGTCCAGGATCGAGAAGATCTTCTGCTCCGCCTCACTCACCAGGTGCCGCGCCTCGTGCTGCTCCTCGTAGGCCTGCCGCAGAATCTCGGTGCCGGCGTTGATCAGCGAACGCAGCGTGGATTTCTCGCGGACGATCCCGGCGTAGTAGCGGGCGTGAGCGGCGTTGGGCACCGCCTGGCTGACCTTGTACAGGTAGGCCCCGCCGCCGATCGTTTCGTAATGCCCGGACTTCCTCAGCCGATCGACCAGCAGGGTCACGTCGATCTTGCCGCCCGCGTCGTGCATCGCCTGCATGTGGGTGAACAGGCAGCGGTTGGCTTCGTCGAAGAAGTCGTCGGCCCGCAAAACGAGCGACACTTCATCGCACGTCTCCGGCAACAGCAGGATGCTGCCCAGCACGCCCTGTTCGGCGTCCAGATCGTAGGGCAGCCGGCGATCGAGGAGTTCCGAGGAGTTCTCCCGGCTAACCATCAGCGCCCCCCCTCCCTGAAAGAAAAAGACCTGCGGAACGGCGTCGTCTGCAGGTCTCCCGTGGTTCCAGCTTGCCGCCGGCCCGGCGCTATTTCTTGACCTGTGCGTCCTCGACGGCCGTCGGCACCACCCACACCTTGAGTTCGGTTTCGATGTCCTGGTGCAGGTGGACCTTGACGGTGTACAAGCCGAGTTCCTTCAGCGGCCCTTCCAGCCGGATCTGGCTGGCGGCCAGCGTGATCTCGTTCTGTTTCAGGGCGGCGACGATCTCCACCGCGCCCACGCTGCCGTACAGATGGCCCTCGTCGTTCGCATTGGCTTCGATGGTCACGCTCTGCTTGCTGAGCAACTCGGCCAAGCCGCGCAGGTCGGCCAACCGCGATTTCTCGATCTCCAGGAGCCGGGCCTTGTGCTTGTCCACCATCCGCCTGTGATGGTCGGTGGCAACGGTGGCCAGCCCCTGCGGCAGCAGGTAGTTGTTGGCATAGCCGGGCTTGACTTCGACCACGTCGCCCTGCCGGCCCAGATCCTGGACCGACTGGATGAGCAACAGCCGGATTCCCTTGTTCTTTCCTTTGGGCAGCCGCTTGTATTCCGCACGGCGAGCCTGTTTGCGAACCTGCGTCTTCGACATGCATCCACCTATCGTTTCAATGATCTTCGACGTTTCCGATACTAGAACGGCAAGTTGTCCTCCGGCGGCGGAGCCCCCGCGCTGGGCGGCGGAGCCGCGGCGCCGCTGCGGGGCGCCGCCGTATCGTCATAGGCCGCCCGGCTGCTGTACTCCGACTCGTCGTAGGTTGTCGGATCTCGCCGGCTGTTCGGAGACTGCTGGGGAGAACCGGAGCGGCCGCCCAGCATCTGCATCCGTTCGCCGACCACCCGCAACTTGTAGCGTTTCTGCCCTTCGCTTTCCCAACTGTCCAGCTTCAGCCGGCCTTCGATGAAGATCGGCGAACCTTTGCTCAAGTACTCGCTGGCGACTTCGGCCGTCCGGCCCCACAAGGTCACGTCGACGAAGGTCGTCTCTTCGACCCACTCGCCGGCTTGGTTCTTTCGCCGATCCGAGACCGCGACCCCGACTTCGGTCACGGCCAGTCCCGATTGCGTGTACTTCAACTCGATGTCGCGCGTCAAGTTGCCCAGCAGAATCACTCGATTGTAGCTAGCCATGCTTCCGCCCTCATGTTGCAGCCAAACTGGAACCGACCGTGCTTCTCACCTCCTGCCCTCTAGCGTTCCTCCCCCTCGGCGTCCGCTTCCTCGAACTCCATTTCGCCACGTTCCCCCTCAGCGCCTGCGTCTTCCCCCTCCGCAGGTTCCGCCGCCGCGGCATCCTCGACCGGCCGCGGCATGATCCGCTCGCCCTTGGCGTGTGCCACCAGCGTATCCACCAACCGCGGGTCGACGCGCAGCGTGAGACTGCGGATGATGTCGTCCTCCAAGCGGCAAGCGCGATTGAACTCCGTCAATTTCGTGCTGTCCAGCCGGAAATAGGACAGCCAGTATGTGCCCTTGCGGTGCCCCTTGATCGGGAAGGCCAACTTCTGTTCGTTCCACAGCCGGCTGACGAGCACTTCCCCGCCGCAATTGCCGACCATCTTGGTGATCTTATTACCCACGCTGGCCGGATCGCGAGCGTAGCTGTTCGGATCGTAGATCAACATGCATTCGTAAACGTTCTGAGCCAAAGGCGTGTCTCCCTGTCAGTGTCAGGTGCCGTTGTATTGATTCATACAGAATTCGGTGCCGTGCAAGACCCAATCCTGCAACGCTCCAACCGCCGCCGCAATCGCCGGATCGATCGCTTTCCGTTCCTCCACCGTGAACTTGCTCAACACAAAGTCCGCCGGATCCCACTGCGGTGGAGGCGTTCCGATGCCAATTCTCAGTCGTGGAAACTCCTCGGTACCCAATCGCTGAATGATGTCCTGCAAACCTTTCTGGCCGCCGGCTGAGCCGCGCGCTCGAAACCGGAGTTTCGCCAACGGCAGATTAAAGTCGTCACAGACGACGATCAAGTCCCGGTTGTCGATCTTGTGAAAATCCCGCGCCGGCTGGACGCTGGCGCCACTGCAATTCATGTACGTCAGCGGACAAAGCAGGAGGACTTTCTGGCCTCCGATGTCCACGTCCAATATTTCTCCCTGGAACCGCTGTCGCGGCGCCGCTCCGCCGCACCGGCGGGCCAACTCGGCCAACACGTCCCAGCCGATATTGTGCCGCGTGGAAGCGTACTTCCGGCCGGGATTGCCCAGCCCGACGATCAATTTCATCCACCCGTCCTTCCGCCGGACTCTTGTAGGCCGGATTGCCAATCCGGCCTCCTTTGGCCGCCACAGCCAACCACGTCAGGACTACTCCTCTTCCTCTTCCTCCTCTTTGGCCTTGCGGCCGATCAATTCGGGCTCCGCTGCTTCCCCGGCCGCTTCGGGCACAGCTTCCTCCTCCTCCAGCGTGCGGCCTACGCAGTGGACCACGATGATGTCCGGATCCGCCAGCAAGCGAACTCCTTCGGGCAAGGAGATCTCGCCGGCCTTTAGCGACTGCCCCACGTGCAGGTCATGGACGCGAACAGCGATCTTGTCGGGAATCGAGCCGGCCGAGCACTCGACCTCGATCTCATGCACCACCAACTCCACGATTCCGCCTTCGTGTGCCCCGGCGGCCGTACCACGAGTCTCCAGGGGCACGTTGACATGCACCCGCTCCTCGGCACTGACTCGCGCCAGATCGACGTGCAGAACGTCCGTCCCGTACGTGTTCCATTGCAGATCGCGAACCAGGGCCGTATCGCTCACATCGCCCTGCAGATCCACCAATCTCGCGCCGTGGCGGAGGACGCCGTGCAACTCTTCGGCACACAACGAGAGATTCACATTCTCTTGGCCGTGGCCATACAGGACGGCCGGGACTCGCCCCGCCTTGCGGACCTTTTTCACTCCGTGGGAGCCAACCTCGGTCCGAACCGACGCGTTCAGCACCGCTCTCATGCCTGCACCTCTGCATTTCAGTCTGTGGAAAGCCCGCAATTTTGGCAGAAACGGGACCGAATTCAAGCCCAAATCGGAGAATTCCCCGGCTCGGACAAACGCTGGAACCAATCGGGCCGTTGCCGTCCGACACCCTCGGGTCCAGTTGTGGCACGGCTTACTCCCCAGTTGTGGCACGGCTTACTTTGTTAGCCATGCCTCGACGATCGCGGGCTTTACCGTCCGTCGTCCCTGGATCCCCAGGCTCGCATTGTCTGAAACACGCTGTTTCGCTGATCGGTCCAAATCAGCCTTCGATCCGGCGGCGGCAGTTTGGCTCGTCCAATGGCGTCCGTTTCCAGCGATCGCAAGTTTCGGGACAGCAACATCCAGATCGCGTCTCGCGTTTCCTGCCGGTCATCGCCGGCAGATTCCACTTTGGCCATCGCCAATCCGAAATAATCGGAATGTGCTGCTACGATGGGACTTAGGTCAACGTGTACGTTGGAGATATGCGCCGCTAACACGCCGTCGTCTTTAAGGTGCCGAAGGTACACGCTAAATGCTTCCCGTGTCAGCAGATGCACGGGGATCGCATCACTGGAAAAGGCGTCCAGTACCAGCACATCGAACGACTGGGGCGGCTCCTGCTCCAGCATGATCCGAGCGTCACCCTGGACAACCTCTGCGGTGCCTCGACAATCGCGCAGGTACTCAAAGAACTGCCGAGCCAAATCGATCACGGCCGGATTGATCTCGTAGAAACGGAAGGTGTCGCCAGGCCGTGCGTAGGCGGCCAGCGTGCCGACGCCTAACCCGACGACGCCGACGCGTCGAGGATGCCCTGGACGCTCCTCTCGCAGCAGCAGGCCGATGCCCGACGGCGGGCCGTAGTAGGCGGTCGGCCAGCGACGCTTGTCCGCATCCGTCAACTGCATCCCGTGCATCGTCCGGCCGTGAATGAGTTCGCACACGTATCCGTTCTCGGCGACCGTCGCCGGCCACAACTTGACCTGCAGGACCCCAAAGAAGTTCCGGTGGACCTCCTGGACCCCCGTCAACGAACGCTGAAACAGATCGACTTGGGTCACCATCAGGACCGACACCGCCGCCAGCACGGAGCCCCAAGCCCAGCGCGGCCGCCCGCGCCGCAGCCGACTGGCCGGGTCGCGAAAGAACACGACCAGGATGACGACCGTACAGGCCAACATGCCGATCGACACCTCGACGTTGATGGGGAACGCGTGCGGCGCAACGAGGCCGACAAAAACGCCACCCGCCGCGCCGCCGGCCGCCAGCGTCAAGTAGAAGACCGTCAGGTGGGCGGGTTCCGGCTTCGATCGTGCCAGCTCGCCGTGGCACAGCATCGCGCAGCAGAACAGCAGGGCGAACAGGGTCACGATCTGGACGGCCACGGGATAGCTGCTCACCACGCCGAGTCCCCGATACAGGACGCGCACCGTGGCCACCACCGCCATCACCCAAGCAATCGACCAGAATCCGCGCGGACACCAGCGGAGGCTGTGAAAGCAGAAGATGAACGACAACAAGTACAGCGTCAGCGGCAACACCCACAGAAACGGGACGACGGCCACATCCGTGCAGACCAGGTTCGTCGAGGCCAGCAACATCACGGACGGGACCATCGCCAGGCAAAACCAGAGCGTCAATTGACCGCCCGATGGCCGCGGCGAGGCAAGCGCCCTCGGCCCCGTCGCCTCGCCAACCGATCGGCCGCCGAGGGGCTCCGCCCCCATCCGCCAGACAACGATTCCGCACGCGCTGCAGCCGGCGGCGAATGCCAGGAAGCACCACGACCACATCTGCGTCTGACGGTCGGCGGCCAACGCCGGTTCGACGAGGAACGGATACGAGATCAAACCCAGCAGCGACCCCAAGTTCGACAGCGCGTACAGCGGGTACGGGGACACGTGGGGCTGCACGCGGGCAAACCAGGCCTGCAGCAGCGGCCCGGTCGCCGACAGCAAGAAATACGGCAGTCCGACGGAAACCACCAGCAATTGCATGATCCGCCAGACAGGATCGCTGCCCGCGTTCGGCTTCCAGCGGGCATCCGGCGTGATCGGCAACAGCGCCAGAGCCGCCACGAGCAGCGCGATGTGAAGGACCGCTTGCCATCGTGCCGGTACGTACCGCGTGGTCAGCATCGCGTACGCGTAGCCGCAGAACAGCCCGATCTGAAAAAACAGCAAGCATACCGTCCATACCGCCGGCGTCCCGCCAAACCACGGCAGCACGTACTTGGCGATCAGCGGCTGGACTTGAAACACCAGTCCCGCGCTCAGAAACACCGTCACGGCAAACAGCACTCCGGTCGCGCTCGTTCGACTGGCCATTTCGAATCCAACAAAGATACGGATGGGATCGGTCCTCAGCGGCGTATCAGATTATCTCGCCCGTCACGAGCGAGCAAGCGACGGCAGGTAACCGCTTGCGCAATTCATCTACGCTTGCGTGCCAGCCCAGACGCGCGTATCGTCGTGCTTGCGTGGACGCGGAGTTTCCACCGATAAGAATGCGGGCCTGGTCTCGACTATTCTCTTCCAGGGAGGTGCTGCATGACACGTTGCTCGGTCGATTGGTTGTCAGCGGCAGTCGGCAAGATCTATTATGTCACGCGCTCCGGCGAGTGCTTCGTCCTGAAAGCGGGCGGCGACTTCGCTGAACTGGCCCGCAATCGTCTCGGAACCGACGACGGCGATTTCAGCGCCACGCCAGCCATCAGCAACGGAGAACTTTTCATCCGTTCCAGCAAGCGGCTGTATTGCGTAGCCGCTTCCAGCGGCGGCCCTTGACGCACGGGAATCTTGGTCTCGAATCCGGCGGGCGTCATCGAATGGGGACGCGATGGCACGCTCGCCAAAGTGCAAGCGGTTGTCGCCGCCCTGGGCCTTGAACGGGAACTTGTCCCCGTTGGCGTGTAACCGCCATGACTCCATCCCACTTTCGTTTCACCCTCAGCGAACTCCTGTTGCTGACCGCGTTGTGCGACTTGGTGATGGGGATGGTGACCGCCTCGCGGCGCGAGGCCGGGCGGTGGTATGTCCAGGGCCTGTGCTTCTCGCCGGACGGACGGTTCTTGGTGGTCGATTATGGCGGCGAGCGGGTGCGGTTGTGGAACGTCCCGTCAGCGAACCCGCGAGCCGTGGAACTGCGGCTCCGTGGCGGCGCGCGGACGAGCGGCGTCGTGTTGGGGTTCGCCGATTCCGACACGCTGGTGTGGCAGCGGAGGTCGTACGCGTCCGGGCGAGCCACGTCGGACTTGCTTCTCTGGAACGTCCTCGAAAATCGTCTGGAGCGATCGCAGGCATTTGCCTCGCCGTGGTCGGAGGTGTGCCTTGGTTCGGTCGGTGAGTCGCCGGTCGTGGTTGCCTCGTCGGGTTCGGGACTACTGGAGGTTTGGGACCTGCCGGAAGGACGGAAACGTGGCACGATCCAGTTGCCTGCGACAGGTTTGTGGACGAACCGGCTATGCGTGGAAGGCAGCACACTGACTTTCTGCCTCAATCGAGCAAGCGCGGGTGCTCCGGCCCCGACGCTGGAACTCTGGGACTTGCGGACGCTGCAACAGGTTAGCTCTTTCCCCGTGAAGGACTACTGCTACAGTCTGGCGATTTCGCGCGACGGTCGCTGGTTGGCCGCCCGCTCGCGTCCATGGATCACGATCTGGGATGTCCTCGGCGCGTCCCAGCCGCAATATTTGCCTGCCGAAGGCTTCGGGAACAACCTGCAATTCGCGCCTGACGCACGCTCGCTGCTGGTCGGCCGCCACGATGGTTCCTTTGAGATCTGGGACATCGCGTCGAGACAAAAACGGGGCGAGGTGACTCCGCCTGCGGAGATTTTCCTGGGCGGCGCGGGGCAGGCGGTCCTGTCCCCCGATGGTCAGACCGTAGCGGCCGCGCGGGGCAGCCACGTTTGGCTGTACGACGCCAACACGCTCGAGCCCACTCGCACACTGGGCGGCAGCCACCGCGTTGCTGCCGGCGTCTTGTTCAGCGCGGGCTTCATCGCTTGGTCCGCGCTCTGGGGTATGCTCGCACGGCGCCAGCGGCGGCGAGACGAGTTGCAGGGGCAGTCCCGACCTCCGACCTACCGTTTGCCGAAATCCTATGACGACGCACGCCATCCGCTGCGGCCGTTGATCGGGTGCCTCGGCTGGCTGTTCGTGGTGCTCGCGCTGGTGATTCTGCAGCGTTCATGGATGGGCCAGTCAGTCTGGGACAGCTTGATCGGGGCGGGTTTCGTGGCGGGCGTAGTGTTTGCCGTCTCGTTGCTGGTGGCCGTGTGTCGCCACTGGCTCCGCCGGCGCGGCGGCGCGAACCTGGCCAAAGCCCGCAGGATCGCCGGTCAAACGCTCTCTCAACAACGGATTGTGGACGGCGTGACCGCGTACTTCTTCACCGATTCGCCGCTGGCGGCCACGGTCCGAGACGACTTCCTCGCCGCCCGGCAGCGGTTCTGCGAATTGGTCGGCCAACCGCTGGAACTTCGTCGCCCGCTGGCGATCCTGGTCTTTGCCAACAGCGACCAGTTGGACGCCTATATCGACGGCCGCTTGGGCATGGCCGGCTTGTACTGGAGCGTCGGCGCACCGCAGATCCTGCTGGCCGAACGGACCGCGCGCGAACAACTGCTCGAATCGCGAAAACTGTTCCGGCGGTTGTTGGCCAATTACTTCGTGGAAGAGTATCACCGCGTCCAGTTGCCGGCCGGCCTGGTCGCGCTCGTGGCTTGGATGCTGACATCTCCGGCAACGCCGACGGACTTGCGGCGCGCGCATCGCCGCCTCAGGGCCGGCCCATCCGAGTCAGGTGCCGACGGCGGCGTTACCGAAAACCCGCTGCTGATCGCTGCCGGCGAGTTTGCCCAACTGGCCGTCGGCCGCGACCAGCCGCTAAACTACCAGCGACTACAATGGCTGACGTGGCAGTTCGCGTCGCTGGCCGAATATCTGGCCGGAACTCAATCCGGCGGGCGGCGGGAGCGGTTCGGGCGATTCTTGAGAGACGCGGGCTCTCGGGAGCCGTTGGAAGAAGTCTTTTCGCGGCACTTCGCCCACGGCATTTCGCAGTTGCTGCAGGACTGGCGAACGTGGGCCGCACACCAGGAGGTCGAGCCGTACGACCCCGTGCCGCCGGAATTCGAGCGCTACGTCATGGCCACCGTCCTGCCCGGAATCCGTGACGACTCAACACCCGCGCAGGAGCGCGTTCGGCTGATCCGCTGCTTGGGCGGGGGCGGATATGTGACGGGCGCGGACGAACTGATCCGGCTGCTAGCATCGGCCGCGCCCGGCGACGTGCGGCGCGAAGTCGTGTGGGCTTTGGAGAGCATCTCCGGCAAACGCTATGGCGACGATGTCGAGAAGTGGCGGCAGTGGTGGGACGGGACGAAGCCGCACGCCGTGATTGCCGAGGTCGTGCCTGCACCAGCGATTGTTCCGGAATCCAGCGTCGCGATTGCGGACACGACACTCCCCGAATCAGCACGCAAGGTAGATCCTTGGGCTTCCGCCGTTTCCGCCCACGCAACTGACACGGCGGCGCATCCGCCCTTGGCTGACGCCGCCCCCACACGCGTGCCTGACGCACCGCCACGGGGGCTGAAAGTCTGCTGGAACTTGCTGGCCGTCAGCGGGGCCGTGGCGATCCTTTGGTCCGTGCTGGGGACTTTCGTGCTGCCCTATCATCCGGCGGGGGTGTTGAGCTACGCGGGTCTGCTGGCTGGCGTGTACGCGGTCACGCGGGGCGTGGGCCACGCGGCACGCGGACTGCGTCTGGCCATCTTGGGGCAGGAGTTGTGCTTTGTCACCTGCAACCCATTCAGCCCGCTACTGGCGTTGGCGGCGGCGACTCATTTGGGCGATCCGCTGGTCAAGCACTATCTTGAGGCTCGCCAGTGAAGGCCCTCCGCACCCGCGGGAGGTCGTGATCGCAGCGTTGCCCAATGCTAGCAGCGCGAAAGTGACGGCCCAACAACCAGGAATAATGCGTTCCTCACAAATTGCTCATCACAGAACCGCGTTCGCGTGTATAATTTGCTGGAACGTCACGGCGACGGAGCGTCGTGAGGGGCATGAACAGGAAGAAGAAGGAAGAGCATGTCTGTACTGGAACCTCTGCTGTACGAGACGCACACTCACACGACACTCTGCAGGCACGCGGTTGGCGACCCGCAAGATTACGCGGCCGTGGCCTTTCGACGCGGATTTCAAGGCCTGTTGGTGACCTGCCACAATCCGATGCCGGCCCACTATTCACCCACGATCCGGATGTCGGTGGATGAATTCGACGAGTACCTGCGATTGGTCTTTCGGGCGCGGCAGGTGTGGCGCGGCCGGATTGACGTGCGATTGGGGATCGAAGCCGACTACCTGCCCGGGTACGAGCGTTGGCTGGAGCACCAACTGCAACTGGCCGACTTTCAGTACGTGCTCGGCTCGGTGCATCCCCACGTCCCGGAATTCCGGCAGCGATACGGCGACTCGGGCGCGGTCGAAACGCAGCGGGCTTACTTCCGCGTACTGGCCCAAGCGGCCGAGACGAGGCTCTTCGATTGCCTGTCGCATCCGGACGTGATCAAGAACGAGCGCCCGGATGAGTGGCTGCCGGAGCGGATCATGGACGACGTCTGCCAAGCGTTGGATCGGATTGCGGCAACCGGCGTCGCGCTGGAGTTGAACACGTCCGGCAAGCACAAGGAAATCGTGGAGATGAACCCCTTTCCGCAGATGCTCGTCGAGGCGCGCCAGCGGGGCATCCCCGTCGTCGTGGGTGCCGACGCGCACGAGCCGGAACGTGTCGGCGACGGCTTCTTCGAGGCGCTGGATCTGCTGGAGCAGTGCGGGTACGACCACATCAGCTTCTACGTCAACCGCATCCGGGCGGACGTGCCGATCACGGCGGCGCGCGAGCGCATGCAGCCGCGGCCAACTGCTCCGGCAGCGGCGGGAGTCGGGTCCGCGGATCGGCCTTGGCTGGCCGTTGCGTGATGTGGCGGACGCGGGCTCAGACGCTAGCGTTTGTGCCTGCCGCTGCTCTGCGTTCGACCTGGCGGGCCTTGCCGGCCACTGTTGACGTGGGACGGCGCGGATCGTGGTCCAGGGACGTCACGACTCTTGAACTCAGGCCGCGGGACTTGTCGGCTCATCGTCTGCGGCCGCGGACGGTCGACCCTCGACGAGTTGCTCGGCGTGTTCGGCAGCTCAAATCGGGGCCGGGCAGCGCTGCTCCGGCTTTCGAGGTTCGGCAGACTGCGAGACTGCGGCGGCGGGGCTGACGGCAGCTTGGGGATCGAGAACTGCGGATGCCGCACTTCATGCCTCGCCGCCGATGGTGCTTCGATTCGCGGACTTGGGAGTCGCACGCTCGGCGTTCGGTCGGGCATCTTCAGGGTCAAGGTGCGGTCCGGGGTCGGCGCAGTCCGCGGGCTCGGCGCCCGGTCAGGCATCTTGAAGGTGCGGTCGGGGAGCGGCCCAGTCCGCGGGCCCGGCGCTCGGTCGGGCACTTTGAAGCTGGGAGTGCGGTCGGGGGTCGGCGCAGAGCGCGGAATCGCGGCCTTGGGTCCGCGTTCGCCGAGATTTCGCGAGGATGGCGATCCTCGAGCCGATCCCAAGTCGGGCCGGGAGAATTCGGGAACTCGCGGGATATCGATCTTGGGCGCCCCATCCCGGGGCGTCCCCTTCCTGGGCGTCGCCTTCGAGGACGGTGTCGCATCGGGCTGACGCAGCTTCGACACGTCAGGGAGCGACCGGACCGGTGGGCGGAAGGAATCGCGTTCGGGCGGCGTGGGCTGGTCGCGCAGGTTCCCCAAATCGCTCCTGAGTCTGTCGGGCACCGAGCCGCCTCGATCGATCTTGGGAAGCTCGGCTCGTTCGACCGGTCTCGGCTTGTCCGGACGTTCCGGGGGCAAGCGTCCGGGTTGGAAGCCGGCGACGTGAGGCAGTGCGGGGAGTTTCAGCTTGACGGGCGGTCGGGGCGCGTCGGCCTTTCCCCCGATTCTTGCCGGGCCGTCGGCTTGCGTCGTCGGCTTGTGGCGTGTTGCGAGATTCACGGGCTTGTGATGCGTCTCGACATCGATCCGCCGGTGCGTCAACTCCCGCGTTTGTTTGGCCGCGTCGGCCCAGTTCTGGCGATGCGTCGCGGAGATGCGTTCGAAGTGGATCGGCCCGCCGCGTCCGGACACGACGTCGTCCAGTCGGTGTCCCAGCATCGCGTACTTCAGGTCCGCGTTGCGCTCGACCCGCGCGGTGAATTGGGCTTGACCGTGCAGCGTGTGCGGGGGGCGGTATTCCTTGTGGTCGCGGAAATAGTCGTGCCAGCCGCGCAGACGCTGCGTATAGTCGATGTGGCGGTGCCGGTGGTAGGCGCTGTAATACGCAAACACCGGATCGTACCCGTGTCGGTGATAGTCGTAGTAGTCGCCCCAGTAATAATGGCATCGGCGCGGATGGACGAACAGGTGCATCAGCAGGTGCGAAACGTCGATCACGACGCTGGGCGTGTAGCGGTAACCGGGGCGCAGGTAAAGCGGCCGCCGAAAGCAGACCGGAGCGAACACCACGCCGCGCCGCGAAAATGGACAATCCCAATAGCTGTCGACAAAGACCGCTCCCAGCGGCGTCCAGACGTAATGGGCCGGGACCCAGACCCAGCCTTCGCGATAGGTGTTCCAGTAGCCGGGCCGCCAGGAATAACGGTCGTTCTGGTAGCACCAATTGCCGCTGACCCAGTAGTGCTCCGTCGACGGGGCCGGGCTGCTCGGACCGGATTCGAGACTTTGCGGCGGGTCCGGCAGGTATTGGACTTCCTCGACCTCGATCGGTGCCCAGAACCCGGAGACCCACTGATAGCCGCCGTCCGCCTGAGCCCAGTAGCCGGGCACCCAGCGTCGGTCCTGGGGCGGCACGCGCCAGACGCCGCTGACAAAGATGAAATCCTCACGCTCGTCGTCCCACGCCCAATAGCCGGGGATCCAGATCGCATTCTCGTCGGCCGGCTTGGCTTCCGGCGGAAGTTCCTCGATCGGTTCGGGCGGCTGTTTGGGCACGACCGTCGCGGGCTGCGGATTCAAGGGAACCGGTTCCGCGAACGCCTCGTGCAGCGGACCACGCAGCAGCGGCTCCGCCTCTTCGCCGGCGACCGGCGCCGCTAGCAAATTCGGCTCGGCAGCAGGACAAGTTGACACGCAGGTGCGCATAAGCCCGCCCACCGCGACGGCGATAGCCAGCGTTAGCCATTTCCAACGATAGTTCATCATAACCTGTTCCCTCCTTTACGCATGTGGCGATCCGAGGGCCGAGACTGGGCTGCTGGAACCCGTCCGCAAACAGCGCGCCAGGGAGCTACCGGACGCTGACGACTTTCGAAGTTGATCGAAGTCGAGTCGCAAGAGATGCCAGAATTGGCCGTATTGCTGCCAAAGACTGCAGCTATCTCAGCTAGATTCAGTTGCGGACAGATCGGACGCGCACCGGCAGAAGGCGGTGGCGCGCAATCGTCTTGACGACAGCATGTCATCATTATGCAGCACTGCGCCCGCGGGCCTGGAACGGGAAGCGACAGCAGCGTCCGGCAACTCGATGGAGTTTGCGAGGCACGCCGCGGCACCTCGGACCCCGATCCTTCATCGGCACACGTCCTTAGGCCACCTGGATTGGCGGGAAATCGGCTGGATCGGGGACCGGTCTCTTGAGAAAGTTGGCCCGCGATGGGGACCAGGGTGTTGCAGGATCGGGACCTGCCGGGTACGCTATATCGTGACATGCCTGCCTTCAACACAATCCACAAGACAAGGCTCGGTTGAAACCCAGCTGTTGGACCCGCATCTTGATTCTTCTGCCGACTGACCCGCCCGCCAAGGTCCTGGCGAAAGGCCCGGCCTTAACGACTTGGCTCTGGGTCTTGAGTTGAGATGCCGCAATTTGCAGAAAACGGAGACCTTCAAAATCTGCACGGGTAATGAGAAGCCCCTTCACACTATCTTCAAGGCGATTTGCGATGAGAATTAAGACCACTTTCCTCTTCGTGGTTATCCTCGCGATTTCTATTTGGCCCTCGGCTCACGCCGGGGAGGAACCGAAGCCGGCCAACCCACAGGCCGAGACAGCCGAGGAGGCCAAGGCGCGGGCCGAGTACGAAGCGGCCGAGAAGGCAGCCCAGGAGGCGGCGGCGGCTGTCGGCCCCTTGTTGGACGCCATGAAAAAGGCCGACGTGGCATACGCCGAGGCGAGGAAAGCGGCCAACGCGGCGCGCCAGAAGGCCACGGATGCGAAGAATCTGGCGGGCGAGCCGGGCGTAAAGGAGTTGCAGCAGGCCGAGGCCAACTTGCCCGCCGCCGTCCAGGCCCTGACCGAGGCGACCAACGCCAAGCCTCCCCTGGACCAGGCGTTGGCCGCGGCCAAGGCCGCGGCGGCCCCCCTGCAGGCAGCCTACAATGCGGCCGAGAAGGAGGCGAAGGAGGCTGAGGCCGCGGCCAAGGTCGCCGCCGACGCCGCCAACAAGCTGGAGACCGACGCCAAGAAGGCCACGGCCCAAGCGACCGCCAAACGCAGGGCGGCTGACACCGCCAAAGCTGCTTTGGAGAAAGCAAAGCAAAACGAGCAGAAATTGCAGAACCAGGCCAACGAGGCACCCAAGCTGCTGGCCGAAGCCGAAGCGCAGAAGAAGACAGCCGACGAGGCTCTGGACGCCGCCAAGAACCAAGTCGCCGCGGCCACGGCTGCTCATCAGGCGGCCGACCAGGCGGCCCAGGCGGCAGAGGCCAACGCCAAGGCGGTTGCCGCAGATGCCGCCAAGCCGGAGGCGGAAAAGAAGCAGGCCGCCGCCGACGCTGCCGCCAAGCGCAAGGCGGCCGACGAAGCCAAGGCCGCCCTGGTTCCAGCGCAACAGGCCGAACAAGCGGCACAGGCGCCGGCCGCGAATGCTGCGAAACTGGTAGCCCGGCTGACGGCGCAGAAGAAAGTGGCCGAAGCCGGCTTGGCGGGTGTGAAGAAACAGGTCGAGAACGGCACCGCGGCGTTGGCGGCCGCCGAAAAGGAGGCTCAGGAGACTGCGAAGCTCGCGGACGAGATGAACCAGGCGGTGGCCCAAGCCGCAGCCAAGCGCAAAGCAGCTGCGGGAGATCCGGCAAACCAAGCGGCCCAGGAAGCAGCCAAGGACATCCTCCAACTCGATGCGGCGGCAAAGCAGACTGCAGAGGTAGCTGCCGCCAAACGCAAGGTGGCCAATGAGGCCAAGGCAGCCCTGGACCCCAAAGCAAAGGCGCTGGAGCAAGCCGCGATTCAGGCTACCCGCGCCGCGGAGGCGTTGACCAGGGCCGAAGCGCGGAAGAAGTTGGCCGAAGAAACCCTGGCGAAGCTCAAGGAGCGGATCGCCGCCGCCAAGCAGACCCACGAGGCGGACGAAAAAGCGGCGAAGGAGGCGGAAGCCGTAGCCGCGCCGATGCAGACGGAAGCAGAAAGAACGCGGGCGGCGTGGCGGGCTGCCGTGGACGCCGCCAACGACAGACGCAACCAGGCTCAGCAGGCCAAGGCAGCTTGGTATCGTCTGGTCGCCGCGCGCCAGGTGACGACCCTGATGGAGAGTCGCGATCCGCCGAAGCCGGTGAACGGGATTGACCATGCCGTCTTTGCGAAGTTGAAGGCGTTGAATGTCGAACCGGGCCTCTGCTCCGATGCGGTGTTTATCCGCCGCGCCTATTTGGACCTCACGGGCAAGCTGCCCTCCGCAGACGAGGCTCGAGCGTTCATCCAGAATCCGGACCAGAACAAACGCGCCGCCTTGATTGACCATCTGCTTGAGCAGCCCGCGCATTTCGACTACTGGGCGATGAAATGGAGTGATATCTTAAGAGTCAAAGCGGAATTCCCGGTGAAGGTCTGGCCCAACGCGGCCCAGGCTTATCACCGCTGGCTCTGGGAGTCCACTGCCCAGAACAAGCCGTACGACCAGTTCGCCCGCGAATTGCTCACCTCCAGTGGCAGCAATTTCCGCGTTGGGCCGGTCAACTTCTACCGCGCCATTCAGAACAGAACCCCGGAGGGAATTGCCGCCTCGGTGGCTTTGGCGTTCATGGGCACGCGGGTCCACTCCTGGCCGGAAGAGCGTCGGGCCGGCATGGCGGCGTTCTTCACTCAGATCGGCTACAAACCCACCAGCGAGTGGAAAGAGGAGATCGTTTTCTGGGACCCCCTCAACTCGGTCGCCGTGCCGGGCAGCATCGCGCCGGGAATCGACAACGTCGCCAAATCGGTGACCGCCACCAATCAGATTCCGCAAGGGTTGGCCCAACCCCTGAGTGAGAACGGGCCGCTGGAGGCCGCTTTTCCGGACGGCGCCAACCCGACGGTTCCGCCGGACCGCGATCCGCGGGAGGTGTTTGCCGAGTGGCTGATTCGGCCGGAGAACCCCTGGTTTGCCAAGACCATTGCCAACCGGACTTGGGCGTGGGCGATGGGACGCGGCATCATCCACGAGGCGGACGACATCCGGGACGACAACCCGCCCAGCAACCCCGAACTCCTGGCCTACCTGGAGAAGGAACTGGTCTCCAGCGGCTGGAACCTCAAGCACCTGAAGCGACTGATTTTCACGTCGGCCACGTACCAGCTCTCTCCAATCGCAAGATCCGACAAGCCGGAAGCGGCTGCCAACTTCGCCAGCTACCTGATGCGGCGCGTGGAAGCCGAGGTGTTGATCGATGCGCTGAACGAGATCACGGGCAGTGCGGACCTGTACACCAGTGCCGTTCCGGAGCCTTTCACCTATATTCCTGACGCCATGAATGCGGTGCAGGTGGGGGACGGGAGCGTCACCAGTGCCTTCCTGGCACTGTTCGGACGTTCGGGGCGCGATACGGGGATGGAAACCGAGCGAGTCAACGAGCTTGCCTCGCCCCAGTGGTTGTACATGCTGAACTCGGCTACCATCCAAAACAAGCTCCAAAGCGGCCCGAAGCTCGCCGCGCTGATCGCCGCAGGCGGCACGCCGCAGGAAGTCGCCGAGAGACTTTACCTGACGATCCTCTCGCGGCTTCCGACGGATGCCGACGTAAAGACCGTAGAGGAATATGCCAAGATCGGAGTGACGAAAGGACGCGACATGTGGATCGATCTTGCCTGGGCGCTGGTCAACAGTCCCGAGTTTCTGCTCCGGCATTGATAGATGAGTTGCTCCCCGCTGGCCCCGTGCCGGTGGGAAGCAGGTTTGGCAACCAAGGGGGGATGCCCAAAAAAAGGCCCCCTTCGTTGCGTGGCAGGCGCGATACAATCAGCTCAATACAGTCGGTTTTCTGGCACGACACTCCTACCAGGGGTAAAAGGAGGACTGAAATCATGAGTACCAATAACAATCCAGACAAGGTGACCCGGCGCGAGGCCATGCGACGCGGCGCTTTGGGCGCAGCCGGTTTGGTCGCGGCCAGCGGTTTGGGCAGCCGTGCTTTTGCGGCCGAGGCCCAGAAGACGCCCGAGCAGCAGCTTGCCGACGAGAAAGCGGCCCGCGACGCGGCGGCCAAGGAGAAGGCCAAGAACAAGGGAAAAATCAAGTCGGTCATCCAGGTCTTCTTGTGGGGCGGCATGTCGCAGAATGACACCTGGGACCCGAAGCCAGGCTCGGGCTGGGACTACATGGCCGAGTTTGACAAGGTCATCCCCACGAACGTGGAAGGAATCCAGTTAAGCTTCCTGTTCCCCGAACTGGCAAAGCAAGCCGACAAGTACTCCTTGATCCGCAGCATGACCCACGGCAACGATGGTCACGAGACGGCGGCCTACCTGATGCAGACCGGCCACAAGCCCGGCGGGAACCTGGCCTATCCTAGCGTGGGAGCCATCTTTACCTTCTTCAAGAAAGAGCAGTACAAGGGTCTGCTTCCGCCTTTCGTCGTGATGCTCCAGGCAGCCGGGCGGTTCTCCGAGGAAGGCTTTCTGGGCCCCGCGTACAAACCCTTCTCCACGGGCGGCGATCCCAACGCGGCTCGCTTCGAGGTCCAGGGAATTATCAACCGGGGAATCGACGACAACCGGCAAAGGGCCCGCCGTGAATTGGTCGACAAGATCAATACCATGGGCTACGGCCTCGCGAGCGTCCCGGAGATGGCCGCGGCCGAAGAAGCCAGGCAGAAAGCCTACGGCTTGATTTTGGGATCGGGCAGGGAAGTCTTCAACCTCGACAACGAGCCCACGGCACTCCGAGACCGTTACGGCCGCAACACGTTCGGGCAGGAATGCTTGGCGGCGCGGCGGATGGTCGAGGCTGGGGTGCCCTACATCACCATCAGCTTTCCCGGCGGTTGGGACACGCACGGCGGCCACTTCCCGACGATGCGGCGCCAGTGTCCCTGGCTGGACCAAGGGCTGGCAACGTTGCTGGCGGATCTGAGCGAGAAGAAGTTGCTGGATAGCACCCTGGTTTGGTGTACCGGCGAGTTCGGTAGAACGCCGAAGGTGGACTGGGCGCCGCCTTGGAACGGCGGTCGCCATCACTACGGGCGGGTCTTCAGCGTGCTGGTCGCGGGCGGCGGATTCAAGGGCGGCCGCGTCGTCGGCTCGTCTGATGAGTTTGGCGCCACTGTCAAGGAGAGGCCCGTCTATCCGGCGGACCTGCTGGGCAGCTTCTATTTGCTGGCTGGTATCGACGCCGCAGCCAAGTTGCCGCATCCTTTGGGGTTCGACGCCCACGTGTTGGACACCGAAGCAGAAGGCATGAAGTCGGCCGGAATGCTGGAAGAGATCATTTGAACGAGAGATTCGAGATGAGCGAAGAGGGATTAAAGGTCCCTAATCTCTCACGTAATCTTTCACCTAATCTTTCACTTGATCCGACACCTAATGGTCCCTCCGGGAGATTAGGTGAAAGACGAGGTGAAAGATTAGGGAGGAGCGACTTTGTTGGATCGGTTCTGTTGAGACCTCTAACCACCAATCCCTGATCCTGGGGAGACACCATGTACAAGCTTCGATTCGTCATTCTGGGGCTGGCCATCGTTGTGGCCGCCGCATCCACGGCCAGCGCTCAGTTCATCGGTTACGTCTATCCCGCCGGCGGCCAGCAGGGCGAGACCTTCACGATCCGTTTAGGTGGACAAGGGCTCGCCGACATTTCCGATTTGGTTGTGACCGGAGAAGGGGTTTCCGTTCGGCTGGTCGATTACTACCGGGTCTGGGGCAATCAGGAATTGGGGACGCTCCGGCAGCAGTTGAACGAGTTGAAGAAAAAGGAAACGAAGGTGGACGATGCGATGTCCGCCAGGATGGCCTTTTTCGAATTCCCCGCGCCCATCGGCCCAGAAGGCGCGTCCACAGTGGTTGCCTCGCTGATCTGCCCGGTGTGCGGCACGGCCAATCCGCTTGACGCCACGGTCTGCAGCAAGTGCAATGCGAATCTGGAAAAGCCAAAGGAGACAAAGCCCGCCGAACCAGACAGTGCCGAACTGTCCGAGCAGGAAGTGGCAAAAAAGAACCTGATCGAACGGATCCAAAGGGTGTTCGACGAAGACGAGCGCACTCCGGCCGTTCGTTCCCAGACGGAACTCGTTTTTGCCGAGGTCACGATGGCCCCGGATGCAAAGCCAGGCCGGCGGGAGATCAGGGTGGTAACCAAACGGGGCATCTCCAACGCGCTGCCCTTCTACGTGGGCCAG